>QHVJ01000307.1 GCA_003222275.1 Acidobacteriota bacterium | reverse complement strand
AGGTTCGGGACGCCCATCTGCGCCGCCTTGGGCAGGGTCTTCTCCAACCCCTTGACGATGGCGTCGTGGTTGGCCTTGTTGTTGAGCCCGTCCGGGATCGTGCCTCCGCCGCCGTAGCCCATCGAGCAGATCAGGCCCAGGTCGCGGACCACCGGCCATTCGTCTTCTTTCAGCAGGTCAATCGCGGTGAGCCCCATGTCCTTCACCGCGCGGGCGAACTCGGGCAGCGGTCGATCCCGGCCTTCGGCGCGAATCCTCTGATAGCACCACCACGAGACCGACTGCTTCAGCCGGCCCTTGGTCACCACGCGGCCGGTGGGTGGAGCCGTCTGCGCGTCGGCGCCGCCGCGGCCGAGGAGCGCTCCCGCTCCCGCCAGTCCCGTCCCCAGGATCGCCTGCCGCCGCGTGAGCGCCATCGCGCCTCCTTCAAGCCATGGGTTGCGCGCCGATGGCCACCGCCTTGTAGCCGCCGCGCGCGCGGTAGTAGAGATACAGCCCCCCGAAGATGAACGTCAGGAGCACGGGGAGCACCGCGACGTAGCGGAAGGCGGCGGCAGCGCCGTACTGGTCGTACCACCGGCCCATGATCGGCAGGATGAAGGCCGCCGAGAGCATTCCGGCCCCGCCCACGATGGCCATCAGCAGCGGCCCGCCGCGCGGGAATCGCTCCGAGGTGACCCCGAGCATCGTCGGCCAGAAGTAGCTCACGCCGACGCCGAAGATGGTCGCGGCGGCGAAGGCGAGGGCGGGAGTATTGGCGTTGCTCAGCGCGAAGAGTCCGATGCCGGAGAGGATCGCGCACAGGGTCAGCAGGCCCAGCGGCGACAGGCGGTGGGCCAGCGGTCCCGCGAAGAACCGCAGGACGAACATGATGCCGGATGTGTACACGAGGATCAGCACGCCCTGCATGTGGGCCACCTGGGACATCACGGAGCTGACCCACTGCGCGGGACCCAGCTCCGTGGCGGCGGTGAGCCACATGCACACGAACCACAGCAGGAACATCGGGCGGAACATCTCGCGAAACATGTCGCCCGTGGAAACGCCCGCCGTGATGCGCTCGGTGGCCGGGAACTTCTGGCCGAGGATCATGAGCCCGAACAGGATGGAGGGCAGGATCACGACCGCGAGCTTGATCTGCCAACCGCGCGTGGCCGCCTCGGGGGTGATCCCCGGCGCGTCCAGGCCGAGGGCCTTGGTGAGAGCGAAAGCGATGAGCCCGCCCACGACCAGACCGCCCGGCCACCACGCATGGAGCATGTTGAGCTTGCTCGTCTTGTCGTTCGAGTAGATGGTCGCAATCAGCGGGTTGATCACCGCCTCCACCAGGCCCTGGCACAGCCCCAGCGCGAGCATGCCCGCGTAGAGGATCGTGGTGCCCGTGTTGCTGAAGATCGAGTCGACGGGACCGGTGGGCCGCGGCGCGAAGATCAGCACCAGCACGGCGCCCACGTAGCCCAGGCTCGAGGTCAGGAGGAGATTGCGCATCCCCAGCCAGTCGACGAGCGAGCCGCCGATGATGATCGACAGCGTGAAGCCCCAGAACGCGGGGCTGAGGATGGCCCCCATCTGCTCCTTGGTGATGTGGAAGTCGAGCGTGAGCGCGTCCACGATGTCCCCGCGGATCGAGAACACCATCGACGTGGTGAGGAGCGCCAGGCAGCTGGCCACAAAAAGCCTGCGCGTGTTCATGGTCGAACCTCCTGGCTAGGTGTGTTTGGGCGGGAGCCTAGTGTCAGACGCGCCTCCAAGTCAACCCCTCAGCGGGAGGGCAGGAACGGGAAGAGCTGCCGGACCTCCTCCTTGGTGGGCTGGCGGCCGTACTCGCAGATCTCGAAGGCCTCGGCGTACTTGATGCCGGCCGCCCGGTCCGCGCCGTAGTACTCAGCCAGGCGCGAACGGAAGCGGTCCGCGGTGGCGGCGAAGCGCGAGGCGAAGAAGTCGTGCACCTGCTTGCGGCGCGCCTCCTTGCCCGCCGCGTCCTGGGGCATGCCGCCCGCGGGCACGTCGCAGCAGCCGCCCTCGTAGAACTGCGACTCCATCGCCTCGACCACGGCCAGCTTCTTGTCGACGACGTCGTCGATGCCGACCACGATGTCGCCGCTGAAGGGGTTGGGCTTCTGGAACTGGTCTTCCGAGAAGAGGAAGACCGGGTTGCGGGTGAGGGGGGGAACCTCGGGGGTGAAGAAGGGGACCTGCACCATGTACGCGGCGTCCATCACGAGCACGCCCGTGTAGCGGTGATCGGGGTGGTAGTCGTTGGGACGGTGGCTGATCACGACGTCCGCCTGCCAGTCGCGGATGAGGCGCGCGATCCGGCGGCGGTTCTCCAGCGTCACCATCAGCTCGCCGTCGTGGTTGTCGAGCACCTCGGTCTCGATGCCGAGGATCCGCGCCGCGTGCTGGGACTCCGCCCGCCGGCGCAGGGCCAGGGGCCCGCCGGCGATGACCGAGTGGCCGATGTCGCCGTTGGTCACCGACACGCACTTGACCTTGTGGCCGAGGGCGGCCCACTTCGCAGCCACGCCGGCCGTGTCCAGCTCGCAGTCGTCGGGATGCGCGCCGAAGGTGATGATGCGCAGCTTGCCGTCCGCGGCGGCGGCCGGACCTACCCAGGCGGCCGTCGCCACGAACGCCGCCAACGCGGCCAGAGCCAGCCCGAGACACATCTTCCCTGCTCGAGGGTCGCTGATCATGCTGCTGCCTCCTTTTTTGAGCCGGGGGGTGCTGCGGCGCACGCCCCGAACCCCCCGCGCGCTGCGCGGGAGTCAATCCCGCTGCGCGCGCAGCTTTTATTTTAGGGATTCTACCCGGGAGCGCCGTCGCTATACTGGCACCCATGTCTGAGCGTCCTCTGCTGGGGATCGACGTCGGCGGGACGAAGCTGCTGCTGCTCGCCCAGTGGTCCGACCACCGAGACGTCGACCGGGTCCCGACCGGCTCCGCATTCACGGGCCGCCACCTCGACACCGAGATCGATCGCTTCGTGAGCGCGCTCGGCACGGCCCCGGTGGGGGCGGGGGTCGCGGTGCCGGGACTGGTCGCGGGCGACGGCTCGGTGCAGACGTGCGATGTGCTACCGCTTCTCGTGGGATGGCGCGCCGAGGTGCTCGGGCGGCTCTGCCCGGTCCGCCTGCTGAACGACGTCGAGGCGGCCTCCCTGGAGGAGCTGCACGACCTGCCGGCAGGCAGCACGGCGGCCGTGGTGATGGCGGGCACCGGCATCGGGGCCGGCTTCGTGGTGGACGGCCGTCCCTTCCGGGGCGCCCGCGGGTGGGCGGGCGAGCTGGGCAGCATCCCGATCGCCGGCGCCGAGGGCGTCGCGACGCTCGATCAGCTCGCCTCGGGCGCGTCGATCCTGAAGCGGCTCAGCGGCGGAGCCGCGAGCGTCCTCGCGCGAGCAGCGGCCAAGGATCCCGCGGTGCTGCAGGCGCTGCGCGGGGCGGGCGAGGCCCTCGGCCTCGGCCTCGCGACGGTGATCGATCTCTTCAATCCTTCCGTCGTGGCGGTCGGCGGGGGCTCGCTGGAGCTGCCGGGTTATCTGGAGGCGGCGGTCGAGTCGGCGGCGCGGCACAGCATGCCGGAGCTGTGGAAGGTGTGCGAGGTTCGCCGCGTGCGGCAGGGCGAGCTGACCGCCGCCCTGGGTGCGCTCCGCGCCATCGGCGCCGAGCTGGTGTAAATCGGGAGTGCGGCCCGCTCGCTCACCGACCGGGGGCGCCGGTCTACGGCACGCGCTTCGCCTCGATCTCAGTGTCCCCCATGGTGTAGACAATGCCACTGACGCGACCACCGCGGTCCCGGACGAACCGCTCTTCGATGGAGAGGCCTCGGGTGAAGAAACTGTCTGATTTCGCGGGGAGGAGCTGGTCTCCTGGAACGCCAGAATGTTCCATCGTCCGCCGCGACACACAAGCACCTCGGTCATCCGCGAGCTGGACCGAAAGGAGGCACCTGAAGGCTGGTGAGTCAACGTCCAATGTCGGCGGAAGCTCAGAAGCGCCGTGTCGTCCACGAAGGCTGTGTGTACTTCGTCGTTGGGCTACGGCCCGAAGCGCCTGCTCGGTGGGGACGCAGGCCGCCGGAGCAGGGGCGTCGTGCAGCGAAGCCTGGGCGGCGAGAAAGAAAGCGGAGGCTCCGAGTCTGGCGATCGCGTGCATGAGCACCTCCGGAAAGACAGGGGCCCCCGTCGGCCGACGTGTTGAGACGCGCTGTTAGACCGGCTTCTGGCCGGCGAGGAAACGGTCGAACCGGGCCACCACGTCCTTGAGGTACGCGGCGTCGCCGCCGTTGATCTCCGTCGTCATCCAGCCGTCGTAGCCGATGTCGCCGAAGGCCCGCCGGACCTCGACCCAGTCGATGTCGCCCTCGCCCAGGTTCTTCCAGTTGAAGCGGCCGTTGGGGCGGTCGAGCTGGAAGTCCTTCAGGTGCACCTTGACGATGCGCGCTCCGAGGGCGCGGACCCAGTCCTGGGGGTAGCCGTAGAAGACGATGTTGCCGACGTCGAAGTACGCCTTGATCCACGGAGAGGCGAGCTCGTCGACGTAGCGGGCGAACTCGAGCGGGCTGAGCAGGAACTTGTTCCAGACCTCTTCGACCGCGACCACGACCTTCAGATCCTGGGCCCGGGGCAGGATCCTCTCGCGGATGACCTTTTGCGAGCGCGCCCACGCGTCCTTGTACGAGGTCTGCGGGTTGACGACGGCCGGCACCAGCAGCACCGTGTCGGCGCCCCACAGCTTCGCGTTGCCGAGCGACGTGTCCATGCCGGCCACGCTCTTGTCCACCACCGCGGGGTCGTCGCTCGAGAGGGGGTAGGTCCAATGGTCGGAGTTCATCACGGAATGGACGCGCAATCCCGTCTTCGCGGACGCGTCACGGATCTCCTCCGCCTCCTTCGCGTCGGGCACCGTGCGCATCTCGATCCCGGCGAAGCCCGCGTCCACCGCGAGCTTGAACCGGTCGTGATAGCTGAGCTCCTTGGGCAGCATCGAGATGAGCACGGCCTTCTTCGGCGAGCCGGCCGCCGCGGCGGGACGGGGGGCGAAGGCGGCGGCGGCCGTCAGCGCCGCCGCCTCCAGGAACGTCCGCCGATCGACCGACCTCATGCCCGGGAGGGCGAGGCCAGCGAGGCCAGGTCGATCTTCGGCCAGCGCTCCTTGCTGCCCGCCACCTTCTCCCAGGAGCGCCCCTCGCTCTCGTAGGCGGCGGTGCGGCCGAGGATGGCCGTCAGCGTGCTGTCGACGCCGCCCGCGACCTCGTCCTGCAGGTTCTTCGTGCGGATGCTCTCGACGAAGGCCGCCACCTTGCGCGGCACCGAGCCCGCGAGCCCTTCCTCGGCGCCCGACTCCCAGGGCTCCTCGCCCACGATGCGCACGCCGCCCTTGCCGAAGCTCGCCTCGGCGTAGCCCTTGGTGCCCAGGAAGCGCTGCGTCTTGGCGTCGTAGCTGTTCTTGAACTGCGTCGAGTTGAAGCTGACGTGGACGTTGCCGGGGTAGTTGAGCTCGACGTTGTAGTGGTCCCAGCAGTCCACGTCCAGGCGCGCCTTCTTGCCGCCGGTGGCCATGGCCGAGACGGGACGCGAGCGCATCACCCAGTTGACGATGTCGAGCACGTGGATGTTCTGCTCGACGAGGATGTCGCCGGAGAGGGCGCGGTCGAAGACCCAGTTGCGCACGCGCGCCTCCAGCGGCGGCATGCCCGGGGTGGCCTTCCGCTTGAGGTCGTCGGTGTAGTAGTAGGTCTGCGCGCACACGATGTCGCCGATGGCGCCGGCGTGGATGCGCCGGACCATCTCCTGATAGGGCTCGGCGTAGTGGGACTGGAAGCCCACCGCCATGCTGACCTTGCCCGCGCCCTTCCGCCCCGCGCTCTCGACGCGCCGGGCGCCGAAGACGTCGCTCGCCACCGGCTTCTCGAGGTAGCAGTGCTTCTTCGCGTCCACCGCCGCCTCGAAGTGGTCCGGATGGAAGTAGGGCGGGCTGGTGATGAGCACCGCATCGACGCCGGAGGCCAGCAGCTTGTGGTACGCGTCGGGACCCTTGAAGAGCATCCCGTCGGCGATCTTCGGCGCGCCCTTCTCTTCGGCCAGCTTGTCGAAGTTACCGCGCGTCTCGGCCAGCCGGTCGTCGAACAGGTCGTGCAGGGCGATCACGCGTGCCCCCGCGCCGACCATTTCCTTCCCGACGTAGTTGCCCCGTCCGCCGCAGCCGATGATCCCGAGGGTCACGGCATCGTTGGCGGGGGAGCCGTACACGGAGCCGGGCTTGACGATGACGAAGCCCGCGGCCGCGGTGGCCGAGGCTTGGAGGAATTGCCGCCGTCGCACCTTTCGATCGCTCATGGTCGCCTCTACACCCGTCCCGCCGGGGCGGAGCACGGGCAAATTGTCTGGAGGAGATGATTCCAGCACGACCGGAGGCGATTGGCAAGAGAGCCGGGCAACGTTGACGCGTTCCCTTAACGCCAGGGTCTTCCGGTGCCCTGCCGCAGCGTCACGGTTCGGTCGGCCCCGGAGCTCGTCCACATCTCCTTCCGTCCGCTCGGCCACTGGACGAGCAGCGCATCGTAGGCGGCCGAGCCGCCCAGGCCGAAGTGGACGCGGGGATCGCTGGCGGCGAGATAGCTTCCGTCGGTGTGGGCGCGCCGCCAAAGGGTCGGCGCGCCCTTGCGGGCGAGGCCGACCCACGCTCCCAGGCCGTCGGCGTTGTCCGGCCTGCCGCGCAGCCGCGCCTGCAGCCAGTGGCCGCGCGGGCCCTGATTGAGCAGCAGCCGCGCCGGGCCGTTGTTGTTCGTCACGAGGACGTCCACGCCGCCGTCGTCGTTGACGTCGCCGAAGGCCGCCGCGCGGCTGACCTCGGCCCGGCCGACCTCCGACCCCGCCACTTCCGGCGGCACCAGCCGCAGGGGCGGCCCGCCGTCGTTGTGAAAGAGCTGCTTGGGCTGCTGGAACGGATAGGGCTGGCCGCGCTGCGCCTCGACGATGTTCACGGCCCCGTTGACCACGAACAGGTCCAGCCGGCCGTCGTCGTCGTAGTCGAGCCAGCCGGCGCCGAAGCCGGTGAACGGGAAGCTGGGGGCGCGCAGGCCCCAGGCATCGGTCATGTCCTGGAAGCGGGCGTGGCCCTGGTTGACGTAGAGCGTGCTGCCCTCGCGCGGCAGGTTGGTGACGTAGATGTCCTCGTCGCCGTCGGCGTCGACGTCACCCGCGGCGACGCCCATGCTGCCCTGGGGCAGTCCCTCGGCGTTGTAGGCGGTGCCCGAGAGCAGGCCCTGCTCCTCGAACGTGCCGTTTCCGCGATTGAGCCAGAGCAGGTTGGCGGCGCCGTCGTTGGCCACGTAGAGGTCGAGCCGGCCGTCGCCGTCGAAGTCGGCGGCGACGACACCCAGGCCGGGCCCGAACGCCTTCGCGATGCCGGACGGCTCGGTGACGTCCGTGAAGCGGCCGCCACCGTCGTTGCGGAAGAGACGTCCGGGAACGGGGCGGTATCGCGACGGGCTGCAGAAGTCGCGCGCGCCCACCGCGTCGAAGCAGACCTTGTTCCCCGCGATCGTGAAGTCGAGGTAATTGGCGACGAACAGGTCCAGGTTGCCGTCGCCGTCGTAATCGAAGAACGTCGCGCTCGTGCTCCAGCGCGGGTCGTCCACGCCGGCGGCCCGCGTGACGTCGGTGAACGTGCCGTCGCCGTTGTTGTGGTAGAGCGCGTTGGGGCCGAAGGCGGTGAGGTAGACGTCCGGGTGGCCGTCGTTGTCGTAGTCGCCCACGGCCACGCCCATCCCGTAGCCGAGGAAGCGTATGCCCGCTTCCTCCGTGACGTCCGTGAAGTGGAGGCGGCGGCGCCCATCCGGTCCTCGCGCGAGGTCGTTCCGGAACAGCCGCGCGCCGGGAGGCTGGCCGGGCGCGGGCGGGAAGCGGGCCTCGCCGGGCGTCTTGCGCTCGTCGAGCATCGTGCCTTGCAGCAGCAGCACGTCGAGGTCGCCGTCGCCGTCGTAGTCGAGAAGGGCGCCGCCGGCGCCCATGATCTCGGGCATGAAGTACTCGCCGCTCGAGCCCGTGAAGTGGCGGAATCGCAGGCCTGATTCTTCGGCCACGTCGCGGAAGAGCGCGGGGGCGGCACCGCGGGTGGGGCGGGTAACGGCCAGGCCGAGCGCGGCGAGGCCGACCGCGAGAACGATTCGGGTCGGCGTGATCCTCATCGAGGAGGGGTCGCTTCGAGAGAGCGGAGATCGCGGGCGATCGTCGCCGCCAGCTCCGTCTGGCCGAGGGCCACCGCCTTCTCCTGGGCTTCCTTGCCGTACCGGCGGCCTTTGTCGAGGTCGCCAGCCCGCACCCAGGCCGCGGCCAGCGCGTAGAGGTAGCGCGGTGTCTCGCCGTCCTCGGGAACGAGCGTCTTCTCGAACTCGGCGATGGCCTCGGCATGCTTCTGCTGCGAGACGAGCACCCGTCCCAGGTTGAAGCGGGCCAGCCGGTAGGTGGGGTCGTTCGCGATCGCGGCGCGGTAGTGGATCTCGGCCTCCGCCGAGCGCCCTTCGGCCTCGAGCATGTTGCCGAGGTTGTTGTGGGCGGCGGGATAGTTGGGATTGATGGAGAGCGCGCGCGCGAACGCCTCCGCGGCCTCGCGCGGGCGGCGCTGCTCGACGAGCACGACGCCGTAGTCGTAGTGTGCCTCGGCCAGACCGGGAGCAAGGGCCGTCGTGGCCCGGTAATGCTCCTCTGCCTTGTCCCATCGGTGCGCGCGGCCGTAGAGGGAGATCAGGTTCGCGTGGGCCTGGGCGAGGCTCGCGTCACCCTCCAAGGCCGCCTCGTGCTCACGAATGGAGCCTTCGACGTCCCCCTCCTTGGCGAGCCGCACGCCCTCGGCCAGGCGCGCGAGCGGCCCCGTCTTGAGCTGACGCACGCGCGCCAGCACCGGGTCGTCGAGCGTGGGAGCCTCCATGCGGTGCGCCTCGTAGAGCTGGAGGGCGGCGCGCGCGTCGTCGGCCCGCCCGAGGTCGCGATACGCGAGCCCGAGCGCGTAGTAGGCGGCGCCGAAGCCGGTGGACAGCTCGATGGCGCGGCGGAAGCGGTCGACCGCCGCCGCGGGTCGCCCGCGCACCGCGTCCACGCGGCCCCGGCCGTAGTGCGCCTGAGGCGCGTCGGGATGCTCCTTCACCATCTCGTCGTAGAGAGCGGCGCTCGCATCGACTTCGCCGCGCGCGAGGAGCACGTCGGCCAGCTTGAGCCGGGCCGGCAGGTAGCGGGGCAGCTTCTCGGCCGCATCTCGCAGCGCTCGCGCCGCATCGTCGTTTCGTCCGCGCTCTGCCTGCACTACTCCCAGGAGGTAAGCCCAGTCGAACGCGTTGGGGTCGAGCTGCTGAGCGCGGCGGTACCAGGCCTCGGCAACCTCGAACTGGTCGTATGCCTGGAGCAGCATGGCCACCGATCCGCTCGCGCGGGCGCTCCCGGGATCGGCGACGGCGCCTTGATACGCGGTGGCCACGCGCTCGCGGACCGCCGTCGGCAGCGCATCGAGGGGCAGCGGAGGCAGGGCCAGCAGGAGGACGGGCAGGAGCACCGCGGGCACAGCGTCGGATGATACCTTCGGATCAGCTCAAGGCGGCGTGATCCGGAACTCCTCCTGCAGGCTCTGCGCCTGCGCCTCGGCGGACTTCCTGATCTCCTGGAACTGCGCGAGGGCCTGGGTCGCCAGCTCGGAACGGCCCGTCGCCCGATAGGCGCGCGCGAGCTGGTAGTGCAGGCTCCCGTCCTGGTCGGTCTCCAGGGCGGCCTGCAGGGGCGCGATGGCTTTGGCCATGTCCCCAGCCTCCGCGTACGCGCGCCCCAGGGCCGCCTGGGCCAGCAGCAGCTTCGGGTCGCGGCGGACGACGCCCTCCAACAGCGGAATGGCCCTGGCCGGCTGCTGGACCTTGAGCCACGTCTCGCCCAGGGCCAGGGCCGCCTCGGCGGATTCGGGCTCGCGCTTCAGCAGCTCTTCCAGGATGGCCTGGGCCGTCTCGGTATCGCCGACGATGACGAGCACGGTCGCCAGCTCCCGGCGGATCCTGAGGTCCTCGGGCCAGGCCTGGGCGGCCTTCTTCAGCTCGTCGATCGCTTCGCGGGCGGCAGTCCTCTTTCGGGAGCGGAGCACCTCCACATGTCTCAACGTGGCCTCCGCCGACGGAGCCAGATGGTCGAGACGGGCGAACGCTTCCGCGGCGAGCTCGCGGGCGGCGCGCGACTCCCAGTAGAGTCCCTCGGCCGTTCCGAGGGACCCCGCGGTTGCGAGGACCGACGCGTACCGCCGCGCACGGAAGTCGCATTGCGGGCTGGGCGCGGGGCAATCGAGAGGCGGAATGGCGCGCGATCTCTCGCGCTCGACCGCGGCCCACTCTGGATGGCCGCTGTCCTCGTAGATCCGGGCGAGGGCATCGTGGGCCTCCGCCAGGCTCGGCCGCTTCTCGAGGGCCTCACGATAAAGGCGAAACGCGTTGGCGAGCCGGCCCTCGGCGACCATCGTGTCCGCGACCAGCCGCAGGACGTAGTCGGTGTCCGGGGCGGAGGTCTGAAGGCGCTCGAGAGCAACCCGCGCCAGGCCCTCGTAGCTCTTACCCAGGCCGTACCACGCTCGCGGATCGTCCGGAGCCTGCCCCGCGAGTGTCTGGTACTCCTGGACGGCCGGCGCGAAGCGCTCGAGCGACCACAGCGCGTCCGCCAGCCTTCTTCGGGCCTCGAGGTTGTCCGGCTGAGCGGCCACTACCTTCTGCAGGGGCTCGAGGGCGCGGGCGGGCTGACCCAGCTCGAGCCGGGCCGCGCCGAGGAAGAGGGACGCGGGCAGCAGATCGGGCCGCAGCCTGAGCGCGGCTTCGAGGCGCGGAACGGCCTCCCGGGGCCGACCGGCCATCGACAACGCCATGCCCAGGTTCAACAGCATGCCGGGCTCGTCCGGCAGAGCGCGGGTGATCTCGGCGTAGAGGGTGGCCGCCTCATCGAAGCGGCCCGCGGCCATCGCCTCCCGGCCCCGCTGGGCCTTGGCGGCCAGATCGTCGGCCACGGGGACGGCCGCCGCGCCCGCGAGGAAACAGGCGGCGAGCCACACGCGGGGGAGGGAGCGAGCCTGCACGCGCACGCTACCTGCTGCTCGGCGCCGCCGGGACCGAGCTCAGCGCCGGCGTCACGCTGAACGGCTCGTGCAGCTCGAGCGACTTGCCGGAGAGCTCGTCCTTGACGCGCATCACGATCTCGTAATCTCCCGGCGTGGCGTCCGCGAGGGAGAAGCCGATCATGCGCGACAGCGATCCCGCCGGCGTTGGATTGATCACGCTGGGCGCGTCCTGCGTGTAGAGAGCGCCGTCGCTGCGGCGCACCTGGTATCCCATGGAGACCCTGGGCATGCGCGACGATTCCAGCCGGGCCGCTCCGTAGACCTCGACCTGGCAGAAGAGGGAACTCCCCTCGGGGAAATCGCGCCGGGCGAGGATCGCCAGGCGGTTACCGGTCCCGCCCTGCTCCGTGTCGTCGCGCGTGTCGCTCAGGACCGGGGTCGTGACGCGGAACTGGGACAGATCCGGGACCTCGAACGGGTGGACGACGGTCCCGATGCGGCCGGTCGCCTTATCCCGGACCACGACCTTGGCCTGGTACCGTCCGGTGCCCAGCTCAAGCTCGCGGACGATCGGCAGCCACGTGCGCGCGAGGCGCTCTCGGGTGGCCGGGGGGAGCTTGAGATCCACCTTCTGGTCCTGGCGGACGAACTGGCCGGTCTCGCGGTTCACCGCGACCAGCAGGAGCTCCAGCGTGCCCGTCGACTGGCCCTCCTTCTCCTCGAGGGCGAGGTTGCGGATGTCCACCTCGACGGCCACGAGCACGTGCGCCCGGCCGAGCAGCGACGTTTCCTCCCTGACGAAATGGGTCAGGCGGAGGGGGATGTCGTCCACCTCGTACGGCGAGTCGAGGGCGTGCTGGAACTCGGGATCCGCCGGCTTCGCCGAGCGCGCCTCCTGCTGGGCGGAAGGCGCGTAGTAGCCCTTGCGGGCGCGAATCTGTACGCCCTTCGCGCGGACCTTTACCTGGATCTTGCGGAACGTGCCGTCGCGGGCCGCGTTGGTGGGGTTGTAGCCGACGAGGTAATAGACGCGCGTCTCGTCGGCGATGCGCTTGAAGCCGCTCGTGAGGTCGTTCGTGTTGCCGACCGTGAAGCCGCCGCTGTCCGCGGCCAGCGATTCCGAGCCCTCGGTGGCCTCGAAGGACTCCGCGAACGCCGAGCCGATGTCCTCCCCCGGCAAGGGGGCCGAGAACTCGGCGGTCATCGCGAGGGGCAGCCCCTCCAGGCCCCGGCTGTTGACGAAGTAGATCGCGGTGTTGGCCCGTCGCGAGGCGTCGACGAGGCGCTTGAACAGGTCGAGCTGGGGGTCGTAGATGAACCCGTCGGAGACGAGGATCAGCGACTTGCGCCCCTGCACGCCCATCAGCGCCTGCAGCGAGCGCTCCAGCGCCCCAAGGGTGATGCGGTTGCGGGCCGCGGCGCCGAAATAGACCTCGGCCGCCCTCGCGGTCACGACCGGGTCCTCCACCGCCCGCGGTCCGGTCACGTGCTGGCTCTGCTGCGTCATGGTCGTCAGGCCCGCCGTCTCGAAGCGGCGCTGGACGCGGTTCATGACCATCTCGTCCCGGAAGACGTGGATGCGCATGGCCTCGTACTCGGATATGCGGTCGCGCCCCGTCTCCGGGACCGAGCGGCCCTGGAGGCGCTTGACGAGATCGATCATCTCGTCGCGGCCGGACGGCATGCGCGTGCTCCACCACGCCCCGCCTCCCGCCGCGACCAGGGTGACCCGGTCTCCCTCGCGGGTCTCCGTCCTCAGGAAATCCGCCGCCGCGGCCTTGGCCCGCTGGGCCGTGAACGGCGAGAGGTGGATGTCGTCGAAGAAGATCACGAACGTACGTCCGGCCTGGCGCCGATCGTGGCCCGTGTTGGTGGAGACGCGAGGGCGGAAAGCCGGCGTCTCCGCCGGGGCGGCGGCGGCCAGCTCGACGGCGTCGAAGTTCACGATCGTCTGGGGGGCGCCGTTCTCGTAGATCTCGAGGTCCTCTTTCTTCAGCCCCGTGACCGGTTCCCCCTTCTTGTCGGTCACGACCACGTCCACCGTGACCTGTTCGACCTGGGCGGGGAAGGTCGGCGGGGGCTCCTGGGACTCGGCCGTGGCGGGGAAGACCACGCTCCAGACGAGAAACCCTGACAGGAGGAAGCCGATGGTCACCGGGGAAACCTCAGGCCGACGCCGATGCGCGTCCTTGGCCACGAGCAGAGTCTACATCAGGCCAAAGTGGGTACACTGGCCCCGCCTTGAGGGTGCTCGTACTCATTTCGCTGGCGCTGGCGGCGGGCTGCGGCCGCAGGGGCCCCGCCTCCGAGCACTTTCCGGGCGCTCCCGTGATCCTCATCTCCATCGACACGCTGCGCGCGGACCATCTCCCCGCCTACGGCTACTCCAAGGTGGAGACGCCGAACATCGACGCCCTGCAGCGCGACTCGATCCTGTTCGAGAACGCCTACAGCCAGTGTCCCCTGACCCTTCCTTCGCACCTGTCGATGCTGACGGGCCTGCTGCCGGCCGAGCACGGAGTGCGGACCAACCTCGGCTACCGCTTCAACGGCGACGCCCACCCGACGCTGGCTCGGCGCCTCCGGGCGCACGGCTACGCGACGGGGGCCGCCGTGTCCGCCTACGTGCTGCGTGGTGCGACGGGTATGAACGACTCCCTCGACTTCTTCGACGACGCCGTCGGCAGCGACGTGGAGTGGACGCCGGACCTCAGCCTCCTCCAACGCCCCGGAGCCGAGACCGCTCGCCGCGCTCTCGCCTGGACCGAGGGCGTCAAGACGAGGCCGGTCTTCCTCTTCCTGCACCTGTACGAGCCGCACCTCCCGTACGAGCCGCCGGAGCCTTTCCGGACCCGCTACGGAGCGACCTACGACGGAGAGATCGCGGCGAGCGACGGCGTCGTGGGGGAGTTCCTCGCTCAGCTCAAGCGTGACGGCATCTACGACCGCGCGATCCTGCTCCTGGTCTCCGACCATGGGGAAGGGCTGGGGGACCATGGCGAGCAGGAGCACGGGATCCTCCTCTATCGCGAGGTTCTCCACGTGCCGCTTCTCCTGAAGCTTCCGGGCTCACGCGAGGCCGGAACGCGAGTGGGGCGGACCGTCGGGTTGATCGACAT
>QHVJ01000306.1 GCA_003222275.1 Acidobacteriota bacterium | reverse complement strand
GGCGTCCAGACCCATGAGGGCGATCATTCCGACCCACGCGGCGATCGATACGTTGTAACCGAGCAACCACATCAGCCAGACGGCACCCACCACCGAGAAGGGCACCGCCAGCAGGACGATGCCCGCCTTTGTCGCTGAGCCGGTGTTGACGTAGAGGAGGAATGCGATCAGGAACAGCGTGATGGGCAGCACAAGCTTGAGGCGCTGGCGAACACGGAGCATGTTCTCGTATTGACCACTCCACTCCAGTGAATAACCGGGCTCGAGCTTGACCGCGGCCGCCACCGCCTCCTTCGCCCGCTCGACGAATCCGCCGATGTCGCTTTCCGCCGTATCCACGTAGACGTAGCCTGAGAGCAGCCCGTTCTCGTTGCGCACCATGGAGGGACCCTGCACCGTGCGCAAGTCTGCGAGCTGCCCCAGCGGAATCTGGGCACCCGTAGCCGTGCGTACGAGAACCTCGCGCAGCCGGGAGATGTCGTCCCTCAGCTCGCGGGGATAGCGGACGCTGACCGGGAACCGCGCCCGGCCCTCGATGGTCGTCGTCACGTTCTCGCCGCCCACGGCGGACATGATGGCGGCCTGAGCGTCCGCGACGGTGAGACCGTACCGGGCCAGATTCTCGCGCTTGAGGTCGAAGTCGAGGAAATAGCCGCCGGCCACGCGCTCGGCGAACACGCTGCGTGTTCCCTTCACGCGCCGCACCACCTCTTCCACCCGCTGGCCGACGGCCTCGATCCTCTTGAGATCCGGGCCGAATACCTTGATGCCGATCGGGGTCCGAATGCCGGTGGTGAGCATGTCGATCCGGTTCTTGATGGGCATCGTCCAGGCGTTCGTCGTGCCCGGAAAGTGCATTGCAGCGTCCATCTCATTAACCAGCTCTTCGTAGGAGACTCGGTCGGGCCAGATGCGCCGCAGTAGCAGTCTCTTGGACCAGTCGGGTGCCCATCGCGAGTACCAGCGGTTTTTGGGCCGCCACTCCGAGGGTGGCTTCAGATTCACGACCGTCTCGACCATCGAGAGCGGCGCGGGGTCGGTGGACGTCTCGGCGCGGCCCGCCTTGCCGTGCACCTGCACCACTTCCGGGAACGACATGAGCACGCGGTCCTGGGCCTGCAGCCATTGGCTGGCCTCCGCTACTGAGATCCCCGGAAGCGTCGTCGGCATGTAGAGGATGGCGCCCTCGTTGAGCCGCGGCATGAACTCGTGGCCGAGACCGAGATAGACGGGGACCGTGGTGAGGACGACGATCATCGCGGCGGCGATGACCGCCTTGGGATGGCGCAGCACGAACCGGCAGGCCGGCTCGTAAACGGCGAAGAGCCCGCGGCTGATGGGGTGCCGCTCCTCCGGATAGTAACGGCCTACGGTAACCGTGTTCCAGACCCGGCTGAGCCAGAAGGGCCGGAAGCGCGACCAGTGCATGCGCGTGAACATCATCCGCAGTGCCGGGTCCAGCGTCACGGCCAGCAGTGCGGCCATGAACATGGTGAGGTTCTTGGTCCAGGCGAGGGGCCGGAAAAGGCGTCCCTCCTGGTCGACCAGCGTGAAGATGGGCAGGAACGCCACCGCGATCACGAGCAGGGAGAAGAAGACCGAAGGCCCCACCTCGAGGAGGGCCTCCAGGCGAACCTTGTGGAAGTCGCCCTGGCCGCCTTCGCTCTGCCAGCGCTCGAGCTTTTTGTAGGCGTTCTCCACCTCCACGATGGCCCCATCCACTAGCACGCCGATCGAGATGGCGATGCCCGCAAGGGACATGATGTTGGAGGAGATGCCCATGAAGGCCATGGGGATGAATGCCAGGAGCACCGCCACCGGGATCGTGACGATGGGGACGATGGCGGAGGGGATGTGCCAGAGGAAGACCAGAACGACCAGGCTGACGATCGCGATCTCCAGCAGCAGGTCGTGCTTCAGGTTGTCGATCGCGCGCTGGATCAGGTCGGAGCGGTCGTAGGTGGTGACGATCTTCACGCCCTCGGGCAGCGAAGGCTTGATCTCCTCCAGCCGCTCCTTCACGCGCCCGATGACGGCGCGCGCGTTCTCGCCCTGGCGCATGACGACTACGGTGCCGGCGACGTCGCCCCGGCCGTCGAGATCGCTCACACCGCGGCGGATTTCCGGACCCAGTGCCACCCAGCCAACGTCGCGCACGAGAACTGGCGTCCCGGTGGCGTCGACCTTGAGCACGACGGCCTCGAGGTCTTCCTTCTGCTTCACGTACCCGCGGCCGCGGACCATGAACTCACGGCCAGCGAGCTCGAGCAGGCGGCCGCCGACGTCCTGGTTGCTCTTTCGCACCGCGTCCGCCACGTCGGTGATCGACAGCCCGTAGGAGCGCAGCCGGCTCGGGTCGACCGTCACCTGGTACTGCTTGACGAAGCCGCCGAACGAGGCGACCTCCGCGACCCCGGGCACCGCCTGCAGCCGGTAGCGCAGGCTCCAATCCTGGAAGGCGCGCAGGTCGGCCGAGGACTGGCGACCAGATTCGTCGACGAGCGCATACTGGTATACCCAACCCACGCCGGTCGCGTCCGGGCCCAGCTCGGTCGTGACGCCCTGCGGCAGCAGCGGCTGGATCTTGCTCAGGTACTCGAGTACCCGGCTGCGCGCCCAGTAGAGGTCGGTTCCGTCCTGGAAGATGACGTAGACGTACGAGTAGCCGAAGTCGGAGAACCCGCGGATCACCTTCACTCGGGGTGTGCCGAGGAGAGCGGCTACGATCGGGTAGGTGACCTGGTCTTCGATGACGTCGGGACTGCGGTCCCAGCGCGAGTACACGATGACCTGGGTATCGGAGAGGTCCGGGATCGCGTCCACGGGGATGTGGCGCAGGGTGTAGAGCCCATAGGCCACGGCCACGGCCGTGAGCGCCAGCACCAGAAACTTGTGTTCGGCGCTGAAGCGGATGACGCTGCGAACCATCTCAGTTCCCGCCGCTCGCTCGCGCGATGGCCGACCGGATGCTGGATTCGGAGTCGAGCAGGAAGTTGGCCGAGACGACGACGCGCTCGCCTGCCACCAGACCGCTCCGTACGCGGTACCCACCAGAGACGCGCTCGCCGATCGAGATTTCGCGCGGCTCGTAGTGGCCCTGCCCCTTGTCCACGAACACGAGCGTGCGCTCACCGGTCTGGACGACCGCGCTCTCCGGCACCGTCAGCACCGAGGCGGGGGAGCCTTCGAGGTACACGTCCGCGAACATGTCCGGCTTGAGCACGCCATCCGCGTTGCTCAGCTCGATTCGCGCCTCGGCCGTGCGCGTCTCGGGCTTCACGGTGGGGGACATGAAGGTGACCGTGCCCCGCCACTCGCGCCCGGGTTGGTCAGGCAGTACTACTCTGGCCGGGAGACCGACTCGGACGGCAGCGAGGTCCTTCTCGTACACCTCGGCCAGGATCCATATGCGCGAAAGGTCCGCGATCTCGTAGAGGCGGTCGGCCGGAGAGACCTTCATTCCCTCGAAGGCGTTCTTTTGCACCACCAGGCCGGAAACGGGGGAGCGCAAGGTGATCGTCCGGCGGGTCGACCCTGTCCGTTCGAGCGTGGCGATCTCATCCGCGCTGACGTCCAACGAGCGCAGACGCTGGCGGGCGGCGTCGGCCAGCTCCGCACCGCCCTTGGCCACGCCGGGAACGCTGGATTCGCCCAGCCGCTGCTGCGCGCCGCGGGCCACCAGGTACTCCTTCTGGGCCGCCACCAACTCCGGGCTGTAGATCGCGAGTAGCGGCTGGCCCCGGCGCACCGGCTTGCCGGTGAAGTCCACGTACAGCTTCTCGACGTAGCCTTCGTACTTGGTCTGGACGACCTCTCGCCGGCGCTCGTCGATCGCCACGTGGCCGACGGTGCGCAGTGTGCTACCGCTGACGCCCGTCGTCACCGGCTCGCTACGGATACCCAGCAGCTGCGCGCGCTCGGGAGGGATCGTCACCGCCGCGCGTCCCGGCACCGACGAGACGCCTTGCGCCTCTTCCGCGTAGACGGGGATGTAGTCCATGCCCATGTCGTCCTTCGTAGGCTTGTCGGAGTGAACGGACGGGTCCATGGGGTGGCGGTAGTAGAGGATCCGCCGCTCGCCCGGAGACGAGGCGGCGGTGGCCTGCGGTGAAGCGCCGCGGGGCAGGCGCTTCTCCAGCTTCATGCCGCAAACCGGACACTCGCCCGGCTTGTCTCGCACGATTTGTGGGTGCATCGGGCAGAAGTATTCGTCTGCCTTCCGCACTGAGGTGCCGCCTCCGCTCAGTCGGTACCAGGCCAGCGTGCCGGCGGCAGCAACGGTCAGGAATACGGCGATCACAACCACAACGCTCTTCTGCTGCGTCACGCCGTCACCTCATTCCCGTCTGAGCGGTTGAAGTCGTTCGGCTAGGCGTGCTCGGGCCGGGCGCCGCCATGGGCCCTTCGGCCGGCATGCTGCTGCGCCCGTGCATGAGCAGCGAGTCGACGCCCATCGGCTGTTCCAGGCTCGCTTCATCGAGCCGTGCTGCTTCAGCCGCGTGGGTTGCGAGGAGGCGCAGGTAGTCGGTGCGATCGTCGAGTAACGCTGCTACGGAGGCCAGCACGGTGAGTTGCGATCCCTGCCCCGCCGCGTAGCTTGCAGTGGCTGACTGGACGGCGAGGTCTCCTTGCGGCAGCAGACCGTCGCGGTAGGTGGCCTCGATCTGTTGCGCCGCGTCGAGCAAGGCCAGCCGCTGCTCGACCGTGGCCCGCAGCCGCACGCGCACGTCCTCCACGCGTGCCTTGCTAGCTGCCAGATGCGCCTGCGCCTCGGCGAGGGCGCCATTCACCCGAGCCCGGGAAGGGAGCGCGACCGACACGCTGGCCTGCCACATGGGTGGCAGCGACCCGCGGTACATCAATCCGCCCTGCACGTTGAAATCAGGCTTGAACTCGAGACGGGCCAGCTCCACCGCGCGCTCGTCGCGCTCGATGGCCAGCGCCGCCGCCCTCAGCTCGGGGCTGTTGGCCTCGGACCAGGCAACCACCTCGGCTGGGGACCGCGTCTCGGGCCGGACAGGCAGGGAGGCTGTCGTCTCCACGGGGGTGTCTGCCGGCCGGCCCCGCAGGGCATTGAGCTGTGCGAGCCGCGCACGCGCCTCGGCGTGGTGCTGCGCGTGCAGCGCCTGCACGCGCGTCGCCTCCACCTGGGCGCGCAGCATCTCCTGCTGCGTGCCGACCGCCGACGCGTAACGCACTCGTGCGGTCTCTTGCACCTCCTGCCAGACGTTGCGTTGCTCGAGAGCCAGAGCGGCGAGCCCGCGGGCGAGCAAAAGGCCGTAGTAGGCGCGCTTCACCGAGCCGACTACGCTGAGGCGGGCACGTTCCACGTCGAGACTGGCTGCGCCCGCGTCGGCCTGCGCGACTCGCCGGCGCAGGCCGAGCTTCCCGGGATAGGGGAGGTCCTGCCCGCCGGAGACGCCGAGCATCGTCATCGGCTCCCGACCCAGGCTGGGCCCTACGCCGTCGTTCTGGTAGAAGACGCCGACTGTTGGACCGGGGCGGGCCGCCGCCTGAACGGGTCGCGCCTGTGCAGCAAGCTCGAGCTGACGAGAAGCGAGGAGCTCCGGATTATGGAGCAGGGCTTCGTCGATGAGCGCCTGAAGGACAGGGTCGGATGAATCCGGCGACCGATTCTCCGCGCCCGCCAACGGCGCCGCCAGGCTAGCGCCGAGTGCTATGGCAAGGATCGTCTTCGAAAACGGCATGGGCACACCTCTCGAAAAGGGACCAGCGCCGCGGACGGACCGCGGGCGCAGCTCAGACGCGCGGCGTGCGCGTCGCTACGAGAGGTGGATCAGATGCGAAGAATGAGAGGGGGTGACGCGGCCAGAGCGCCCAGGCCGGCATACGTAACAACCGGCGGCAGGGACACGGCGACGTAGTCGGGCAAGGAAAACACGACCGAGATGGCCGGGGCCACGTGCGTGGAGGCCGGCGATACGCCTTGGGTTACCACGCAACAGTCGCGAGCATCTGCGCGGAAGCCGTCCTCTTGGTCGCAGCAGGCGTGCTCTGCGGCAGCCGGCGCGGCGAGACAGGCCGCCAGGCAGACAATCACGAACGAGAGGCCGTAGCCCCCAGCAAGAAGCAGAATGCTGGTCCGACGCATCTCTACCATCGGAACACGCGGGCTCTGCGGTGTCAACTGCTGCAGGCTACGGCCGTGCCAACTCGCGTCGACTTTGACGCGACTTTGACCAGACCAACCCGAATCTGCAGTATTTGGCGATGGATCGAACGGCGCGGGTTGTGCTGCTAAAATCCTGGATCGTCTAGCTTCACAGGGTTTGGTGACGGTTGGTCTGCATCGTCCTTTCGCCCTGCAAAACCTCTATCTCCGGTTCAAGTCCGGACGCCGCCTCCAACTCAACATGCCTCCGCTCGTAGCTGATCCTGTCACCGAACTTCGGTCGAGACTCCGCTCCGGCGCGCTCCAGGAATCCTCGCCATGCGGTGTCGCCCAGGACGTGGCGGGCGGACCGCCCGCCCGAGCTCAGCTCTCGGTCCGCGAGGTGCTCCTCGACGGAACAGTCGTCAGAGAGGCCGACCACCTCTACGCGAGCCGTGCGGAAGCCCGCATCGACGAGCGCCGTCCGCACGTTCTCCTGAAGGGCACCGCTTTCCAGTCTGCCTTGGTCGTCTCTCTCACGTCACCGCTCCATTCTTGGTCTGTGGCGCGCCTCGCTATTCATCCTTGTCGTCGTGATCATCCTGGAACTGCACACGGCGCTTGATCGCCTGCGCGATGCACTTTCCACAGACGAGGCCGTTGTTGTTGTCGAACGAGTAGTGGATGCCGCCGTAGAGTCGTGAGATCGCTGCCTCGGCGGCGGCTTGGTCGAAGGACCTGAACGACCGGGGCGCCTGGCTCGGGACCAGGTGGTGATCGGCATGTACCGTGTCCGTGAATGCCTTCTTGCCGAACATGGCGGTGAGGACGGAGGCGGCGGCGCCCGACTGGGTGGAATGTCCCGAGGTGTACGTCGGGAACGCGGGAGTTGCGATGTAGGGGAGCCAGCCCGCGTCGAACGCGTTGTGGATGTACGTCACGGGGCGCTGGAGGTTCGTGGCGTACTTCGCGAACCAGCACTCTATGAAGGCGTCGTCGACGGCAATCCCCACTCGGGCAAACGCCTCGGCGGCGTCGGACAGAGACAGGCGATCGTTCCTCGCGATCTGGCCCACGATCGCGATCCAGTGGCCGGGGGGCGTGCCCGTGGCCGCGGCACCGTCCGCCCAATAGTCGGCGATGGTCTTCTGCTCGTCGGTCAGGCTGAGTCCCGTGTTGTAGACCTCGAGCGCGGCGGCGCTGAAGTCGGACCCGGCGTCGGTAGAGAAGACGGGATGCCTCGTCGGCGGGCACTCGTGTCCGGAGCTGAGGACCATCGGGCGGATGAGACCCCAGCAAGGCTGCAGCGGCTTGGCGCTGAATCCGGGCGGCGTCGGCTGCCAAGCGCCGGGAACCGGAATGGCG
>QHVJ01000305.1 GCA_003222275.1 Acidobacteriota bacterium | reverse complement strand
CCGCGCGGCGAAGTCGTGCTCCAAGGCGTCGATGCCGGCCAGGTTCTCGGGCTTGAGGGAGGGGAAGATGCCGCGGATCGTCCGGGCCAGGGCGGCGTTGGCGACCGCGGGCCAGTGATGCTTCGCCTTCGCCTTGGGCTTCGGCATCCGGTCGAGGCCGTTGAGCTGGCCGGCCAGCGAGCGGTGATGCGCGGCTCCCGGAGTGACCGCTTCGTAAAGGGCGACGGCACAGATGCCGTAGATGCGAGAGGCCGGCGGGGGTGAGATCGCCTCGGACTTGATCACGTCGTAGAGCTTGTCGAACCAGGTCGAGGCGACGGTGGACGGGTCACGGTCCGCCGGCCCCTTGCGCGCTCTCTCCCCGACCTCGTCCGCCCGGGCCATGGCAGCGCTGAGCACGAGGCCGATCGCCAGAGCCGGTCCGATACTTCCTTTCAGCATGAGTCTTCCCGCCGCGCCGCGCCCGCCCGGCCGGCCGGGGCACGCAGGTCGCGCGGGAGGCTGGAAATCGACGTCTCGGAGCGGCTGCCCGGAAGACGCCATGGAGATTCCCTCCTGACAGGAACGTCGAACGCCTGTGGACGCGGTCGGACGATCGGCTGGGGCCGCGGCCATAAGAGGCGAGCGCTACTCTAACGCGGGCCGTCAAGCGCGTCCAGGAACAGCCGAACCGGGAGGTGGATCTGTCCCGACCATCGAGAGATCCGCCGTGCCAGGCCGTGCCCGAAAATGCCTTGACGGACCCGTCCTCCGCGCGTATTCATAGAGGTCAGCTTCCTTACTAGAGGCCAACCCTCCTTGCCGACTAAGGCAAGGTGCAATGGGATCGCTTGTCGCGGAGGAAAGATCATGGCACGCCAGAAAGTCACGCGTCGGCAGGTTCTGAAAGGCGCCGCTGCGGCCGGGGCGCTCGGAGCTCTGGGTGGTCCGGCTGTGGTCCTTGCGGACAAAGACAAAGACAAAGACGACGATGAGGGAGAACGAATTCGCTGGGACATCGTCAACATCTTTCCGCTGGCCGATTGTGTAAAGCCGGGTGGGCAGGCATCGGCGAGGGCCCAGGATGGGGCGAGGATCACTGTCATGGGTTCAGGGACCTTCCCGAACGTGAGGGATCGCTGCTCGCGACACGTCACCGGCGGCGGATCCTGGACGATCACGCCGGGGACGGCGCCCGGTTGTTTCGGCGGCAGCGGGAACTACAAGGTCACGGAGCTGCTCAGCTGGATCGTGGCGCCCGGAACGTTTCCCGCCGTCTGCGACACGATCGGCGCCGAGGAAGACTTTCGCGCCGGTCTGGCAGAGCTGCGCGTCAAGTATTCAAATGGGACAACCGGAGTGCTGACCCTCAGCTGCCATGGGGCCGGAACTCCCGACTGCGTCTTCGAGGGGATCACGGCGTC
>QHVJ01000304.1 GCA_003222275.1 Acidobacteriota bacterium | reverse complement strand
AATTTCGTCGCCGTGGACGACCATCAGACGAGCGCGGCGGGAGAACGGATCGACTACGGGGCCCTGGTGAGCACGGACATCGATACCGTTCTCGAGGTCAGCGTGCCTCGCATCGGTCTGGTCGCTCAGTCTGGCATCAACCCGCCGGTCTCGCTGTTCATGACCGCGCGCGCGAGGCTGATTCGCACCGCCGACGGCGCCGAGATGTACGCGGAGAAGTTCGACTACCGCGGCGGCGCCGCGCACAAGTTCCTCGAATGGGCCGCCGATGAGGGCCAGGTGTTTCGCCAGGAAGTGGATCGTGGCGCACGGAGCCTGGCCGAGGACATCGTTCGGCTGCTCTTTCCCGCGGAGCCGGCACGCGACAGCACGCCGGCCGAGCCAAGCCCGGAGCCGCCGACGGCGCCGGCGGCTTCGACAGAACCGCCCGCAGCCGCGACGGCCTCATCGGATCCACGAGGACCGACGTACGAAATGGTCGTCACGAGCAACAACGGCGAGCCCACGCTCGATCCGCGGCGGCTGGCGGTGCTCGGGACATGGCGCGGAACGTTCAAGCCGGGGGAGGGAAGTGGGAGGTATCCCGCGAGACTGCGGATCTTCGAGGAGAGTGGCGAGCTGCGCTGGGAGCTGACGCGCAGCCACGAGGGTCGGGATCTTGCCGGCTCCGGCGGCGTCTCGTTTGCGGGCACGCGGGTCATGCTGACCGGAACATTTCAGCCGAGCCCTGGCACCGCCTTCCAGCGGGTATGGACGGGCTCTCGGCCGATCGACGTCACCTACTCGCTCGACAACATCGGCGTGAGCCTCGTCGGCACGGGTCTCGGAGCCGACAACCGGATCGAGACGCTGGTCCTGGTGCGCGCGCTCGGCCAATGATCCCCCGGAGCGCCGTTCGGCTCTGGGTCAGCGGGCGAGCAGCGCGCGCTCCCGCTCGGCGTTCGCCAGCCAGCGCGTCATGTCGAGCCGGCGGAGCAAGGTGATCGCGGCGTCGAGGTGCTCGCCGGCCTCGCGCGGCGCCGAACGTGAAGCGGCTCGTCTTCAAGTCGGTGCTGGAAGAGGTGACGCGGCTGGCCATGCTCAAGCGCGGCGAGATGGACATAGCCTGCTCGATCCTCGGCATCCTCGCCGAGGACCTGCGGCGCACGCCGGGGCTGACCCTCGCGCCCAACTGCGGGCGGGAGTATGGCCAGTTGCCCTTTGTGACGCGGCTGTGACACCCGGCGCGCCATGAATGGGGCCACGCTGCGAGGCAGCGCAAGGAGGCAGAGCCATGACGGGTGCACCGCGGCGGGTCGCCATGATCGTCCTCGTGCTTTTGCTATGCGCCGGCTCCTGGGGGTGCGCGCTCAAGCGGCAACCGTTGCCGCAGTCGCCCACGGACGAGGTCCGCGCCCAGCTCAAGACGGTTGGGCTTGCAGCGGCCGGGCTCGATCCTCAGACGCAGGTGAACGCGCCGACGAGTGGAAAGGGAATGGGCGCCGTGAAGGGCGCGGGGTACGGCCTGGCCCTCGGCGTCACGCCGGGCTTGGCCATCGCGGGAGGAGTCGCGAAGGGCTGTCACGCGAGCGGGCGGCTCGGCGCCGTGGTCTGCGGCGCGGCCCTCGCGTTCGGCCTTGGTGTGGCTGCCGCCGGAGGGACCGTCGGGGCGCTCGGCGGTAGCGTGTACGGCGCCGTGACCGCCGAGCCGGCGTCCAGGGTCGACGCGGCCGAAACCGGGCTGAAGAGCGCGGTGAGCCAGGCCAACATCCAGGCGGCACTTCGCGATCACGTGCTCGAGGCCGTCCGGCGTCGCAGCGCCCTCAATTTCGTCACCGTCGACGATCAGGGTCCGAGCGCGGTGGGAGAACGAATCGACTATCGGGCCCTCGCGGGTGAGGGCATCGATACCATCCTGGAGGTCAGCGTGCTTCGTATCGCTCTGGTCGGTCAGGGCGGCATCAACCCGCCGGTTTCGCTGTTCATGGCGGCGGGCGCGAGCCTGGTTCGGACTGCCGATGGCGTCGAGATCTATGCGGAGAAGTTCGAATACCGCGGGCCGGGCGCGCTGTTTCTCGAATGGGCCGCCGCCGATGCCCAGATGTTTCGCCAGGAAGTGGATCGTGGCACCCGAAGCCTGGCCGAGAAGATCGTCCGACTGCTCTTTCCCGCTGAGCCGCCGCGCGAGAGCGCGCCGGCCGAGCACAGCGCGGAGCCTCCGACGGCGCCTGCGGCGCCGCAGCCGGTCGCAGCCGCGACCGCGTCGTCGGATCCGCGTTCGCCGACCGTGGAAGCGGCCGCGACAGAGAGCAGCCAGCGCGCGCGCGTCGATCCGCAGCGGCTGGCGGTGCTCGGGACATGGCTTGGAACGTTGAGGCCAGCGGAAGCAAGTCGGACGTATCCCGCGAGCCTGCGTATCTTCGAGGAGAGTGGCCAGCTCCGTTGGGAGCTCACTCGAAGGCGCGAGGATCGGGAGCTTGCCGGTTCCGGCGACGTGTCCGTTGCGGAAGCCACCCTCACGCTGACCGGGACGGATGTCACCTACTCGCTCAGACGCGTTGGAGCGAGCCTGGTCGGCACAGGGCTCGGAGCCGATAACAGGGCGGAGACGCTCTTCCTGATGCGCGCGCTCGGCCAATGATCCGAGCAGGCGGAGGGCCGCCCGGCTCCACGATCAGCGGGCGATGAGCGCGCGCTCCCGCTCGGCGTTCGCCAGCCAGCGCGTCATGTCGAGCCGGCGGAGCACGGTGATCGCGGCGTCGAGGTGCTCGCCGGCCTCGCGGGGCTTGTCGCCGCGCCGGTGGAGGCCGCCGAGGCCCAGGTGACAGTGAGCGACGAGCGGCTGCATGCCGAGCGCGGAGGCGAGCGCCAACCCGCGTCGATACGCATCCTCGGCCCGTCCGGCGTCCGTCTGCGCGGCGACGTCGCCCATCAGGCGCAAGCCCCACGCCTGCCAGCCCTGCTCTGCGCGCTCGGCGGAAAGCTCCAGGGCCCGGCTCGCGGCGTGTCGGGCCTCGTCGATCCGTCCGGCGAGCAGACACGCCTCGCCGAGGAACGTCAGGACGGGGGCCGCGAGCACCGAGGCGATCGCGGCGGCCTGCTCGAGAAGCGGAATCGCATCGGCGGCGCGTCCGGTGAGCGTATAGGCCGGCCCCAGGATCGACGCCGGAATCGCCCAGAGGGCGGTGAAGTCGCGGCCCCGGCACAACTCCGCGGCGCGCTCGGCGAAAGCGATGGCGCCATCGGCGTCGCCGCGGCGAAGGCGGACGAGAGCGGCGCCGGAGCACGCGTGCACCAGCCAGTAGGCGCTTGCAGCGGCCTCCGCGATCGCGATCGCCTCGTCCGCGGCCGCCGTGGCATCGGCGAACTCGCCGAGCTCAGCGAGGCACCACGCGAGAAACGTGCGGGAGTTGACGCACTGTTTGGACTCGACGCCCCGGCGCTTCAAGTGCGCCTCGAGCGTCGTCACGTTGCGACCGACCAGCTCGACGCCCCGCCGATAGTTCCCGACCCAGTGGCAGACCTGCGCGAGATAGAAGTTCGCTGACTCCTGGAGGTACGGATCGTCGAGCGCCTCGGCGATGGCGAGGCCGCGCTGCCCGGCCTCGATCGCGCCGTGCGAGTCTCCGGAGAGAAAGCTCCCGTGAGCCCGGTAGACGAGGGCCCAGCCGAGCCGTGCACGATCCTCGATGGCCTCGGCCTGCGTTTGGGCCTCGCGAAGATGCTCCAGCATCCGTTCGGGCTCGCGGAGCGGGACGTACGACTGGCGAATCTCGAACCGGAGGTCGATGGTCCGCTCGGCGACCTCGCGAGAGGCGGGCAGGCGGCGGAGCGCCTCGAGCGCCTGCTCGAAGCACGCCAGCGCTTCTCGGTGCGCCGCGCGCGCCGCCGCGGCCGTCCCGGCCTGGACCAGGTAACCGGCCGCGCGATCCCACGCGTCGCAGGCGTAGTGATGACGCCCGAGGGCCAGCGCATGCGGGGCGAGATCCGTGTCGTACAGCGCTTCCATCGCCCGCGCGGTGGCCTCGTGCAGGCGCTTGCGGTACGGCGGCAGCAGGCGATCACAGGTGACCGCCCGCGTCTGCTCGTGCGTGAAGTCGAGGCGTTCGCCCACGACGTGCAGGATGCGGCGCGCGACCAGCTCTTCGACGCCTTCGGCGGTCTCCGTGGCGCGCAACCCGGCCGCGCGCTCCAGCAGCGCGAAGTCGCATTCGCGACCGATGACGCTCGCCACGGCGGCCAGAAGCCGTCCCCGATCGCTGAGCCGATCCAGCCGTCCCGCGATGACCTCGCGGACGCGCGGGGGCGTGAAGATTTCCGCCGGCAGATCGTCCGCCTCGCGTTCCCGAAGCGCGAGCACCGTCTCGCGGACCATGAATGGGTTGCCCTCGCTCGCCCGCCAGATCCGTTCCCCGAGCCGATGCACGAGCGCCTCCTCTGTCTTCGTGCTGACCAGCGCTCGCACCAGCGTGTGCGTCTCGACTTCGGACAGCGGCCGCAGGGTCAGGGAGAAGAAGCGCGGCTGACGGCCGAGCTGGGCGACCGTCCGTCGCAGCATCGGCGAATCCGCCATCTCCTCCACGCGCAGCGTTCCGACGACGAGGATCGGCAACTCGACGATCCTCCGCGCCAGGAACACGAGCAGTCTGAGGCTCATCTCGTCCGCCCAGTGGAGATCTTCGAGCACGATGAGTAGCGGCCCCGCCGACACGTGCTGGACGACACGCGCCATCGCCTCGAAGAGACGGACGTAGTCTTCGCCCGCGGTGGGCTCGGGCTCCACCGGCCCCAACTCCGGAAAGAGGCGCGCAAGCTCGTGCCGCCACGGGGCATCGAGATCCTCGATCAGGCCGGGAACGACGCGGCCGGCGCGCAACGCGTCCACCCAGGGGCCGAGCGGCAGGACTTCCTCGTTTTCGTGGGCGCGGCCGAGCAAGACCTGGCCCCCCGCGTTCGTCGCCTCGGAGATCAGCGCTTCCACCAGCCGCGTCTTGCCGACGCCGGCCTCGCCGTCGAGGATCCCGATCGTCCCATGGCCCCGCGACGCGTCCGCCAGCCGCTGGCGAAGCGTCGCGTACTCCGCAACCCGTCCGACCAGGGCGGTGTCGGAGGTGAGGACGGGGGCGCCGAGGCGACGTGGCTCCACGTCGTCGCCGACGTGCGGCCGCGTCTGGAGGAGATCGCGATAGAGCTGCCTGGTCTCCGCCTCGGGCTCGACGCCGAGCTCGCGCTCGAGGACGCCGACGCAGGCTTGGTACTGGCGGAGCGCCGCGCCTCGCCGGTTCTGTCGCGCGTAGAGGCGCATCAGCGTCCGATGCACGGCCTCCTGGGCCGGCTCGAGCCCGAGCAGCCGTACCGCGGTCTGGACGGCGTGCTCCACGGCGTCGGTTCGCGCGTGGTGGGCGAGCAGCTTCGCGAGGCTCTCGATGGCCAGCTCCCGGAGTCGCTCTCGCTCGGCTCGAAGCCATTCCTCGAAGGGGGGCTCGGCGACGCTCATACCCTCGAGCAGGTCGCCGCGGTAGAGCGCCGCCGCCCGTTCCAGCGCTTCGGGGCTGGCCGCCGTCGCCAGCGCTTCGAACCGCGTGACGTCCACCTCGACCGCCGTCGGGCTGACGCCGACGTTGTCGCCCTCCTCGACGAGGCACGCAGCCGCGGCACGCGGCAAGGCCTGACGCAGCGTCACGAGGGCCTGCCGGAGACTGTGGCGCGCGCGCTCGTCGGACGCGTCGCCCCACAGAAGCGCCGCCAGCTTGTCGCGCGCGATCATCCGTCCGGGTTGGAGCGCGAGATAGGCGAGGAGCGCCTCGGACTTCTTGCGTGGAAAGGTGACGGCTGACCCGGAATCCAGCCGCGCCTCGAACGTGCCGAGGAGCGCGAGCCGCAGCACCGCCATAGGTAAGTCTCGCCGACTCTAGCACACACCACCTACGCGGAAACACCTCCGTGACGCTTCTGTGACGTCGGCCGCGGTACCTCACTCGCGTATGACGCGCGGAGATCACATCCAACCACAAGGAGGAGAACCATGCGTTACTCGATGCTCGTGGCAACGGTCCTCGTGATGCTGATCTGTGGTCCGGTCGCGGCCGAGGAGCTCACGCCGTTCCGCGGCGAACGGACACTCACGGTCATGACCCAGAACGTCTATCACGGCGTCAACGCCGAGCTATACGGCGTGGCGACCGCGACGGACTTCCGCGATCTCCTGATCAAGGTCGCGGCCGTCTTCAACGGCTACCACACCCGCAACTTTCCCGAGCGGGCGGCGGCGCTCGCCGCCGAGATCGAGGCCAGCCGGCCGGATCTGATCGGGCTTCAGGAGGCGGTCCTGGTCAGGACTCAGGCGCCGGCCGACGGCGCGGCCACCCCGGCCGGCACGGTCGCCCTCGATTATGTGCAGCTTCTCCTCGACGCGCTGGCCGCACGTGGTCTCGCGTACGAGGTCATCGGCACGTCGTTCGGCTGGGACGCGGAGCTGCCCAGCGCGCTCGGCATCGACGTTCGCCATACCGATCGCGAGGTGATTCTGGCCCGGAAGGATCTGAGCACCGCGGATCTCAAGGTGTCGAACGTCCAGGCGGGTCACTTCACGACGAACTGCGTGATCCCGACCCGGATCGGCACCATCACCATCAAGCGGGGTTGGGTGTCGGCCGACATCAAGATCCGAGGCACGCGGGTTCGCGTGGTGAGCACCCACCTGGATGGCGACTGCCCGGACCCCGCGATCCAGACCGCGCAGTCGATGGAGCTCCTGCAAGCGGCCGGTGCGACGAACCTGCCGCTGGTATTCATCGGCGACTTCAACTCCGACCCCATCACGGGCTCGACCGCCGCGTATGGGACGCTGACGGCGGCCGGCTTCACGGACGCGTGGGGCGTGGCGGGTGTCGGTCCGGGGTTCACCTGCTGCCAGGAGAGCTTCCTGCTGAATCCCGGTTCGACGCTCAGCCGCCGGATCGATCTGGTTCTCGTCCGCGGCGACTTCGCGGTGCTCGGTATCGACGTCGTGGGCGACGAGTCGAGCGACCGCACGCCCTCCGGCCTCTGGCCGTCCGATCA
>QHVJ01000316.1 GCA_003222275.1 Acidobacteriota bacterium | reverse complement strand
GGTCCCAGCCCCAGAACCGTCCCCACGAATACGAGGCCCACACGCCGCCGAGCATCGTGCCCGTCGCCAGGAGCAGCGTGCCCACCTGCAGCGCGCGGTAAAGGAAGAGCGACAGCGTCTTGAAGAGCGCGGTCTTCCGCGGAGCGAAGAAGTACAGCCCGAGGTTCAAGTGGCCGAGCCCCATGGCGAGCAGGAACGCCGCATAGCCGAGGGTGATCGTCAGCACGTGCACGGTCAGCCACATGTTGTCGCGCAGGACGGGCACGAGAGGCTCGATCGAGCCGTCGAGGATCGGGACGTTGTCGGCGAGGATGAGGCACAGCGTGGCCAGCCCCGCCGCCGCCACCGCGAAGTAGCGCGCCTTGTACACCGCCTCGAAGATCAGGGCAAAGAGCATCGCGCCCCAGGCCACCCACACCACCGACTCGTACATGTTCGTGACGGGGGGCCGCCCCGAGATGTAGACGCGCAATCCCATTCCGTACGCGTGGAAGGCGAAGCCGACGAGCACCAGCGCGATGCCCGCCCGTCCGACCCCCTTCGCGGCCAGCGGGAAGCTCGCCAGCAGCAGGAGGAAGCCGAGGAGGTAGGCGATCCAGGCGAATCGGAACGGCTTCACGCGGTTGTACTGGATCTCGACCCCGAGGTCCTTCGGCGCCGGGTAGACGCCCGGCGCCAGCTCCGAGAGCCGCCGGCCGAGCGCGGACGCGGCCGCGCTCACGCTCGCCCGGTCACCGCTCTGGTACGCGGTCACGAGCGCCGCGGTGAGCGTCCTGATCCGCTGGATGGGGGCCTGGTCGACGCGATCGAGGTCGGCGAGCGAGAACCACGCCCCGTTCTTGTCGGTGGGATGCGGCACGATGCGCAGCGCCTCGCCCGAGAAGATGCCGTTCATCACGCCGAGGGTGTCGTAGAGCGCCGATACCTCGCGCTCCACCGGGTCGAGCTTCGCCTCCCGGTCCTTGCGCAGCTTCTCGTGGACCTTGTCCGCCGCGGCCAGGAAACCGGCGTGCGTCGTCAGCTCGGCGAAGGAATAACGCTGGTCGCTCTTCGGGGGCAGGCCGGCCGCGGCGCGCACGCCCGCATGGCTGACCTTGACGATGGGCTCGTCGCGCCATCGCTGGGGATCGGAGAGCATGGCGAGGATCCACTCCACCGGGTCCATGCCCTTGACCGACTCGCCGCCGGTGAACGGGACGGCCCCGGAGACGCGCCGCGCCGTCTCGCGCGCGAACGTATCCAGCGGCTTGAGCCGGCCCCCGTCCTGGATGGCGATCGTGCGGAGGGGATCGAGCTCAGGCCCCGCTCGAAGCGGGCTCGGCAGGGCCAGCACGCCCGCGAGCAGCATCAGCGGATGGAGCTTCATGGCGGTTCTCCCGTTCTTTGTGCGCCCGAAGGGCCCGGGCGGCGTCGCGCCGGGCCAGCATCGGCTTCACGTAGAACATCCAAAGCACGCCCAGGGAGATGAGGCTCACTCCCACGTAGACCAGCGGCAGCCCCGGCGATCGCGCTACGGAGAAGATCGACATCATCGGCTCTCCTTCGACGAAGGATGCCTGGAAGAAGATGTATCCCCGGTAGTGCAGCGGATGGTTCATCGAAATGTGATGCTCGGAGACCCCGCGCTCGGGATCGTCCAGCCTCACCCAGCTCTCGTACGTGGCCGGCATGTTCGAGCCGGGGTACTTGTCCGAGTTGAAGCGAAGAAGGCTGACCCGGAAGGGCAGCGCGACCTCGGGCGCGCGGTAGGCGACGGTGGCGGCATTGCCCGCCCAGGCCACCTTGCGCGCTTCCGTCCACACCACCCAATCCGGCGGGGTCCGCCCGTTCGCGCCTTCGAGGTGGACCTTCACCGCCGAGAGGCGCCGCTCGTCCTTCTCGGGCGGCGGCGCCGGGCTCACCGTCCGACGGGGGGCGGCCTTCTCGAGGAATCGGTCCACGACGATCTTCATCCCCATCCACGGCGTCTCGACCGCCCGTCCCACCTCGACGTCGCCCGTCGTCGTCCGGCCCTCCTTGGTCGTCAGCCCGTAGCGCAAATGGCCGCCGGGGGCAAGGACGAAGGAGACGTTGTTCTTGCCCGTCGCCTCGCGCATCAGCTCGGCCGCCTCGGACTCGGTCCGCGCGGCATGGAAGCCGAAGGCAGCGGGGCCGAAGTCCACGTGGGCCCGCGCCGGGTCGGCGACGGCGAGCCAGGATTCCTCGCGCGCGAACGGTGCGTCCAGGATGAAATGCAGGGCGGGAGCGCCGTCCTCCGCCGCCTCGTAGGATTCGTGCAAGGCGACGTGGGGCAGGAAGTCCTCGGCCACCATGGACACGCCGGCGCCGGGAACCGTGAAGCGGCGCTCGTGCCCGGGCCGGGGCGGGTCCTTCTCGAAGACGACGGGGAAGCTCGCGTAAGTGCCCCCCGGCAGCGCGACCTGCAGCGCCTTGTCGAGCAAAGCGACGCGGCTGCCCGTCTCCCCTTCGTAGAGGGCCAGGTTTCCGTCGAGACCGAGGTGCAGGGACAGGAGCGAGCCGGCCAGGAGGGTCAGGATCCCGATGTGCGCCATCACGAAGCCCGTGTGGTGCTTCTTCCACGGGTACCGCTTCATCATCGCGCAGAAGATGTTGGCCCCGAGGGTGGCGAGGATGAGGGCGAACCACCACGTGCGGTACACGTCGCGCTGGGCGGCCGGGGTCCCGTGGTTCATCTCGTAGAAAGTGCCCGTGATGCACACGGTGCCCAGCGTCGCCATCGTGACCACGGCGAGGCGGAGCGAGGCCAGCGCGTCGAAGATTCGGGAACCGAGCATGCCGTCGAGCCCTGCGCCCGCGTGGGCTCGGAAAAGCCCTCGCCCCACGGGCGGAACCTCGATTCTAGGCCTCGGGTCCCGGGGAGTCAAAGACCCGTTTGTTGACGTTGCGGCGCCTGCCCTTCTAGAATCGCCCCGGGCGTCGAGCCTCCCTACACCGTAGCGCCACAGTTGCGAGCGGAGCGGGATTCACTCCCGCGGAGTGAGCGGGGGTTCAAGGGGGCGCGCCGCTAGCGCCCCCTTGCTCACCGAGGAGGAGCAGTAACATGGCCAACCTGCGGCTCATGCCCGCCGCCGGCGGCGGCGCGGTCGAGATCGACAAGGACAAGATCCTCGTCGGCCGCGATCCCGGTTGCGACATCGTCGTGAGCGACGGCTCCGTCTCGCGCAAGCACGCCCTCGTCGAGCGACGTACCGCCGGCTGGTTCGTGGTCGACCAGGGGAGCGCCAACGGCACGTTCCTCGACAGTCAGCGCGTGGCCGAGTCGCCGCTGCACAACGGGCAGGAGCTGCGTTTCGGCGCCATCGCGTACAAGGTCGAGATGGAGAGCGAAGACTCTGCGACCACGATCCTCACCACCGGCCCGGAGGTGACGGTCATCGCGCCGACTCCGATCGCGCCGCCGCCCCGACCCGCACCCCCCGCCTCTCCGCCGGCCGCTCCCCCGCGGCCCGTGCCTCCGGCGGCGGCGCCGCCGCCGGTTCCGCGACCGGCACCGCCCGCGGCTCCGCCCCCGATTCCGCGTCCGGCACCGCCGGCGGCCGGGCCGCCTCCCATACCGCCGCGACCCGCCGCACCGCCGGCCGTACCGCCCCGGCCGTCAGCTCCTCCCCCGCGCCCCGCCGCGCCTCCACCGCGGCCACCGGCCCCCGCGCGACCGGGCCCGCCCCCGCCTCCCGCGCCCGTCCCCGGCGAAGCGCCGCCGTCTCCCAAGAAGGGACGCGGCCCCTTGTTCTGGACGCTGACCGGCTGCTGCGGCTGCCTGCTCCTCGGTTTCATCGGCGTCGGCCTGATCGGTGGAGCCGCCTTCTGGATGACGGGCGACGCGGTGGCGGCCGTGCGCAGCCAGCTCCGGGAGCTGAAGGGCGGCGACATCGATGGCGCCTACGCGCGCCTCAGCGGCAGCGCCCAGGCGCGAATGTCGCGGCCGGCCTTCGAGGCCTTCGTGGGCCGCCACCCGGGCTTGCGCGAGAACACCGACTCGACCTTCTGGAGCCGCTCGGTGAAGAACGACACGGCGACGCTGTCCGGCCTGCTCACCTCCGCCTCCGGCACCCGCGAACGTGTGACGTACGAGCTCGTGAAGGAAGGCGGCGCGTGGAAGGTCTCCAGCATCGACGTGGAGGGCGATACCGGCGGCGGGACGAGCGCGTCGGGAGGAGGCGGCGGTGGAGGAGACGGCGGCGGGGGCGCGCTGACCCTGGAGACGACCGGCGTCGAGAAGGGCGCCGTCACCGGCGGGACGGCGGTGACGATCAAGACCCAGGTCAGCGGGTTCAAGGTCCGTCCCGAGGGCGGCGCCTATGCCATGGACCTGGTGGAGGACGTGATCACGGTCGGCCCGACCGGAGAGGCGGTGCCCGGCCTCCAGCAAAAGGAGGTCGAACGCCTCCGCACGCCCACCACCCTGGAACAGGGCGCGATCGCGAACTTCACCACGAAGCTGACGCTGTCCGGAGACAGCGCTCCCGGCCGTTACACCGTCCGCCTCACGATCCGAGACCAGGTGGGTGGCGCCGCCAAGACGCACGAGGTCGCATTCGACCTGCCGTGACCGCCGTACCTCCCTATCCCGAGCCGATCGAAGTCCGCCATGAGAAGGGGGCGCGCCGCCTCGTCGTCACGTGGGACGACGGCCACGTCTCCACCTATCCCCTCGACTATCTGCGGAGCTGGTGTCCCTGTGCGGGCTGCCAGGGCCACTCCCCGACCGCGCGCTATCTCGAGATGACCGGGCAGGAGCTCGCCCATCTCGAGCCCGTCGGCAACTACGCGCTGGCACCGACCTGGGAAGACGGCCACAACACCGGCATCTACAGCTTCCGCTACTTGCGCGGGCTTTGTCCCTGCGACGAGTGCGGGGGCGAGAGGCGCTGAGACCCCTCCTGGGAGGCTTGCTGGCCCGGCGGAACGCCGATGCGATCCATATCACAAAAGTTAAACTAGACTTGAGTTATATTAAGAGCAGACTTGATCTAGAGATCAACTAAGTGAAGGTCGAGGACCGATGGCTGGAAATGCTGAGCGACGAGGACCTCTCCTTCTTGAAGCGCTTCCTGCTCGTCTCCGGGTCGCTCAAGGAGCTCGCCCAGGCCTACGGCATCAGCTACCCGACCGTGCGGCTGCGCCTCGACCGCTTGATCGAGAAAGTCAAGATCGCGGACAGCCAGGACGTGGCCGGACCCTTCGAGCGCAGGGCGCGGGCGCTCTTCGCAGACGGGCGCTTCGACGTGGAGACGTTGCGCGTGCTGCTGGCCAGCCACGGCGAGGAGATGGAGGGGCGTGATGAGAGCGATCGCAAGCCTTAGCGTGCTCGTCCTGTTCCCGGCCCTGGCCTCCCCCGAGGAGACGCTGCGCACGTTTTCCTGGAAGGAGCGGGGCGAGAAGGCCGATTCCGTCGTCGTCAGCAGCGACGGCGCGCCGCGGACGGTGACGATCCTCACCGTCAGCGACCCCGGCGTGCGGCGCTCGCGCTATGCGATCGAGGGGCAGGTACGCTACGAAGACGTCGCGGGTGTCGCCTACCTCGAGATGTGGAACTTCTTTCCCCAGGCGCGCTACTTCTCGCGTACGCTCGACGTGGCGGGTCCGCTCCAAAACCTGCAGGGATCGTCCGACTGGCGGCCGTTCGTGCTGCCCTTCTACAACAAGGTCGACGGGCCTCCACCTCAGCAGCTCGTCGTGAACGTCGTGCTCCCCGGCCGCGGAACGGTGGAGGTGGGGCCGCTGCGCCTCGTCCAGTTCGGCGACGACGAGGATCCGCTGGTCGTGAAGAGACCGTGGTGGAGCGGCCGCACCGGCGGCCTCGTGGGCGGCCTGACAGGCGCGCTGCTCGGGTGCCTGGGCGCGCTCGTGGGCGTGCTGGGAGGATTGGGCAAGGGACGAAGCGTCGTGATGGGCCTGCTCGGGCTCATGCTCGCGATCGGCGCCGTCGCGCTCGCCCTCGGCGTGGTGGCCGTTCTTCGCTCGCAACCTTACGAAGTCTTCTATCCGCTGCTCCTCGTGGGGACCATCTGCAGCATCGTGCCGCCCTTCAGCCTGCGGGCGCTCCGGCGGCGGTACGAGGAGGTCGAGCTGCGGCGCATGCAGGCTCTCGACGCGCGCTGAGCCCCGGTCATTTCATGCGCGCGCCCTGCTCCTCGGTGGCGAAGATCCACCCCACCACCTTGCCGGGCTGGATGAACCCCTCTTCCCCCCAGAACTGACGGTCGCGGAGGAAGCGCGACGACGTGTCGTGAGGGGGAATCGCTTCCATCTCGGCCTGGATGCGCGCGAAGCGCTCCTTCCATCGGAGCATGTTCGCCTCGCGCAGGTCCACCCACCCCGCCCAAGCCCACGTCTCGAGGTGCTCGGGGGTCACCTCGTAGCTCTCGGTGCCGGCAACCACGGGCGGGATCTTCAGCTCGGGGCCCCGCAGCAGGCGCCCGTCCGGGAGCAGGATCGGGATGCCGATGGAGACGATCTCGCGCCGCCGCGTGGCGTCGGCGGAGAGGTCCTCCGCCAGCCGGCGGGACATCTCGGCGGGGTCGGCCGTGCGCACGCTCTCCATGGTGACGTAGGTGCGCCGGAGCAGGTCCCCCTCGTGGAGCAGCTTCGACAGCCGCGGCGGGCCGAGGTTCTCGAAGGCCACGCTGTCGACCCCGTGGTGCTTCTCCAGCGCGCGCAGCTTCTCGAGGACCCAGTGGCGCATGAGCCCCGCCCGGTAGGTCGGGCCCATGACCGCGTTGTCGAGGGCGTTGATGACGTCGTGGCCGGTGTTGCCGCCCATGACCTCCCGCGCGACGACGTCGGCGATCTCCTCGGGGGTGATGAACTCCATCGATTCCCCCGTGGTGATGGCGCTGAACTCCTCGAGCGAGAAGATCCCGTTCTCGCCCGTGTCGATGAAGACGCTCTTCAGCGTGTCTCCGGTCGGCCGCGCCCGGGAGGGATCGACGGGACGCAGGCGCGCTCCGGGGACGAGCGGCTCGGGCTCGCCGGGATCGTACAGCGCCACCGGCCGGCCCTGGCGGAGGATCTCGCCGAAGCCGATCCGCTTCCACGCGATGGCGGCCGCGGGCTTGATCTCCTTCGTGATGGGCCCGCCCGGCGTGCGGGCCATCAGGAAGAGCAGCAGCGTGTGGGCGCCGGCGAGGGCGCTCTTGGAGAGGAGCACCCGCGACGGCTTCTCCTCCGAGTGCGTGTACGGGATGTTGAGGCCCATACCGCCGGTGCCCGAGGTCCCGATCTTGACGTAGACGCCGGTGCCCGCCTTGACCATCGCCTGGTAGAAGACCTGGACGTGGCGGATGAGCTGGGGCACGTAGTCGGTGAGCAGCATCGTCTCCAGGCTCTCGCGCAGATCGGTGCCCTCGCGCAGGGCCTGGTAGGCGAGGCGGCTCGTCTTGTAGATGTCCTGGTACGCGATGCCGGTGGCGGTATTGACCGCGTCCACGATGACGTCGGGGCACTGGGCGGTGACGAGCTGGTAGAGGAAGTACTCCGCCGCGGCCGCTTCCGAGAGCGGCTCGACGAGGCTCTCGATCACGCGGGCGCGCACGTCGGGATCGGCGTACGCCTCCCGGCGCGGACGGTCCTTGATCGACGTGAAGGCGAAGACATCGCCCCAGGCCGGCTCCAGCGCCACGCCGGCCGCTTCCGGGGCGAGTGTCGTGACCGCCTCTTCCGCTTCCTCGCGCTTGAGCGAGAGGAGGATCAGGCGGCGGGGCGATTCGCGCAGCAGGCGGCGGGCCACGGCCTGTCCGACCAGGCCGTAGCCCCCCAGGATCAGGACGTCCTTGCCGCCAATGTCCAGCTAGGCCTCTTGCTCCCGCACGAGGTCGAGCTTCCCGAAACCCTGGAAGAGCGACATCGTGGCCGCGTAGAGGAAGCCGGCCTGGAACAGGAAGATGAACGGAAGCGGGCCGAGGATCGCGTTGCTGGCCGCGTAGTAGGCCATCAGGCTGAAGTAGGCCCCGAGCGTCAGCTCCACGAAGGGCACGAAGCTCACGGTGCCGCGATAGCGCTTCTGCTTCCAGTCGTCCCCCGCTCCCTCCACCCGGTACTTGGGCGTGCGGGTGAACTCGGAGTCGTGACCGACGAGCGCCTCCAGCACCGCCTTCGCGTTGTTGACCGAGAGGCCGATGCCCACCGCGAGCACGGCCGGCAGGTACTTGATGCGGGAGCGCCAGTCGTCGCCGAAGACCTCGCGCTGGCTCATCAGGTAGAAGGAGCACACGCTGAGGGTGGCCCCGATGAAGAGCGGGACGTCGACGACCATCATCTCGTACCAGCCCATGTTGTAGCGGATGACCATCGCCGGGAACATGAGGAGCGAGAGAAGGATCATGAGCGGGTAGGCGAAGTTCGCCGTGAGGTGGAAGGCGGCCTCGACCTTGATCGGAAGCGGGAGGTCGGAGGCGAGGATCCTCGGCAGCAGCTTGCGGCACACCTGGATGGAGCCCTTGGCCCACCGGTGCTGCTGGCTCTTGAAGGCGTTCATCTCCACCGGGATCTCCGCCGAAGAGACCACGTCCTGCAGGAACACGAAGCGCCAGCCCTTCATCTGCGCCCGGTACGACAGGTCCAGGTCCTCGGTGAGCGTGTCGTGCTGCCAGCCGCCCGCGTCGGTGATCGCCTGGCGCCGCCAGACGCCCGCCGTGCCGTTGAAGTTGAAGAAGCGGCCGGAGCGGTTGCGACCTCCGTGCTCGAGGATGAAGTGGCCGTCGAGCAGGACCGACTGCACCTGGGTCAGCAGCGAGTAGTCGCGGTTGATGTGGCCCCAGCGCACCTGGACCATGCCTACGCCCGGCTCGCGGAAGTGGCCGAGTGTCGTCTCGAGGATCTCGGGCGGAGCGACGAAATCGGCGTCGAAGATCAGGACGAACTCGCCGGTGGCCGTCTGGAGCCCGTGGTCGAGGGCGCCCGCCTTGAAACCGCACCGGTCGTCGCGGTGGAGGTAGTGGATGTCGAATCCCAGCGCGCGGTGCCGTTCGACGGCGGCCTGGGCGATGGCGCAGGTCTCGTCGGTGGAGTCGTCGAGGACCTGGATCTCGAGCAGCTCCTTCGGGTATCGGATCCGGGTCACGGAGTCGATCAGGCGGTCCACGACGTACATCTCGTTGTAGAGGGGAAGCTGGACGGTCACCCGGGGAAGACGCGCGGGCAACGGGGCGGGCCGCGCCCGTCGGTCCTCGTTGCGGAAGTACAGGTAGACCATGATGTAACGGTGCAGTCCGAAGACCGCGAGGATCACCAGGGTCAGGAAGTAGAGGCCAAGGACCGCCGCTTCGAGTGGACTCATGATCTGGTCTGGTCCGCCTCCTCCGGTGTCACGACTGCAAAAATGACGCCCTCGGCCGCGTCGCCGGCCGGACGCCGCCACGTCCGCTTCTCTAAACCCTTGGGAACCCGCGGCCGCGAGCGCCGCAGCCGCTCGCGAGCGCCCCGACGTCGGGGGGGCGTTGTGCCCCGAGGGCACAAACCCTATCATCTATCGCAGGTTCGCCCCTCGTCAACGGGGCACCCACTTTTACAAACATGGATCCCCGGGACGTCATGGCGCTGCTGGCGGCGGTCCGCGACGGGCGCGTGACGCCCGAGGAGGCGGCCGAACGGCTGAAGAGCCTCCCCTACGAGGACCTGGGCTTTGCCAAGGTGGACCACCACCGCGCGCTGCGCCGTGGGTTCCCCGAGGTCGTCTTCGGCGCGGGCAAGACCCCCGAGCAGATCGTCGCGATCGCGGAGAAGATCGCCGGCCGCGGCCAGAACCTCCTCGTCACGCGCACCGTCGCCGAGGTGCACGTGCTCCTCGCCGCGCGCCATCCCACCGCGCGCTGGCACGAGGCCGCGCGGTCGGTGAGCATCGTGATCTCGCCCCCGCCGGCGCTGCCCGGCCGCATAGCCGTCGTTTGCGCCGGGACGTCCGACGTGCCGGTCGCCGAGGAGGCCGCCGTCACCGCCGAGTTCCACGGGGCCGTGGTCGACCGCATCTACGACGTGGGCGTGGCCGGGCTCCACCGGCTTCTGGATCGGGCGGAGGCGATCCGCCGCGCTCGTGTCGTCGTGGTCGCGGCCGGGATGGAGGGGGCGCTGCCATCGGTCGTCGGTGGGCTCGTCGAGGCGCCCGTGATCGCGGTGCCGACCAGCGTCGGCTACGGAGCCTCGTTCCAGGGGCTCGCCGCACTCCTCGCGATGCTGAACTCGTGCGCGTCGGGCGTGGCCGTGGTCAACATCGACAACGGCTTCGGGGCGGGTTACATGGCGTGCGCCATCCTCCGGAGCGCCACGACCCGGTCGTCCGTACCCGAGGCCGAGACCGCCAGCCAGTCCAAGCCGTAGGCCACCTGCCGCGCGGCCCCATTCCCGGCCGGAGAGCTTGACAAAACCGTTGATTCTTCTCATCTTGTACACAGTCCTGTCCTGGCTCCTGCGGGGGACGGTGAAGAGGGGAACCGAGTAGACGGGCAGGGCCCCTGCATGTTGTGCTTCAAGCCCTCAAAGCTAAGAGCGGCAGATATTTGCGGTAGTGAACGGTAATACTTTCCGAACCCTGGAATTCGAGACCATTCGCGCGCTCGTGCTGAGCCATGTCGGCTCGGCACCCGGTCGCGCGAGAATTTCCACCCTCCGTCCGCTCACCGAAGTAGGGGAGGTCCGGGAAGCCCTTGCCCGCACGACCGAGGGGGTAACCCTGCTTCGGCGGGTCGGCCGGCAGCCGTACCACGACCTCCCCGACGTCCTGGCCCTGCTTCCCACGGCCCGGGTGGAGGGCATGCATCTGGAGCCGCGGGAACTCTCCGACGTCGCCTCGTTCATTGAAGGCGGGATGGAGATCGCGTCCCGGGTGGCGCGTATCGAGGA
>QHVJ01000619.1 GCA_003222275.1 Acidobacteriota bacterium | reverse complement strand
CTGGCTCATGCCGCGGCGCGCGCGCCACTCGCGCAGGAGCCGGCCGAACCCGCCCTCCTGGATCGTCTTCTCCACGGCGCGGACTCTAGCATCTTCGCGTTAGGCTGGACATTACCCGTGAGGTACTTCGCCCAACAACCCCTATGAAGCCACGTCTTTTTGGGCATCGGAGCCGTTCGCCCAGAAAACCGGATCAATCCCCAAGTCGTGCAAGTCGCGCGATGGGATAAGCCGAAACGCGTCGCTGACTAGGCGAGTAGCGGCGCGACCTTCGCGAGTGTCAGGGCTGCGGCGGCTGGACTACTACAGGGGCGGCTGGTCGCACAGAGAATCTCACCCGGTCCTCTTCGTTGCCATTTATTCGGACTATGAGAACGTAATTACGTCCTGGCGTCCAAGGGAGTGGCGGGATCGGCATAGCTACGGGCAGGTTGAGTGCTGTTCCTTGCGCAATCCCCGGAGGGCGGCCAACCTCAAAGGGCGTGGTGAGTCGGAACGGCTGCTCGCCGGTCAGGCTTGGGACCATAAGCGGGTTCCCGTCCTCGTCCTCAATCGCGAATTCCGCTGTATGTCTTTGGTTGGCCTCGTCCCAAGCGACCTCGATGACGCCGGCGATTGCGAATGGCTGCGGAAGTGGTCCGGTATGGACCCACGTACCACCGAGAAGAAACAGGAGACCTTCGCGGACCTCCGCGCTATCTGCCAGGATGATTTTAGCTCGCAGCGGTGGAGACCTTCGGCGCGACGGTCCGTGGAGGCGCTTGGGAGCTAACTTGAAAGACAAGGACGAGCTTCGCGGCAGACGGTTCGCCGGTGCTCCAACCGGTTACTGGGATCGGTCCAGTCGCAGTCGTGAGGCCCATCGAGCGCTGGTAGCGCGCGAGATATTTCCCTCGGATGCCACCGCTGAAATCAACCTCTGGCCGCATCTCGTCGTCACTATTCTCCGGACTCATATTTCCTCCGCTCAGAGGGAGTCGCCAGGCGCGCGCCAATTACGCGGATTGATTCCACATGATCAGTATGCCAGACAACGATGAGCCGCTGTTGCAAGGAAAGGCCGATGGTCCACCATCGCTCCTCATCCGACGAGTGGTCAGGATCAGGGACGGTTGTGGCGAGAGGATCGCCAAAGACCGTGATGGCCTCGTCGAATGACACTCTGTGCTTGTCAAGGTTCTCGATGGCCTTGTCGGGGTCCCAGACAAATCCGGTATCGGGCACGTCATTCCTAGGGCCGCTAATGGTGCGCTACGCCAACGGGATCGTCAAGTCGCTCAGCGCCCCAAGTGGATTTTGGGCAGCGGGGAAAGTTCTTAGACGGCGAGTGGTTAATGGGCAAAGTACCCGTGAGGTAATTGTGGAGACGGCGCGGCGCTGTCATGCTGCGCGCGGAGGTGGCCGGTGGACATGCAAGGCGTGCACAAGGGAACGCTCGCGGAGCACCTCGGCATTCGATTCGTGGAGGCGACGCCCGAGCGCGTGGTGGCGGAGCTCGAGCGTGGTGGCGGAGCTCGATCACCGGCCGGCGCTGACGACGGTCGGCGGCGCGCTGCACGGCGGTACGCTGATGGCCCTGGCCGACACCGTCGGCGCGGCGGCGACCTTCCTCAACCTGCCCGCCGGCGCCGGCACGACGACGCTCGAGTCCAAGACCAACTTCTTCGCGGCCGGAAAATCGGGCACGGTCCGCGCGGAGGCCACACCGCTCCATCGCGGGCGGCGCACGCAGGTGTGGCAGACGCGCGTGACGGACGAGGCCGGGAAGCTCCTGTCCCTGACGATCCAGACCCAGATGGTGTTGACGCAGTAGCGCGGCGCCTCCGGCGTGCTTGCGGCTCGCAAATTCAACTCAGGCTCGCCTCGCACGATCGGCGCCTGCGGCGCCTCCGGCGTGCTGCGGCTCGCAATTCAACTCAGGCTCGCCTCGCACGATCGGCGCCTGCGGCGCCTCCGGCGTGCTGCGGCTCGCAATTCAATGCGCGCGCGGCGCGCTGCCGAGCCGGAACAGCACCCAGCCGGCGGTGAGCGCGAGCACGGCGAACGCGAACGACGGCGTGTACGAGCCCGTCGCGTCGTAGACGAACCCCGCGAGCGCCGGCCCGAGCCCGGCGCCGCTGCGCCAGCCCAGGCCCACGACGCTCATGATCGTCGCGAGCGCGGCCAGCCCGAACACGTCGGAGACCGCCTTCACGAAGGTGTTGTCGGCGCCCGAGGCGCCGAGGCCGAAGACGAGCAGCGTGGCGACGACGGTCCACGTGGGCAGCCCGATCAGGAGCGCGCCGAGCGCCATGAGCTGGATGAGCAGACAGACGCGCATCGTCGGCACGGCGCCGAAGTGATCGGCGGCGGCTCCCGCGAGGAGCCGGCCGGAGACCGCGCCGAGGCCGAGCGCCGACAGCGCGAGCGACGCCTCCTCGAGCGACAGGCCGCGGTCGCGCGCGTACGACACGCTGTGCACGGTCACCATCATGA
>QHVJ01000087.1 GCA_003222275.1 Acidobacteriota bacterium | reverse complement strand
CGGAGAGCGCGTTCCGCTCGGCCCTGAAGGCGCGTCCCGAGGATCCCGACGCGCTCTTCAATCTCGCCGAAGTGCTTCGCCGCGCGAAGCGATCGAGCGAAGCCGTGGTCCTGCTGGAGCGCCTGATCGCGAAGACGCCGTCGTTCCCCGGCGTGGCGGAGGCCCTGGAAGGCGCGCGGCGCGAGGTCGCCTCTCCAGGACCTGGCCAGGTGCGGCTGGGCTTGCTGCGGGTGGCCACTCGCGAAGAGGCGGAGGGTCTTGCCCGCCGTCTCGCGGCGGGCGAGGACTTCGCCGCGCTGGCGCGGGCCCGATCGACGGACCCTTCGGCCAGTCGCGGGGGCGACCTCGGCCTCGTGCGCCCGGACGAGCTGGCCGAGCCGCTTCGCTCGGCCGCGGCCGCCCTGGCCGTAGGCGCACGGAGTCCCGTGCTGGAGACGCCTGCCGGCTACGTGATCCTCCGCCGCCAACCCTGAAACGAAAACGGCCCCGGGGTTGCCCCCGGGGCCGGAACGTCGAACGGAAGCTCGGCCTTAGAACTGCAGCCGCAGGCCGAAGCGGAACACGCGAGGGCTCAACACCTCGTCCAGCCGGTTGAAAGCGGCAGAATTGGCGTTGCGCACGCGGTTCAGCTCCACGTCGTTGTTGAGCACGTTGAAGGCGTCGGCCACGATCTGGAACTGGCTGCTCCCGGAGATCTTGATGTTCTTGGCCAGCCGGAGATCGACATCCCACAGGTTCGGATACCGAACGTCGTCGAGCTTTCCCGTCGCGGTGAGATCCTGCCCCGTCGTGGGCACCTTGTTCGTTCCTACCGCTAGCACGCGGATGGTTCCATCGCCGCCGGCGCTCGTCTGGATGATCATCGGCCGCGGGTAGCCCTGCTTGCCGTACACGCTGCCGGCCAGCTCGAAGCTCCAGGGAAGCTGGACGAGCGCGTTCGCGGTGAGCTGCCACTTCGCGCCGTAGAAGATGTCCCCCTTGCCGGAGCCGCCGGAGCGGGGAACGTACTGACCACCGTCTACCTGTGGACCTGACGCGACGCTGACGCCGTTGGTGTTGGTCAGGCTGTCCGTCTTGGTCGGGTTCACGACGGAGCCGGGACCGTACTTCTCCGTCCAATCCATCCACGAGAACGCCGCCCGAGCCATCCATTTGTTGGAAAGCCGCTTGACGAGCGAGAGTTCGAGGCCGTTGTAGTTCCGGGCGTAACCCGGACGGTTGGTGAGGATGCGGCCGCCACCGCTCGCCGCGACCGGCCCGGCGTTCGGCTGGTACGCGACCGCCGTGAAGCCGTTCCGCGTGACCGGAGTGCGCGCGGTGAAATCGGCCGACGTCATCCCGATGCGCGGCGTCCAGCCGAAGTCGGTCGAGTGACGATAGGTGTACGCGGCGCTGACCGCGAAGTTGGGGAACAGCTCGCGGTCCAGACCGACGATCGCTTCCTGGTCGTGGTTGGTCTTGTAGTTGGGATCGATCTTGTTCGGCGAGGTCACGTTGGCCGGGTTCGCCGGGTCGACGAACCCGAAGTACTGGATACCTTCGCTCGTCAAGACCTCCGACGGCTGCACGAACCCGTCGTTGTTGCGGTCGTCCCACAGGTAGGCCAGGTAGCTGATACTGCCGAGCGGGTTGTCGTAGCTGGCGTCGCCGGCCGAGAGCTGGCCCGCGTAACGCGCATACGAAGCCCGCAGCACGGTCTTCCGGGCCTGGTCGAGCGCGTAGGTCATGCTGACGCGTGGCGAGACGTCGTTGAACTTGACGCCCGTCCCCGTCCCGCTGAAGTTGAGCGCGGGCAGGAGGTTCGGGAACGCCGGGTTGGCCTCGGACGAGCTGGGGCGGTTGCCCCCCGTCTGCCGATCGAACCGCAGGCCCGCATTCAGCGTGAAGCGGTCCTTGGTGTAGCTGTCGCCGAGATAGGCGTTCGCATACGCGGTCTTGTAGAACGCGTGCCGATCCCGCGTCACGTAGGCGTAGTTGGAGCCACCACCGTTCTTGAAGCCCACCAGACGCGTCCCGCCCACCCAGTTGGAGCTGGAGTCGACCGGCGTCTTGCGATAGCCGAACCCGAACTTCAGCTCGTTGTTGCCGCCCATGCCGGCGAAGAAGTAGTTGGCATCGATGTTCCCCGTGTACTGGGGCCGCTTGGTGCCGTAGAAGAGTGACGCGCCCGTCGTGACCTGGTGTTCAAAGTCGACCGATCCGGAAGTGTCGCCGCGCGGCGAGAGGCTGAAGCCCGTGCCGTAGTACGCCAGCTTCACGTTCATGAAGAAGCTCGGGCTGAAGACGTGGTTGTCCTCGAGCTTGTAAAGGCCGTGGGCCTTCGACGGATAGTAGCCGCCCTGGTTCCACAGCCACTGATCACCCTCGTTGGCGATGTAGCCGACGCCGCGGCCGAACTTCTGCTTGGCGCCCAGGAACCAGAACGCGGACACCATGTCGCTGCTGCTGGCCTGCCAGTTGATCTTCGCGTTCATGTCCTTGAGCAGCGTCCTGTCCTTGGTCTGGTTCGTGCGGACGTTGCGGATGTCCTGCTTGCCCCAGGAGCCCCAGAACCAGAGCTTGTCCTTGACGATGGGGCCGCCGAGATCGAAGCCGTAGTCCGCGATCTGGTCGATGTGGTCGGCCTTGTCGCTGAAGCTACCGTCGGGCAGCTTCAGGCGCGCGTCTCTCTTCAGCTCGTCCGGGATGTTCGTGGTCTGCAGGTCCTTGTGCGTGAAGTATCCCCGCACGGCGCCGTGGAAGTTGTTGGTGCCGCGCTTGGTCACGAAATTGAGGCCGATGCCGCCGGTGGCCATCTTGAGGTCGGCCCCGCCCGTGCTGACGTTGATCTCCTCGAAGGCGTCGTAGTCGAAGTAGGTCGGCGAGGCGCCGATGGCGGCCATGTCGGTGATGACCACGCCGTCCATGTTCCACACGGAGTCGGCGGGAGACGATCCCTTGCCCTGGTAGGCCGACTGCTGCCCACTCTCGTTGCCCGCGATGTTCACACGGTCCACGAGGACGCCCGGGATCGTGCGCAGGACGGCCCAGGGGTCACGCGAGTTGGGGACCTGGCCCAGCTCCTCCTTGGTGAGGGTAGTGCCGGTGCCGACCTTCTTGGTGTCGACGACGGGCGTCTCGGACGTGACGGTCACGGTCTCCTCGACCGTGGTCACCTTCAAGGGGAAGGTGACGTCGACGTTGGTTCCCGTGTTGACGATCAGCGAGCGCTCCTGGGTCGAGAAACCCGCCAGGGAGATACGTACCTTGTAGGTCCCGGGGTCCAGGTTCAAAAAGCGGAAATCGCCTTGGGAACCCGAGGTCGTGGTCCGGGTGCCGATGGTCGGCCCCGTGATCGCTACGTTGGCGCCTGGAACCACCGCGCCGGACTCGTCGACGACCTTGCCGTAGATGTTGCCGGTGGCGAACTGAGCCCAGGCGCCCGAAGCCAACCCGAAGACGAGGGCCAGCGCGAGGCCGAAAAGGCCAAGTCTCTTCATCTCGAAACTCCTCCACAGAGTGTAGTGACGCGCCCCAAGAGGCAGGGGGGAGCATGACGACCAGGTTGCGCGGTCCATTCCTTGGCGCGTTCAAGGAGCAAAACCGGAGCCAACGCTGGAGTGTTGACCCTGATCCCGTAAGTGATTTAAAAGAAAAGAAGTACCAGAAAATAGTACAGCAAAGCGGACGGGCAAGATCCAATCTGCCGGAGCCGGCAGGCCGGACGATCCAACCGCTTGAATGAACGTTCAGTCCGAGGACGGCGGCAAGGCTCGACCGGACGGTCGAGCGAGCCACGCCTTGACGCGCGCGATGTCGCGCCCCTCGAGCGCAACGGGGGCCTCCTGCACGTAGCGCTCGAGGCAGCTCCGCGCTTCCTCGACGTGACCCTCGCGCAGCAGCAGCGTTCCGAGGTTGAAGAGGGTCTGGTAGTCGCGCGGATCCAGCTCCACGGCCTTGCGCCAGTGCGCCGCCGCCTCCTCCATGCGCCCGCGGCGAGCGGCGACCACACCCAGGCTGTTGTGGGCGCGTGCCGTCCCCTGGTCGAGGTCGAGCGCCGCCTCGAAGGCCTGTTGCGCGCGGTCGAGGTCGCCGTTCATCAGGTGGACGGTGCCGATGTTGACGAGCGCCATCACGCTCGACGCATCGATCTGCCGCACGCGCTCGAACGTCGACATGGCCTCCTGGGACCGCCCGGTGGAGGCAAGAGCGACGCCCTGCGCTACGAGCACGTCGAGGTCGGGATCCTTCTTCTTTACATAGGGCTCGACGAGCCGCAGCGTCTCCCGGGGCTGGCCCGACTCGTTGAGGTACGCGCCCAGCAGCCCGACCACGTCGGTGTCGTCAGGATTGAGCGCGAGGGCGCGGCGCAGCGCAGCCACCGCCTCGGCGAGATTCCCCGTCTCCCGCTCTAGGAACGCCAGGTGGACGAGCGAGAGCGACATGTCGGGCCGGCGCCGCACCACCTCGCGGCAGAGGGCGAGGGCGCCCGCGAGATCGCCCTTCGCGTAGAGCCCGATCACCTCCTGGACCTGGGTGTCGAGCGAGATGAGCCGCTTGGGATCGTCCTCCGCGGTGTAGTGCTTGCGGGCGGTGGGGGCGGCACCCGACAAGTAGCCGAGGGTGCGCAGCCGCGCCAGCGTCTCCGCGTTCTCCTCGCTTCGCTGCAGGCCGCGGTCGGCGGCGCGGAAGCGGGACAGCTCCCGGCGCATCGTCTCCATCAGGTCCGCCCGCGAAGAGGCGAGGTTCTTCTCTTCCTTCGGGTCGTGGCCGAGGTCGTACAGCTCCGGCAGTGGAAGGTCGATGAACTTGAAGCCGCCGCGCACGACTCCTTGCAGCGGCGCCCAGCCCCGGTTGACCGAAGCCGAGAGCGACTCGAAATAGCTCTCGTCGGCGTCGGCGGCGCTCCCTTCCGCGAGGCCGAGGAGGCTGTGGCCGGGCAGGCCGGACGGGGGAGCGAGCGCGAGCGCGTCGAGGATCGTGGGCAGCAGGTCCACGTGGCGGACCGGAGACGTCACGGTTCGGGCGGACAGAAGCGGCGGCTGGTACAGGACGAGGGGGACGCGCAGCGTGCCCTCGTAGGCGAAGATGCCGTGGGTCTGCTCTCCGTGCTCGCCGCGCGCCTCGCCGTGGTCGCCGGTCATCACGACCAGCGTGCGGCCGGCCCGTCCGGCTTCGAGGATGGGATCGAGCAGGGGCTTGAGGATCGAGTCCGCCGTCGCGACCTCGCCCTGGTACGGGTCGTCGCGATGCTCGGAGGCGAAGGGCTCCGGGGGCACGTAGGGGAAGTGCGGCTCGTAGACGTGCACCCACAGGAACGTGGGCGAGGAGCCCTGCGCGCCCAGCCACCGGAGCGCGGCGGCGACGGTCTCACCTCCTGGCCGCTCCTCCATCCGGAACGCGGTGTGTGATCCGCGGTCGCCGAAGCGGTCGTCGTAGACATCGAAGCCGCGGTCGAGACCGAAGCGCGAGTCGAGGGGAAAGGCGCTCACGAAGCCCCCGGTGTGGAAGCCCCGCGCCTTGAGGAGCGTGGCCAGGGTCTCGGCGCCGGCGGGGAAGCGGAAGCCGGCATTGTCGCGGATACCGTGGTCGAAGGGGTAGCGGCCGGAAAGGATGTTCGCGTGGGAGGGCAGCGTCACCACGTTCTGGGCGTGGCACCGCTCGAACCGCACGCCCCCAGCGGCGAGGCGGTCGAGGGTCGGCGTGCCGGCGTGATCCTTGCCATACGAGCCGAGCGCGTCGGCGCGCAGCGTGTCGATCGTCACGAGGAGCACGCTGAGCCCGGGGTCGCGGTGCACGATGCCGGCGGGGGCGACGCGCCGCCGGAGCGCGAAGCCTGCCGCGCCGACCAGGCCGGCGGCGAGGATGGCGAGGAGGGCGATCCGCCCCCATTTTCTTCCGTCGCGCGCGCCGCCCTCGGCGGGCCGCGTCGCCGCCTTTGGCTCCTTCCTCGATTTCCGGCTCACTCTTTGCCCGCTCCCCCGAAGCGTCCCATCTTAGCCGGAGGGTCGCCCTTTACAGCGAGGCCCGGGAGTGCTTGGATTGTGTCGTCCCATGAGGCTCCTCGGCGCGCCGCTCGCCGCCGTTCTCGCCCTTTCTTCCTCCGTCGCCGTCGCGGGGAAGGCGCCGGGACCGGGCAAGCCCCCCGTCTTCGGCACCGAAATCTCCCTCGTCTCGGTGCCCGTGTTCGTCGTCGACAAAGACGGACGCGCGATGCGCGGCCTCGCCAGCGACGACTTCGAGCTGGCCGAGGACGGAAAGGCGTCGCGCATCGTGTCGTTCCAGTACATCGACACCACCGAGGCCAACGAGGCGGAGGTCCTCCAGCTCTCGCCGGCCGCGCGCCGCCATTTCCTTCTTCTCTTCGACATGTCGTTCACCGAGCCCGGCGGTCTGCACCGCGCTCGGGAGGCGGCGTCGGATTTCCTGCGCCGCCGGCTGGCGCCGTCGGACCTCGCCGCGGTGGCGACCTTCGACGTCAACCGCGGCATCCGGATCGTGGCCAACTTCACCGAGGACCGGCTGCTGCTCCTCCATGCGGTGAGCACCCTCGGAGTGGCGGGCCTCGCGCGCATCAATGATCCCTTGAGCCTCTCGGCCGACATCGTGAGCACCGACATCCAGGCCAACGCCGCCGGCCGCTTCGGCGAGACCTCCGGCGCGGTCACCGATCAGGTCAGCGCGGCCATCCTGCGCATGATGCGGGCAGCGGACCAGGACATGTATCGGCGCCAGGTGATGATGCTCGTCGGGAGCCTGGAGGAGCTGGCAAAGGGACTCCGCGGTGTGGAAGGGCGCAAGCAGGTGCTGTACTTCTCGGCCGGCTTCAACTCCGAGGCGCTCGTGGGCTTCTCTCCCGCCGACGCCCGCTCGGCGGCCATCGCGATCACCGAGGGACGGCTTCAGGACGTCGATCACGCCTCGCGCTATGGCGACGCCACTTTGCGGGGGACGCTGAATGCCATGGTCCGCCAGCTCTCCAGCGCCGACTGCGTCGTCCACTCCATCGACGTAACGGGGCTGGGGTCGGACCGGAGCCTCACCCGCAGCGGAGTGAACGAGGACCTGGCCCGTGAGACGAGCGGCCGCGAATCGTTGAACTTCCTCGCCGGCGAGACGGGGGGCCGCTTCTTCAAGGACGCCAACGACCTCGGCGCGGCATTGGGCGAGATCCTGGACATGACGAGCCGCTACTACATCCTCGGCTATCAGCCGGAGGCGGGGAAGGGCCCAGGGACATTCCACAAGCTGAAGGTGAAGGTACGACGCAAGGGCGCACGGCTCTCTCATCGCACCGGTTACTTCGAGCGGCTGCCGAGGCCGTCCCAGGCGCCGCTGCAGCGGAAGTTCGAGGCGGCCCAGCTCGTGATGACAGGAGTCGGCACCAGCGACCTCGCGTTCTCCGCGTTGTGCCTGCCGTTCCCCGACCCGGGGCCACGGCAGACGCTGGGGATAGTGGTCCAGGTACCCCGCGGCGACGTGCGGTGGCAAGCCGGCCAGGCGACGTCCTTGGAGGTCTACGGCTACGCGGTCGCGGCCGACGGCGTCGTCCACGACCACCTCGCGCAGCTCGCGCGGTTCGATCCCGGCCGCGCTGATCCCCAGGGACAGGTGCGGGGCGTCTCTTTCTACGGGACATTCCGGGTGCTCCCGGGAAAGTACACCGTGAAGCTCATGGTCCAGGACCCGGAGTCGGGAGCCGCCGGAGCGCAGTTCATCGACGTGACCGTCCCGCCCTACGAGCCGGCCGCGGGCTTCCTGCTCCCGCCGGTGGTGATGGACGAGGCCAGCAGTTGGCTCGGCCTCGAGATGAGCGCCGGCCGCCCGGGCGCGGGCGAGTCGCCGTTCGAGGTCGCGGGCCGGCCGTTCCTGCCGCGCACGAGCTTCCAGGTTCGCAGCGGGATGCCGGAGAAGCTGGTCCTCATCGCCTACGAGCCGGACGCGCCGCGCGACCCCGCGGCCGGGATCGAGATCCGCTCCTCGCTGCGCAACGCCGCGGGAGCCCCGGTGGCGGGAGGATTCGTTCGCCTGGAGAAGATGCACCGCGAGGCGCACGGCCGGCGCACCTACGTGCTCGATTACACGCCGGAAGGGCTGGCGCCGGGCGACTACACGCTGCGCATCGGGATCGGCGAGGCGGGCTCGCACCTCGAGTCGTACTCGCTGTTGCGGGTGCGCGCCGGGTCCTAGGATTCGGCCGGACGGGCCCATGGTGGCATGCGGCCTCCTTCATGCCGGCGGCGACGAACTGTTCCCGGGAAGAGTTCGCTGCGTGCGCGAGCCCGCGCTGCCGGATCGGGCGCCTTCGTACGCAAGGTCCCGGCGACGAAAACACTGCCGGCAACTTCGGACGGGATGCTGCCGGCGTCCTCGGACACGACAGCGGTGGCCCCCGTGGCGATCCTGCCCAATGCTCACCCGCCGACTCTACCGGCCCGCGCCCGACGACCGGTCGTGAGCCCGCTCGCCCCCGGCCGCTACGAAGTCCGCTTCACCGCGAGCGCCCAGACCCGCGAGAAGCTACGCCTCGCGCAAGACCTGCAACGAGAGGGCCTTCATCGAGTTCCATCACGTCGACCCGCACGGCGGGGGGGGCGAGGCCACGGTAGAGAACATCCAGCTCCGCTGCCGCGCCCATAACGCGTACGAGGGCGAGCTGTTCTACGGACACGGGCGTCCCACGCGTCCCTCCGAGCGCCGAACTCTTCCCGGGAAGAGTTCGCCGACGCCTCCGCCGTGAGGCCGCCGCTTCAGTCGCAGGAGTCCGTCGAGATCGATGATCCGCAGGATCGCGCCGCCCATCGAGAGGCTCACGGCGTGATCCCATTGAAGGGGAACCAGCTCCGGAAGGATCTCGAAGCGCGTACCCGCCAACGTTCCGTGGACACTGGGCCAGCCTTCCGCGAGACCATTGCGTCGCTGCGGCAATGTGTCGATCCCATCGGCGCGCAGCAGCTTCCGGACCTCCTTGAGGTCGAGGCTCGTCAGCAGCTCGACGTGGTCAGTCGCGTGCGGATAGCCATGGACAGCGACCGCGAGAGTCCCGACCACCAGGCAGCGATCCGGGCCGAGAACCTCGGCCAGTCGGGCGGCGATGCGTCGAAGATCGGGATTGACCTTCTTCACGATCCCTTCGCGCGCAGCAGTGCCTGCCGCAGCTCCATGCAGAAGGCACTGACCTCCGCGCAGCGGTGAGGCCGCTCCTGCATGTGCGCGATTTCACGAGGGGATGGCCGGGGAGCCTCGGTACCCTTTACCAGGCTGACGACCATCTGCTTGACTACCCTTGCCGCCTTGACGCCACTCGCCGTCAGCTCGTAGCACCTGCGAGGTCGGCCGCCACCCTTGGCCGACCGACCGGTCCAACTTCTCACGAGGCGTTCACGCTCGAGCTGCCGTAGCAATAGCGACGCCTAGGACCTGCGCATGTTGACGGCGGCGCTGGCGGCGGGCGGGGCCGGGGCCGATCGAGAGGAGCCACCCGAGCGCGGCCCCCGCGCCGATGAACGCGCGCAGCGCGGCCGCGAGCACCGGCCCGTTGTGCTTGCGATAGAAGCGCAGGTGCGAGCGGTGGTACTCGAGCCGGGCCCGCGCGGGGTCCGTCTGCATGCTGCGGCCGAGGTGGTGGACGACCTCCGCCGCCGGGGTGAAGAGCACGCCCCAGCCGGCGCGGCGCAGCCGCAGGCAAAGGTCCACATCCTCTTCATAGAGGAAGAAGCCTTCGTCGAAGCCGCCGACGGCGTCGAGGGCGTCCTTGCGCGCGAGCAGGCATGAGCCCGACAGCCAGTCCGGCTCGTGCTCGACGGCCGCGCGCGCCATTGCCTCCTTCAGCGCCGCCGGGTCGCGTCTCTTCACGCCCCGGACGAGGCGGCGCTGGCGCCACTCTGCCCGCGGCGTGAGCGCGGGACCGAACGACACCTGGACGGTGCCGTCGGGGCTCAGCGTCCGCGGCCCCGCCACTCCCAGCCGCGGGCCTGCATCGAGCCGCGCGACGAGCGCGGGCAGCGCGCCGGGGGTCAGCTCCGCGTCGCTGTTCAAGATCAGGGCGTACGCGCCCGCCGCCTCCCGCAGCCCCTGGTTGTTCGCGCGGGAAAAGCCGACGTTCTCGCGATTGCGGATCACGCGCGCCTCGGGAAACTCCTTCTCCACCAGGTCCGCCGAGCCGTCGGAGCTGTCGTTGTCCACGACCACGACGCGGCAAGGGATGCCGGAATGGGCGCGCAACGACGCCAGGCAGCGGCGCAGATCCTCGCGTGTGTTGTGGGAGACGACGATGGCGGTGAGGCGAGGAGTGTCGGAGGCGGAGGTCACCCGCGCGCCGCCGCGCCGAGGACATCGCGGGTTCGCCGGGCGGTCTCCGCCCACGAGTACCGTGACGCGAGTGCCCGTCCCCGCTCAACCAATCGCGCGCGCAACTCCGGCACGCTCAGCACGCGGTCGACGGCGGCCGCGATGGCCGGCACGTCGTGCGGATCGACGAGGAGCGCCGCCTCGCCGAAGAGCTCGCCGAGGGCGGGGGCGGTGCTGGTCACGACCGGCAACCCCCGGGCCATGGCCTCGAGCACGGGCAAGCCGAAGCCCTCGTATTCCGAGAGCACCACCGCAACGTCGGCGGCGGCGTAGCGAACGGCCAGGGCGGCTTCGCCCACGAAGCCGGAGAGCCGCACGTGGGGCTCGAGCTCCAGCCCGCGGAGCAGGCCGACGACGTCGAGCGGCGGGTGCGTACGATCCTCGCCCACGACCTCGACATCGAGGTCCGGCCAACGCCGCCGGAGGCTCGCCGCCGCCCGCAGCAGGTCGGGCAGGCACCGGCGGTTGAAGATCGCCCCTACCACGAGGAGGAGGGGGCCGGTCACGCTCAGGCGTGCCCGCGCCTCGTCGCGCGACGGTGCGGGAGGCCGGTCCTCGTCCGCACCGAGGGGAATGGCGACGGTCTTCGCCTCCGCCTCGGGGAAGCGGGCCACGATCTCCCGGCGGGTGAAGTCCGACACGGCCAGCACCGAGCGGGAAGCGCGCACGCTGGCCGCGACCAGCAGGCGGCGCCGGAAGCCGTCGCGCAGCGTGAAGTCGCGAGGGAGCGCGAAGAAGGACAGGTCGTGGACCGTCGTCACCCGCGGCGTCTGCAGGCGCAGCGGGCAGACGTAGGCGGGAGAGAAGAACACGTCGACGGCGTCCGCGCGCGCGGCCGCGGGCAGCAGGCGCTCCTGCCACCACACCCCCCGGGCCCGGCCGGAACCGAGCGGCCGCGCCCGGATGGCCGGGTCTTCGAGGACGGGATCGGCGGGAGCGGGGCCGTTGAAGTAGAGGTGCAGCCGATCCCCGGAGCGCGTCCAGGCCCGCACGAGATTGCGCAGGTAGCGTCCGACGCCGGTGGGCGCTCCCTGCAGCTCCCGCGCATCGATCCCGATGTTGATCATTGAGGCCGCCGGAGCGAGCGAGGATTGACTTCCGAGCGAGCGTTGGGGGAGGGGCTAGGATCCAAGGACACGCCGATAGAACTCGAGCGTTCGGGCCGCGGTGGTGTCCCAGTCGAACTTGCGGCTCTGCTCGAGCCCTTTCCGGCGATGTTCTTCCGCGAGCGCCGCGTCGTCCAGCACGCGCTCGATGCCGTCGGCGATCGACTTCGTGTCGAGAGGATTCACGAGCGTGGCCGCCCCGCCGGCCACCTCCTCGAGCGCGGAGCCGCGCGAGCAGACGACGGGAAGGCCCGCCGCCATCGCGTCGGCGACGGGCAGGCCGAACCCCTCCTCGAGCGAGGGCAGGACGAGCAGGGCCGACGCGGCCATGAGCGCGCGGATCTCGCTCGTCTCGAGATAGCCCACGGCACGGATCTGCGGGCCGACGTCGGTGCCGCCCTGCGCCCACCACGAGCCGGGCCCGATGAGCACGAGCGGAGGGGTGGGCTTTCGCCGCCGCCGGGCCAGGCCCATGTAGGCCATGGCCAGGTTGATGAGGTTCTTCCGCCTCTCCTCCGAGCCCACGTACAGGATCGCTCCCCGCGGGAGCCGCCGCCGCGCGAGCACCGCGTCCACCGCCTCGGGGGCGATCGGGGCCCGGTACACCGGGTCGACGCCGTTGGGAATGACCGCGATCTTCGCCGGGGGAACGTCGAGCAGCAGTCGCGCCTCCGACGCCGTGTGCTCGGAGACGCAGATGACACCGTCGGCGCGCCGAACGTGCTTCGGCACCAGCGGCGCGTAGTCCCGGCGGATCTCGTCCTCCGTCATCTCCGGGTGCTTCAGGAAGAACAGGTCGTGGATCGTGACGATGTGCTTCGCCTTCCGCGCGGGGACGAGCAGCGGGTGGGGCGAGTGGACGAGGTCGAAGTGGGCGCGGGCCAGCATGTCCAGGGACGGCCAGCCCAGGCGGTTCCAGGCGAAGTTCAGGGCCCGCACGGGCAGGTGACGGTCGACGAGCGTCACGTTGGACGGCCAGGTGCGGATCGGATAGCGGTCGCGGAGCGAGGCCGAGAAGTAATAGAAATGATGGTCCGGGGCGGACGCAGGGAGCCGCTGGGCGAGCGCGAGCACGTAGGAGCCCACGCCCGTCGGCCTCACGAGCGATGGTCTGACGTCGATTCCGATGTTCATGCGGGACGCCAAATGATACCAAGGCCGGCGGGCGCGGCCTAAACGCGCGCCCACCCCGTGACGCCCTGGCTCGTGCTAGGCTCCGTTCGTTTTGGCGGCGGCCTGCGCGGTGGGCGCTCACCGCCGCGCCGGGGAGGACATCCGTGCGCATCGGGGTCGTGGGAACGGGCTACGTCGGCCTGGTGGTGGGGACCTGCCTCGCCGAGAACGGCAACACCGTGGTGTGCGTGGACAACGATCAGACCAAGATCGCGGCCCTGCGCCGCGGCGAGGTCCCGATCTACGAGCCCGGGCTGGAGGAGATGATCTCCCGGAACGTGGCCGAGGAGCGGCTCTCGTTCTCCACCGACCTCTCGGCGGCGGTGCGATCGAGCGAGATCCTCTTCGTCGCGGTCGGTACGCCCCAGGGCGAGGACGGCTCCGCCGACATGACCCACGTGCTGAAGGTGGCCGAGGAGATCGGCCGGGCCATGAACGGCTACAAGATCGTGGTCAACAAGTCGACCGTCCCCGTGGGCACGGCGCGCCGCGTGCGGGAGGTCATCTCGCGTCTTACCGCGCATCCCTTTGCCGTCGTCTCCAACCCCGAGTTCCTGAAGGAAGGGGCGGCCGTCGACGATTTCCTCAAGCCCGACCGCGTAATCGTCGGCACCGACGATGCGCACGCGGAGGCCGTGATGCGCGAGCTGTACGCGCCGTTCGTCCGCACCGGCAATCCCGTCCTCGTGATGGACCTCGCTTCCGCCGAGCTGACCAAGTACGCGGCCAACGCGATGCTCGCGAGCCGGATCTCGTTCATGAACGAGATCGCCAACCTCTGCGACCGGGTGGGCGCGGACGTGGGCGAGGTGCGCAAGGGCATCGGCACCGACTCGCGCATCGGGTCGTCCTTCCTCTTCCCCGGCATCGGCTACGGCGGCTCCTGCTTTCCCAAGGACGTGAAGGCGCTGCTGCTCGTGGGGAAGGAGGCGGGCTTGACCCTCCACGTGGTGGAGGCGGTGGACCGCGTCAACGACGCGCAGCGCGTCCTGCTCGTGCCGCGCATCGAGGCCCATCTCGGCGGGCTCGAAGGCAAGGTGGTCGCCGTGTGGGGGCTGGCGTTCAAGCCGCGCACGGACGACCTGCGCGAGGCGCCGGCCCTCGCGGTGATCGAGGAGCTGCTCGCCCGCGGCGCGGCGGTGCGCGCCTACGATCCGAAGGCCGTGCCCGCCGCGCGGCGCCTCCTCGGCGACCGGGTGACTTTCTGCCCGCGCAGCTACGATGCCGTCGAGGGCGCCGATGCGCTCGTGCTCGCGACCGAGTGGAACGAGTTCCGGGAGCCCGACTTCGAGCGCGTCCGCACGCTGATGCGGCATCCCGCCATCTTCGACGGCCGCAACATCTACAACCCGCGCCACCTGCGCGAGCTCGGCTTCCACTACGAGGGGATCGGGCGGCGGTGAAGGTCCTCGTCACGGGCGGCGCGGGCTACATCGGCAGCCACGCGGTGCGCGAGCTGCGGGACGCCGGCCACGACATCGCCGTCCTCGACGATCTCTCCCGCGGCCATCGCCAGTCGGTCCCCCCGGAGGTACCGCTCGTGCGCGGCGACCTGGGCGACGCGGCCAGCCTGGCCCGGGCCCTCGCGGGGACGGACGCCGTGATCCATTTCGCGGGGCTGCTCAGCGTCGCCGACTCGGTGGCGGATCCCGCCTCGTACTACCGCACCAACGTGGTGAAGGGCCTCGCCCTCCTCGAGGCGATGCAGGCGGCCGGCGTGCGGGACATCGTGTTCAGCTCCACGTGCGCCGTCTACGGCATACCCGTGCGGGTGCCGATCGACGAAGACCACCCGAAGGACCCCATCAACCCTTACGGGGCGACGAAGCTCGCCTTCGAGCGCGCGCTGGACGACCTGTCCCGCGCGGGCCGGTTGCGGGCCGTGGCGCTGCGGTACTTCAACGCCGCCGGTTGCCATCCCGACGGCAGCCTGGGCGAGGACCATCGGCCGGAGGAGCACCTGATTCCCCGGGCCATCGACGCCGCCCTCGGCCGCGCGGAGCCGCTCCACATTCACGGCGCGGACTACGACACTCCCGACGGCACGTGCATCCGTGACTACATCCACGTGCAGGATCTCGCGCGGGCGCACGTGCTCGCGCTCGGCCTGGTGAGCGCCGGCCCGGCTGCAGATCGGCCGGCCTTCCAGGCGTTCAACCTGGGGACGGGCGTCGGGCGATCGGTGCAGGAGGTGCTCCAGGCCGTCGAGCGGATCGTCGGGAAGCCGGTGCCGGCCCGAGTCGGGCCGCGGAGGCCGGGCGACCCGCCCCGCCTGGTGGCCGCACCCGAGCGCGGGCGGCGCATCCTCGGCTTCGAGTCGAAGGACATCGCGCTCGAGGGAATCGTGGAGAGTGCCGTGCGCTGGCGCCGCGACCATCCGCAGGGATACGGAACCGGGTCGTGAGCCGCGGCCGGGCCACGCCGCTCGTGGATCCGCTCCTCACCGTCGTGATGCCCGTCTACAACGAGGCGGCCACCGTGGGAGAGATCGTGGAGCGCGTGCTCGCGGTGCCCGTGCGCATCGAGCTGATCGCCGTCGACGACGCCTCCGGCGACGGCAGCCGCGCCCTGCTCGAGGAGCTGGCGCGCAAGCGCGGATTCAAGCTGCTCACACAGGACAGGAACCGGGGCAAGGGCGCGGCCGTGCGCCGCGGCATCGCCGAGGCGGGCGGCGACGTCATCGTGGTCCAGGACGCCGACCTCGAGTACAGCCCGGAGGAGTATCCCGAGCTGCTCGACCTCATCGTGAAGGGGAAGGCGGACGCCGTCTTCGGGAGCCGTTTCATCGGCCGCCACCGCTGCTTCCTGTTCACGCACTACCTCGCGAACCTGTTCCTGAACCTCGTCACCAACGTGCTCTACAACACGACCATGACCGACATGGAGACCTGCTTCAAGGCGGTGCGGGCCGACATGCTGAAGTCGCTGCCACTGCGCAGCAACCGCTTCGGCATCGAGCCCGAGATCACGGCCAAGCTCTTCAAGCGCGGAGCGAGGGTGTACGAGGTGCCCATCACCTACGAAGGCCGCGACTATTCCGAGGGGAAGAAGATCACCTGGCGGGACGGCTTCCCCGCCCTCTGGACGCTGATCAAGTACAGATTCGTAGACTAGCCTCTTAACGCGGAGGTCGCGGAGAACCCAAGCAACGCTCGAGGACGCGGAGACCTCTTTTATTTTCTCCGCGCCCTCCTCCGTTCTTCTCCGCGTTCTCCGCGTTAAAGAGCCGGTTGTCGGGAACCCGCAACATCGCGTATACTTGCCGATCCGCTGCGACGCGTTAACACGCGTCAATGCAAGGAGATGAAGCCATCGCCGTTCCCGCCACCCCGCCCGTTGCGCCCCTGAAGCCGGCCTTGGCGGGCCGCCGGCCGTCATCGAGCCGGCGCGGGCGCCTCGCGGCTTTCATGTCCGACGTGCGGGCCGAGGCCGCGCATTTCCGCCGGCTCTTCCGCTACAGCCGTCCGTACCGCGTGATGCTCGTGGCCTCGTGGATCGCCACCGCCGGCTACGCCGCGGCGGGAGCGGGCATCGTCAACATGGTGCAGCCGATCTTCGACGACGTCCTCATCCAGAACGTCCGCGTGGGTGCGGTCGCGCTCACGCTCCTGGGGCTCTACGCCATCAAGGGGCTGTGCTCGTTCCTCTCGACCACGATGGTGGCCGCCGCCGGCCAGCGGGCGGTCACCGACCTGCGCAACGACCTGTACCGGCACGTCCTGAACCAGTCGTTCACGTTCCTGAGCCGCCACAGCACCGGATCGCTGATGAGCCACGTCACCACCGACGTGGAGAAGATCCAGAACGCCGTGTCCGAGATGGCGGGGGACCTCCTGAAGGAAGGCCTGACCGTCCTCGGCCTCGTCGTGGTGCTCTTCATCAAGGACTGGAGGCTCGCGCTCTTCTCGCTGGTCGGCATGCCCCTGGCGTTCTATCCGCTCGTGCGGCTGGGACGACACCTGCGGGCGTCGAGCGAGACGTCGCTGCGGCGCTGGCGGGACATCTCGGAGATCCTGCAGGAGACGATCTCCGGGTTCGCGGTCGTGAAGGCCTTTGCCATGGAGGGCTTCGAGATCGCCCGCTTCCGGCGCGCGGCGTGGCGGCTCTTCACCGTGAACATGCGGATCACGCGCACGACCGCGATCCTGCCTCCCCTCATGGAGGGGGTGGGCGGGCTGGCCATCGTCGCCGCGCTCTTCTACGGCAGCCACGCGATCCGTACCGGCCGGCTCACGACCGGAGCGTTCACGTCCTTCGTGGCCGCGCTCTTCGCGATGTACACGCCCATCAAGCGGCTCTCGCGGGTCAACGCGACCCTCCAGGGAGCCTTAGCGGCCGGCACGCGGATCTTCGAGGTCCTCGACACGCACCTGGAGGTGCCGGAGGCGCCGAGGGCCGTGGACCTGCCGCGCATGAAGCGGGAGATCGAGTATCGCGACGTGGGCTTCCAGTACGCGGACGGCGACGGGCCCGTGCTGCGGCGCGTGAGCTTCTGCGCCCGCTCGGGGGAGATCGTGGCCATCGTCGGCACGAGCGGGGCGGGCAAGACCACGCTCATGAACCTGCTCCCGCGCTTCTACGACGTCACCGAGGGGGCGATCCTCGTCGACGGGATGGACGTGCGGCAGGCAAGCCTCCGGAGCCTGCGCGAGCAGATCGGCCTCGTGGCCCAGGGCACCGTCCTCTTCAACGACAGCGTGCGCGCCAACATCGCCTACGGGCTGGAGGACGTCGACGAGGCGCGGATCGAGTCGGCGGCCCGCGCCGCCTTCGCCCACGACTTCATCCTCGACCTGCCGCGCCGCTACGACACCGTCATCGGGGAGCGGGGCAACCGGCTCTCCGGCGGCCAGCGCCAGCGGATCGCCATCGCCCGTGCCATCCTGAAGGACCCCCCGATCCTCGTCCTCGACGAGGCCACCTCTGCGCTCGACGCCGAGTCGGAGCGGCTCGTGCAGCAGGCCCTGTCGAACTTGATGGAGGGGCGCACCACGCTCGTGATCGCGCACCGCCTGGCGACGGTGCGGGGCGCGGACCGGATCGTGGTCCTCGACGGGGGAGAGATCAAGGAGATCGGGACCCACGAGGAGCTGCTGCGCCGCCCGGGCGGCCTCTACAGCCGCCTCCACGACCTGCAGTTCCGCCCCGAGGATCCAGCACTATGAGCCAGGGGTATACGCTGTTGGAGCGCCCGAGGTGATCCGGTCCATGACGGGGTTCGGGAGCGCCTCGTCCGACGGCGAGGCGGGGCGGATCTCGGTGGCCGCGCGCGCCCTCAATCACCGGTTCCTCGACCTCTCCCTCCACCTGCCGCGGCGGTTGCAAGGCCTCGAGCCGGAGATGCGCAAGCTCGTGCAGTCGCGCATCCAGCGGGGCCGGGTGGAGCTGTCGCTGCAGACCGTGCTCCGCGACGAAGAGGGGACGGCGGTCGTCGTCTCGACGCCGGTGGTCGCCGGGGTCGTGGGGGCGCTACGCCAGATCCAGGCCCAGTACGATCTGGCCGGGAAGGTGCGCCTCGCCGACGTGATCCGCTTCCCGGGGGCGCTCGAGGTGGTGGAGACCGACGGCCGCCCCGATGACGAGCGCCGGCGGGACATCCTCGGCCTCGTCGAGTCGGCCCTCGACAGCCTCGACCGCATGCGGCGGGCGGAGGGAGAGAACCTCGAGCGCGATCTGCTCCAGGCGCTCGCCGCGATCGAAGCCGCCGCGGCGCGGCTGGAGTCCGCCTCCCGGGCGGAGCGCGACACGCGGCGGGACGCGCTCGTCGACCGGGCGCGCGCGCTGCGGGACGAGCTGGGGCTGGAGGAGGCCCGCCTCTACCAGGAGGTCGTCCGCCTCGTCGACCGCCAGGACGTTGCGGAGGAGCTGCAGCGCCTGCGCAGCCACGTGGGCCAGGCCCGGGACGTGCTGCGCGACGGTGGACCGTGCGGGAAGCGTCTCGACTTCCTCGCCCAGGAGCTGGCCCGCGAGGCCAACACGGTGGGAAGCAAGTCCGCCTCCGCGGCCATGTCCCGCGAGGTCGTCGACCTCAAGGGCGAGGTCGAGCGGCTGCGCGAGCAGGTGCAGAACGTTGAGTAGCCACCTCCCGATCGTCATCGTCGTGTCGGGACCGTCGGGCGCGGGCAAGTCCACGATCCTGCAGCGCGCGCTGGTCGAGATCCCGCACTTGCGCTTCTCCGTCTCGCACACGACCCGCCCGCCGCGCCCGGGCGAGCGCGAAGGGATCGACTATCACTTCGTGACCCGTGACGAGTTCTTGCGCCTGGCCGTAGCCGAGAAGTTCCTGGAGTCGGCGGAGGTGCACGGCCAGTGCTACGGTACCGCGCGCGCGGAGTACGCCCGGGCGGCCGAGGACCGGTCCGACCTCCTGCTGGACCTGGACGTCCAGGGGGCGGAATCGGTGCGCGCGAAGTTCATCGACGCGGTGTCGGTTTTCGTCCTGCCGCCCTCCTATGAGCACCTCGAGCGGAGGCTGCGCAGCCGGGGTCCGACCGACGAGGCCGCGTTCGCCCGCCGGCTGGCGGTGGCGCGGGAGGAGCTCGAGCTGTTTCCCAAGTACGACTATGCGATCATCAATGATGACCTCGACGAGAGCGTCGAGAGCCTGAAGGCCATCATCCGGGCCGCCCGGTGCCGCACGAGCCGGATCGAGCCGGCGGCCCGCAAGATACTGAGCACGTTCGATCCCGGCAAGTAAAGAGGAGAGTCAATGACGCATCTGATCCTGCCCAAGGACGTCGACAGCAAGTTCCGCTTCATCACGGTGGCCGCGCAGCGCGCGAAGCAGCTCCAGAACGGGGCCAAGGCGCGGGTGGAGGCCCGCAGCCGCAAGCCCACCCGGGTCGCGATGCAGGAGGTGCTGGCGGGCGCGGTATCGTGGGAAGTGAAGGACGAGGCACCTCCCAAGGAGGTTCCGGAGGCATAGGAGCGATCAGCGTTCAGCGATCAGCCAATGCCCACCGTCGTCCTCGGCGTCACGGGCTGCATCGGCGCCTACAAGGCTTGCGAGGTGCTGCGCGAGCTGCAGAGGCGGGATGTCGACGTCCACGTCGTGATGACCGAGCACGCCACCCGGTTCGTCGGCGCGATGACGTTCGAGGCGCTGTCGCGCCATCCCGTCTTCATCGACCAGTTCGCCCTCGGCGCCGACGGCGACATCCGGCACATCAGCGTCGCGGACGCCGCCGACCTGTTGCTGGTGGCCCCCGCCACCGCCAACACGCTGGGCAAGTTCGCCCGCGGGATCGCCGACGACGCGCTGAGCACGCTCTTCCTGGCCACCACCGCCCCGGTGCTCGTCGCGCCGGCGATGAACGTCAACATGTTCCGGCACCCGGCGGTGATCGAGAACCTCGAGATGCTGCGGGCCCGGGGCGTGGGCGTGATCGAGCCCGGTACCGGTTACCTCGCGTGCGGCTGGCTGGGCGAGGGCCGGCTGGCGGAGGTCCCCGAGATCGTCGACGCGGCGATGGCCGCCCTTCAGCGCCGGCGCAGCCTGGAAGGGGAGAGCGTCGTCGTGACCGCCGGGCCCACGGTCGAGGACATCGATCCCGTCCGCTTCATCTCGAACCGTTCCTCCGGCCGCATGGGCTACCGGCTGGCCGAGGTGGCCCGGGACCGCGGCGCGAAGGTCGTCCTGGTGGCGGGCCCCACGGCGCTGGCGGCTCCCCGCGGCGTCGAGGTCGTCGCCGTGCGCTCGGCGGACGAGATGGCGAAGGCGGTCCTCGACAAGGCGGCGGCCGCGGGGATCGTGGCGATGGCGGCGGCGGTGTCGGATTACCGGCCCGCGGAAAAGGCGGCGAGCAAGGTCAAGAAGCAGGACGGGGGACAGAAGCTGGACCTGGTGCGAACCCCCGACATCCTGAAGTCGCTGGGAGACTCGAAGGAGAAGCGCTTCCTCATCGGCTTCGCGGCCGAGACCGAGCGCCTGCTCGAGAGCGCCCGCAAGAAGCGGACCGAGAAGCGCGTCGACCTGATGGTCGCCAACGACGTGAGCCGCAACGGCGCCGGCTTCGCCTCCGACAAGAACGCGGCGGTCCTGATCGACGCCAAGGGGGAAACCGAGCTGCCGCTCATGAGCAAGCGCGAGCTCGCCGAGCGCATCTGGGATCGCGTGGCCGAGCTGCGCGCGCGTCCGTGAGCGATCTCCCCGCGCTCGTCGCCGACCTTCGCGAGCGGGCCCGGTACTACGCCACGCTGAGCGACCTGGGCCTGCCTCCCCGCGCGGCGGCTTCGGCGTCCGAGGGGCCGGTCGCCTCGGCGGCCGTCGACGCGGCCGCCGCCGACGCGGCCGCCGCGCTGAAGGCCGTGCGTGAGGACGTCGGCGACTGCGAGCGGTGCAAGCTCGCCGGCGGCCGGCGCAACATCGTTTTCGGACAGGGCAACGCGAACGCGCGGCTCATGTTCGTGGGCGAAGCCCCCGGCGCCGAGGAAGACGCGCAGGGCCTGGCCTTCGTGGGGCGCGCCGGGCAGCTGCTCACCGACATCATCGAGAAGGGCCTCAAGATCCCCCGCAAGGACGTGTTCATCGCCAACGTGCTGATGTGCCGGCCGCCCGACAACCGCAACCCCGAGCCGGACGAGATCACCGCGTGTCAGCCGTTCCTCGAGCAGAAGATCGACGCGATCCGGCCGAAGGTCCTGGTCGGTCTCGGGAAGTTCGGCGCGCAGTGGCTGCTGAAGACCGCGGAGCCGATCTCCCGCCTACGCGGACGTGTCGGCGACTACAAAGGCATCAAGGTAGTGCCCACCTACCATCCCGCCTTCCTGCTACGGACTCCCAGCGCGAAGAAGGAAGTCTGGGAGGATATGAAGGTCGTCCTCGGCCTTCTCGCCGAGTGACCTGACCTGCCGCGGCGCGGCCCGCGGCTAGACTAACTCCGTGTCGGTTCGCGCCGTCGACGTCGCGCTTCCTCTTCCCGTCCAGTCGACCTTCACCTACCGCATCCCCGAGCCCCTGACCGTGCCCGAGCGAGGGGCGCGGGTGATGGTTCCCTTCGGCCCCCGCCGCGTGATCGGCGTCGTCACGGGCGTCCTCGATCAGGATGAGGGCGCCGGCCAGGGACGCGAGCTAAAGGACGTCCTCGACGTGATCGACGAGTCGCCGCTGGCCCCGACCCCGCTCCTCGACCTGGCGGCCTGGATGGCTGAGCACTACCTCGCGCCGCCGGGGGAGTGCTACCGCCTGATCCTGCCCCCCGACGGGGTGAGGGCGAGCCGGGCCGTGGCGCGTCTTCTGCGCAGCGACGCCCCGCCGGGCGACGCGGTCGTGGACGCGCTGCGCGACGGGCCGCTGCGCGTGTCGACGCTGTCGCGGCGGCTCGGCGGCGATCCCGCCTCCCGCCTGGCCCGCCTGCGGCGCTCGGGGGTGGTCGCGGTCGAGCAGGACCTCGCTTCCCGCGGCTTCCGCCACGTCCAGGTCGCGTCGCTGAGCGATGCGTCGTTCGCGCCGCGGGGCAAGGCGCAGGGCGAAGTCCTGGAGCGCCTGCGCGCGGCCGGCGGCCACGCGCCCGTCGCGGAGCTGGTCCGGGACCGGCCCTCGCTACGCGGCGCCGTGGACCGGCTGGCGGAGCTGGGCGCGCTGCGCATCGAAGAAGAGCGCGAGGCACGCATGCCGGGCGTCATGGCGGGTG
>QHVJ01000315.1 GCA_003222275.1 Acidobacteriota bacterium | reverse complement strand
GGGGATGATGACGCGCGTGATGTCGGCCATCGAGATGCGCGAGGTGGCCGAGCCGTTCATCCGCCGGCGGGCGATCCGCCACCTCGAGAAGGAGCGGGTGGTGATCTTCGCCGGCGGGACCGGCAACCCCTACTTCTCCACCGACACCGCCGCCGCGCTGCGGGCGATGGAGATCAAGGCGGAGATCATCCTGAAGGGAACCAAGGTCGACGGCATCTACGACGCCGACCCCATGAAGGACCCCGGAGCGCGGAAGTTCGACCGCCTGACGTACTTCGACGTCCTCCAGAAGGGTCTGAAGGTCATGGACACCACGGCCATCTCGCTCTGCATGGACAACGGCCTGCCCATCATCGTGTACAACCTGAAGCAGAAGGGCGGGCTGAGGAAGATCCTCACGGGCGGGAAGGTCGGGACCATGGTGAAGGAGTAGCCATGCCCATCAAGAACTTCGTCGCGGATGCGCGGCAGCGGATGCACACCTCGGTGGAGACGGTGCGCCGGGAGCTGGCGAGCATGCGCACCGGCCGCGCCTCCCTGTCGATGCTGGACGGAGTCAAGGTCGATTACTACGGAACGCCCACGCCTCTGAACCAGGTCGGGAACCTCGCCACTCCCGACGCGACGCTCATCACGATCCAGGCGTGGGATCCCAAGCTGCTGCCCATCATCGAGAAGGCCATCCGGGGCTCGGACCTCGACCTGAACCCCCAGAACGACGGCAAGGTCATCCGCATCCCGGTGCCGCCGCTGACCGAGGAGCGGCGCAAGACCCTGGTCAAGCACGCGCACAAGCACGCGGAGGAGGGCCGGGTGGCGATCCGCAACGTCCGCCGCGACGTGAACGACCACCTCAAGAAGGCGCTCAAGGACCACGAGGTCAGCGAGGACGACGAGAAGCAGGCGGTGGCCGAGGTGCAGAAGCTGACCGACCAGCACATCGAGCAGATCAACGAGGCGCTGAAGAAGAAGGAAGCCGAGATACTCGAGGTCTGAATGCCCCTCACGCACCTGGAGTGCACGAAGTGCAACCGGCGCTACGAGCCGGGCCAGGTGCTCAACCTGTGCGAGTGCGGGGGCCCCCTCTTCGCCCGCTACAACCTCGACCGGGCCGCCAAGGACATGCGTCCCGGGCACCTGGCGCTCCGGGAGCCCACGCTGTGGCGCTACGCCGACGTGCTGCCGGTGGAAAACCCCGACCACCGGATCAGCCTCGGCGAGGGCTTCACGCCTCTTCTCTCGGCCCGCCGGCTGGGAGCGAAGGTCGGCCTCCCCCGGCTTTTCGTGAAGGACGAGTCGGGCAACCCGACGGGGTCGTTCAAGGCCCGCGGCCTCTCCCTCGCCGTCTCCATGGCCAAGGCGCTCGGCGCCACCGACGTGTGCCTGCCCTCGGCGGGCAACGCGGGCAGCGCCCTCGGCGCCTACGCGGCGCGCGGCGGGCTCAAGGCCCACGTCTTCGTGCCCCAGGACGTGCCCCGCGTGTTCGTCATGGAGACCGAGGCCTACGGGGCCGAGGTGGTGACCGTGCGCGGCCTCATCTCCGACGCCGGCAAGGTCTGCGCGGAGCGGGCGCGGCAGGCCGGCTGGTACGAATGCGCGACGCTGAAGGAGCCGTACCGCGTCGAGGGCAAGAAGACGATGGGCTACGAGCTGGCCGAGCAGATGGGCTGGAAGCTGCCCGACGCGATCCTCTATCCCACGGGCGGCGGCACCGGGCTCATCGGGATGTGGAAGGCCTTCTCCGAGCTGGAGACGATGGGCTTCGTGGGTCCCGGCCGGCCGCGCATGTACGCGGTCCAGGCCGAAGGCTGTGCCCCGATCGTGAAGGCGTTCTCGGAGGGGCGGGAGGAGGCGCCGTTCTGGGAGAACGCGCAGACGCTCGCTCACGGCCTCCGCGTGCCCAAGGCCATCGGCGACTTCCTCATCCTGCGCGCGCTGCGCGAGAGCCACGGCGCCGGCGTCGCGGTGTCGGAGGCGGAGATCGTCCAAGGCGTCAAGGAAGCGTCCGCCACCGAGGGCCTGTTCATGGCGCCGGAGGGCGGGGCGGCGGTGGCCGCGCTGCGCAAGCTCAAGTCGTCAGGCCACCTCAGTCCCGACGACGTCGTGGTCGTGTTCAACACCGGTACGGGCTACAAATACATAGATACGATGGCGCCGCTCTGGTAACGACGCAGGGGGCGCAGATACGCCGAGCACGACAAGCAGAGGACGCAGAGAAGCGCACGTCCCATGACCCAGCGCCTGTACCGCGAAGACCCATACCTGCTGGAGTTTGACGCGGTGGTCGTGGCCCGGCGCCGCCATCAGGACCGCCCGGCCGTCGTCCTCGACCGCACGGCCTTCTACGCGGAGAGCGGCGGCCAGCCGTGGGACACCGGAAGGCTCGGCGCGGTGAGCGTCGTCGCGGTGATCGAGGAGGACGGCGAGATCCTTCACGTCCTCGACGCGGAGGTCGCCGGCGACCGGGTGCACGGGCGGGTGGACGGCCCCCGCCGCCTCGACCACATGCAGCAGCACCACGGGCAGCACCTCCTGTCGCGCGCGCTCGTGGAAGCGGCCTCGGCGCGCACGCTGAGCTTCCACCTCGGAGTCGAGGAGGTGACGATCGACCTCGACCGGCACGTCTCCGAGGACGAGCTTCGGCGGGCGGAGGCCCGGGCCAACGAGATCGTCTGGCAGGCGCGTCCGGTGTCGGTGCGGGAAGTGACACGCGGGGAGGCGGAGTCCCTGCTCGCCGGCGACGTCGGCCGGCTTCACGGCGGCCCGGCTCCGGACGAACGCGCCCAGAACCGGTCGACCCGTGCGCTGGAGGGGGCGGGCGACCGCGTCCGCCTGATCGAGGCGCAGGGCTTCGATCTCCAGGCGTGCGGCGGCACCCACCCGCGCACGACCGCGGAGGTCGGCGTCGTGCTCGTCGTCGGCCACGAGCGGTACAAGGGCGGATCGCGCATCCGTTTCGTGTGCGGGCGCCGCGCGCTCACCGCGATGCACCGGCGCCAGCGCGTCCTCGACGAGGTGGGCGCCGCCTTCTCGCGGAGGCCGGCGGCGTTCCCGCGGTCGTGGCTCGCGCCTACGACGGCTGGACGGCCGCGGACCTGCGCGTCCTCGCCGGCCACCTCGTCGCGCTCGCGCCGAGCGTGGCCCTGCTCGGCAGTCGTGCCGACAAGGCCTACCTCGTCTTCGCGCAGTCGGAAGGGCTTCCCCACGACGTGCCCGCCCTGCTCCGCGACGCGCTCACGCTCGTGGGGGGGCGTGGGGGCGGCCGGGGAAACCTGGCCCAGGGCGGCGGGGATCGCCTCGAGGGCCTCGATGCGGCGCTGGCGAACGCCGAACAGACGGTGCGCGCGCGCGCCGTCGGCGGGGCATGAGCCGCCCGCCCGGCGCCTCACCCTACCTTCCCCTCGCCCTCGCCGTCCTCTGCATCTCGACCGGCTCGATCTTCGTGCGCATGGCGAGCGCGCCGCCGCTGGCGGTGGCCTTCTACCGGATCTTCCTCGCCTCGCTCCTCCTCGCGCCCTTCGCCGCCGGTTCCGCCCGCCGATCCTGGCCCGCGCTGTCCTCGCGGCCGCGCGCCCTCCTCCTCGCGTCGGGCGTCGCCCTCGGCGTCCATTTCGCGACCTGGATCGCCAGCCTGTCCTTCACGTCGGTCGCGGCTTCCGTGCTGCTGGTGAACACGACGCCGCTCTTCACCCTCGCCTTCTCCCGCGCCTTCCTCGGCGAGAGCGTCGCCCGGGCGGTGACGGGAGCGATGGGCCTCGCGCTGGCCGGAGCCGGGCTCATCGCCGCCGGTGATTGGGCGGAGGGGACCAACTCGCTGACCGGCGACCTCCTGGCCCTGGCCGGCGCGGTCACGATGTCGCTCTACCACGTGATCGGCCGCGGGCTGCGGGCGGCGCTGCCGCTCGACGCGTACGTCCTCGGGGTATGGACCACGGCCGCGGTCACGCTGGCCGGCTTGAGCCTCGTCGCGCGCGTGAGCTTCATCGGCTATCCGCCGCGCACGTACGCGTTCCTCCTCGCCCTCGCGGTCGTCCCCACGCTGGGGGGCCACGGCCTCGTGAACCGATCACTTCGTCTGCTCCCCGCTCCCACGGTGGGCCTCTTCCTTCTGGGAGAACCGGTCGGAGCGACGGTCCTCGCCTACCTCCTGTTCCACGAGGTGCCGGGCGTGTGGACACTCGCCGGAGGCGTGGTCGTGCTCGCCGCCCTGATGGTGGTGGTGGTCAGTGGGACTCACTCCCGACCGAGCGGGGGGTCTGGGGGGCGCGAAGCGACCCCCAGCTCGAAGAGCGAGGGCGGGATTCACTCCCGACCGAGCGCCCCCAGCTCGAAGAGCGAGGGCGGGATTCACTCCCGACCGAGCGAAAGATGACTTCGCGCCGAAGTGTCCACGTCCTCTTCACCGGCGGGACCATCTCCATGCGCGTCGATCCTGGCACGGGGGCCGCGATGCCCGCGCTCTCGGGCGAGGAGATCGTCTCGAAGGTGCCCGGGCTGAAGAAGGAGGCCCGCCTCACGCTCGAGGACTACGCCCGGCTCCCCGGGCCCCAGGTCACGCCCCACTGGATGTGGCGGCTCAAGGACCGGGTGGCGGCGGTGCTCGCGGACCCCGGCGTCGACGGGGTCGTCCTCACCCACGGCACCGACACCCTGGAAGAGACCGCCTACCTGCTCGACCTGACGCTCGCGGGCCCCAAGCCCGTGGCCTTCTGCGGCGCGATGAGGACGGTCTCCGAGCCCGGATGGGACGGGCCGGCGAACCTGCTGGCGGCCGTCCGGACCGTGGTCCATCCCGCTTCGGCGGGACGCGGGGTGCTGGTGACGGTGGGCGAGCAGATCCACGCGGCCGCGGAAGCCACCAAGTGGCACACGCAGAGCCTCGACGCCTTCCGTAGTGCCCACGGCCCGCTGGGCGTCATCGACCGCGGGCAGGTCGTCTACCATCGGCCTCCGTTCCGCGCCGCCGTGCTTCCCGCCGAGCGGCTCGTCTCCGAGGTCGATCTGCACACGATGGCGGCGGGCGTCGACGACGCTCTCGTCCGTGCGTCCCTGGCCCGCGGCGCCCGAGGTCTCGTGCTCGAGGCCACCGGCTGCGGCAACGTTCCTCCCGCCGTGCTTCCCGCCGTGCGAGCGGCCCTCGCCGAGCGCATCCCGGTCGTGCTCGTCTCGCGGTGCGTCGAGGGACGGCTGGCCCCCGCCTACGGCTACGAGGGCGGGGGACGAATGCTGAAGGAGATGGGCCTGATCTTCGGGCAGGAGTTGCCGGGCCCGAAGGCCCGTATCAAGCTGATGGTCGCCCTCGGCGTCAGCGCGGACCCGGCAGATGTACGACGGATGTTCGAGGACGAGAGCCCCGTCGCGACCGCCTGACATCCCACAGCCGTCCACAGGTTATCCACGTCCGATCCACGTCAGCGGGAAGGGCATGCACCGCTTTTCCGCCGCGGACGGGCCACATCTGCACAGGCTTTCCACAACCGATCGACGCTCTTCCCACCGCAAACCCACACGGGATCGACAGCTTTTTCCACAGGTTTTCCACCGGCGCGAGCGTCCGGTGCGCGCAGCGGAGCGTTTCCTCTGCCGTCACGCGGCGGATTCACTCCGACGCGTGACGTTTGATGAAGATGAACGCGGAGCGGAGCGCACCGCATTCATACCCTGACCAGCGGATCGAACAGCTTGCGGTGCTCGTCGAGGGCGAAGCGGTCCGTCATCCCCGCGATGTAGTCGCAGACCACCCGGTGCGCGCCTTCGCGCCCGACCCGCTCGTAGTAGTGCGGGGGAAGCTGGAGCGGCTCCCCCACGAAAGACTCGAACAGGTCGCGCACGATGCGGCCCGCCTTGTCGCCCATGCGCACGACGCGGTAGTGGCGATACATGTTCCGGAAGAGGAAGTCCTTCAGCTCGCGGACGCGGGCCGCCATGTCGTCGGAGTAGCCGACAAGACGGCGTCCCGCACCGCGCACGTCCTCCACCGACCGGATCCGCGCGGCCTCGAGCTGACGCCGGGTGGTCTCGAGAAGGTCGCGGATGCAGCGGTTGATGATCCGCCGCACGACCTGGTGGCGCATGATGCGCTCGTCGATGCCCTCGGCCAATACCTCGTCGTGCGCCTCGCGGAACAGGCCGGCCGCACGGATGTTCTCGGGCGTGAACATCCCCGAGGCCAGGCCGTCGTCGATGTCGTGGTTGTTGTAGGCGATCTCGTCCACGAAGTCGACGAGCTGCGCCTCCAGGGTCGGCGACTGCCCGGGCGCGTACTCGGCGGGGGCGCGCGCGTCGCTGTCCTGCTGGTGCTTGATGACGCCCTCCCGCACCTCCCACGTCAGGTTGAGCCCGGGGAAGCCGGGATAGCGCTCCTCGAGCAGCTCCAGGATGCGCAGCGTCTGCTGATTGTGCTCGAAGCCTCCGTGGTCCTTCATCAGCTCGTCCATCGCGCGCTCGCCCGAGTGGCCGAAGGGCGTGTGGCCGAGGTCGTGGCCGAGGACCAGGCACTCGGTCAGCTCCTCGTTGAGGCCGAGGGCGCGGGCGGCGCTGCGGCCGATCTGCGCCCCTTCCAGGCTGTGGGTGAGACGCGTCCGGTAGTTGTCGCCTTCGTGGTTGACGAAGACCTGCGTCTTGTACTCCAGCCGCCGGAACGAGGAGCTGTGGATGATCCGGTCCCGGTCCCGCTGGTAGCAGGTGCGCAGCGGGTCCTCGGGCTCCGGGTGGCGGCGCCCGCGGCTGCGCGCGCTCCGCATCCCAAAGGGAGCGAGGAGCTGGTCCTCTCTCGCTTCCAGAACGGCCCGGTCGACCAGACGCATCGCGCAGGCTCCTCCGAGGCGGATTCTACTGCGGTAGACTACGCGACATGAAGGTTCCGGTGGGCATCCTGGGGGCGACGGGAGCGGTGGGCCAGCGCTTCGTCCAGCTCCTCGCCGATCACCCGTGGTTCGAGGTGGTCGACCTGGCCGCCTCCGACCGCTCGGCGGGCAAGCCGTACCGCGAGGCCTGCACCTGGCGGCTGGCCGGGGCTCCCTCCGAGGCGATCGGTGCCCTTCGGGTGGCGACGTGCGAGGGCCCGTTCCGCGCCAAGGTGCTCTTCTCCGGGCTCGACTCCTCGGTCGCCGGCGAGGTGGAGACCGCGCTGGCCGGCCAGGGCTACGCCGTCGTCTCCAACGCCCGCAACCATCGGATGGATCCCGACGTGCCGCTGCTGATCCCGGAGGTCAACCCCGATCACCTCGACGCGCTCGCGGTCCAGCGCAAGCGCACCGGCGGCGGTTACATCGTCACCAACCCGAACTGCAGCGTCGTGGGCCTGGCGATGGCCCTTGCTCCCTTGCACCGCGCCTTCGGCCTGCGCGAGGTGGCGGTGGCGACGCTGCAATCGCTCTCGGGCGCGGGCTACCCCGGGGTCGCTTCCATGGACGTGGCCGACAACGTCGTGCCCTACATCGGCGGGGGCGAAGAGGAGAAGATCGAGGCGGAGCCCCTCCGCATCCTGGGCCGCTTCGACGGCAAGACGTTCGTTCCCGCCGGCTTCGCGATCTCCGCCTCCGTGCACCGGGTCGCGGTCAGCGACGGCCACACGATGGCCGTCTTCGCGCGCCTGGATCGGAAGGCGAGCGCGGCCGACGCCGCCCGCGCCCTCGCCGAGTTCCGCGGCGAGCCGCAGGAGCGGCATCTTCCCACCGCTCCCCGCCAGCCCATCCACGTCCTCGACGCCCCCGACCGTCCCCAGCCGCGGCTCGACCGGGACCGCGAGGGTGGCATGGCGGTTTCGGTCGGCCGCGTCCGCGAGGACCGCACCTTCGACCTGAAGCTCGAGGCGCTCGTCCACAACACCATCCGGGGCGCCGCGGGCGCCGCCATCCTCAACGCGGAGATGCTGAAGGCGCGGGACCTGCTGCCGTGATCGTGATGAAGTTCGGCGGGACCTCGGTGGGCTCCGCCGACCGTGTCCGGACCGTGGCCGACCTCGTGCGCGCCCGCCGGGCCCGCCAGGTCGTCGTCGTCGTCTCCGCCCTCGGCGGCATCACCGACCTGCTCATCCGCGGTGCCCGGCTCGCCCTCGCGCGCGACGCGGGATGGGAGGGCGTGGCCTATGAGGTCCTCTCGCGCCACCACTCCACGATCGCCGCCCTCGTCGAAGGCCGGAGCCAGGATCCGCTGCTCGCCCACCTCGACGGCCTCGTCACCGAGCTGCGCTCGCTCTATACGGGGGTGTACAACCTGGAGGAGCTGACTCTGCGCACGATCGATGCCATCGCCGGGATCGGCGAGCGCGCGTCGTGCGAGATCCTCGCCGCGGCCCTCGAAGCAGGCGGCACTCCGGCGGCGGCCGTGGACGCGCGCCGCGTGGTCGTGACCGACGAGAGCTTCGGCCGCGCTCAGCCCCTCATGGAAGAGACGGGCGTGCGGGTCCGCGAGCGGCTGCTTCCGATCCTCGACCAGGGCGCGGTGCCGGTCGTCACCGGCTTCATCGGGGCCACGCGCACGGGAGTCGCCACCACCCTCGGCCGCGGCGGCTCGGACTTCACCGCCTCGATCCTCGGCGCCCTGCTGCCCGCCGAGGAGATCCAGATCTGGACGGACGTGGACGGGATGATGACGGTCGACCCCCGTGTCGTGCCGGGGGCGAGGGTGATCCCGGAGGTCAGCGCGGCCGAGGCGGCGGAGCTCGCCTACTTCGGGGCCAAGGTGCTGCACCCGGCGACGATCAAGCCCGCGGTCGAGCGCGGCATCCCCGTCTTCATCCTCAATACGCTCAACCCCTCGGCGCCCGGCACGCGGATCGCCGCCGGAGCGGGAGACGACACGCCGGAGCCCCGCGCCATCGCGTTCAAGAAGGGGATCACCGTCATCCTCATCTCGCAGCCTCGGATGCTCATGGCCTACGGCTTCCTCGCCCGCGTCTTCGAGGTGTTCGACCGCCACCGTACGCCCGTCGACCTCATCGCGACCTCCGAGGTCTCCGTCTCCCTCACCGTGGACGACCCGGAGAACATCCCGGCGGTTCAGGCGGATCTGGCGGGGCTCGGCGAGGTGCAGGTGCTCCGCCGGATGGCCATCGTCAGCGTCGTCGGCCGGGGCTTCCTGCGGCGAGCCGGGCTGGCCGCCCGCGTGTTCCAGAGCCTGCGCGAGGTCAACGTGGTGATGATCTCCTTCGGCGCCTCCGACGTGAACGTGTCGCTGGTGGTGGCGGAGGACGAGGCCGAGAAGGCCGTACGGCTGTTGCACCGGGAGTTCTTCGAGGACGGCCGGGGGTGAAGGTCGCGGTCGTCGGCACGGGGAAGATGGGCCGCGAGGTCGAGGCCGTCCTTCGCGAGCGGGGCCACGAGCCCGTGATGGTCGGAAGGGCGGACGCCTTTCCCGCCGGCTGCGCCGTCGGCATCGACTTCACGCGACCGGATGCGGTGGTGGAGAACGTGAAGAAGGCGCTGGCCGCCCGCGCCCGCTACGTGGTCGGCACCACCGGCTGGAGTGATCGCGCCGACGAGGTCCGCCGGCTGGTCGAGGCCGCGGGCGGCGGCCTCGTCCATGCCGCCAACTTCTCCGTCGGCGTCAACCTCTTCTATCGGATCGTGCGCGAGGCGGCGCGGACCCTCGCCGCCTTCCCCGACTACGACCCGTACGTGCTCGAGCGGCACCACCGCCAGAAGAAGGACGCGCCCTCGGGGACCGCGAAGACGCTGGCCGAGATCCTCGAGCAGGCGGGGGGCCGGCGCCGCCGGGCCGTGACTTCGCTCTCGGCGCCACTGAAGAACGACGAGTTCCTGGTTTCCGCGGTGCGGGCCGGCGGCATCGTCGGCGAGCACACCGTCGGGTTCGATTCGGGCGGCGACGAGATCCTCCTCGAGCACCGGGCCCGATCGCGTCGCGGCTTCGCCCTCGGGGCGGTACTCGCCGCGGAATGGATCGCGAGCCGCACCGGCGTGTTCGGCTTCGACGCGGTGCTCGCCGATCTCGGCGAGCGGGTTTGATCGGCTCGGGGCCGTCTGTTACGATGCCGATTCGCGTTCTGGGGCAGTAGCTCAGCTGGGAGAGCGCCGCGTTCGCAACGCGGAGGTCGGGAGTTCGATCCTCCTCTGCTCCACCACCTTCAATTCAGGGGGGTGGCGTCCTTACGAAAGCACCCCCCTAGACCCCCCCAACGCTACGCGCCGGGGTGAACCCGGCGCTCCGCTCCTACGGGCTACGGGCGACGGGCTACGGGCCTGGCCAGCCCTCTCCCCCGGGGGAAGGGTGAGGGGGTTTCGTTTTCACGCGCCATCGTCCTTTTCATCGCGTATCCTGTTCACGGGAGCCGCGCGACTCTTCCCGGGAAGAGTCGCGCACACAAGTGTCAGGTTTGAGTAGGCCCGCTTCGGTCCTCGCGAGCGCGCTCGCGCTCGGTTCCCTGCATTCTCACGCCTCCGCCCAGACGCCGCCCACGTTCCCGGCCGGCGTGGAGCTGGTCCGGATCGACGTCGTCGTCCTCGACCACGGCACACCGGTCACGGGATTGACCGCCGCCGATTTCGAGATTACCGAGAACGGTCACCCTCGCGAGATCGTGAGCTTCGAGCCGATCGTCGTGCACGTCCCCGCGAGGGCCGTCGCGCCCGAATCGGCGGCGCCGGCACGTATCAGCGAGTCGACCGTCCGGGCGCCCGAGGAGAACCGCTACTTCCTGATCTTCTTCGATGACGTTCACCTGAGCGCGCTGTCGGCCGAGCGGACCCGAGCGCCGCTCGTGCGGTTTCTCCAGCGTGAGACCCGAGAAGGCGACTGGGTGACGGTCGTGTCGCCCGTGGCCGGCGTCAAGTGGACGGCCCGCACGGCCTTCGAGCACCAGCAGCTCATCGCCGTGATCCAGGGCCTCAAGGGTCTGCTCGTCCGCGATCCATTCAAGGACAAGACGTCCGACTTCGAAGCGATGCGGACCGCCGAATACGCCGGCCGCGACTACAAGCCGCCGCCGGGGCCAAACTCCACTTTCCACGCGTCCCCAGACCTGATCGCGTATGAGAGGTACGAGCTGGCCAAGCGCCGGATACGCCAGAGCCTCGGGGGACTGGTCGACGCCATCCAGTCCATCGCGGGCTTCCGCGGCCGCAAGTCGCTGATCCTCTATTCCGAAGGCTTCGTCAGGTCGCGCGACATGCCCGAGTACGACCAGACGATCGAGCTCGCCCGGCGGGCCCACGTCGCCGTGTACTTCGTCGACCCGCGAGGTCTGACCAGCGGCCGGCCCATGGCCGACGGCGAGGCGGGGCCCTCGCTCATCCAGCTCGATACGGAGGCGGGCGGCACGTCTTATGTCGCGACCGCCACCGGAGGTCGCATCTCCATTTCAAACGACGCCACCGCGCTGCTGCACGAGGCGATGGTCGAGTCCTCGGCCTACTACCTCCTCGGGTTCCAGTCCTCTCCTGGAGAGCCCGGCGAGCGGAAATTGAAGGTCCGCGTGAGGCGCGAAGGGCTCACCGTCCGCGCGCCGGATCGCTACATCGCCGGTGAGCCCGTAAACGACAGCCGGCCGGGCCCGCCGGCGGTGCAGGCGTTGGGCGCCGTGTCCGACGCAGCCGACATCCCGCTCCGCGTGAGCACTCTCTTTCTCGACGCGTCGGCCACGGGCGAGGTGACCACGACGGTTGCCGTCGAGCTGGAGCAGGACGCGGCCGTCAGCGGAGAGCGCCACCTCAACCTCCTCGTCGAAGCGCACCCGCTCGATCGTGGCGAGCCGGTCCGGGACACCTCGGAGCTGAGCATTCCCCCCGGCGACCGGAGCGCCGTCGCCACGCGCGACCTGCACCTCCGGCCCGGCGTCTGGCAGGCTCGCGTCGTCGTCCGGGACATGGAAACGGAAAGGCTGGGCTCGGCCCTCCACACCTTCGAGGTGCCGGCCGGCAACGGACTGCGGCTGTCGTCGCCGATCCTGGCCGCCGAGCTCGAGGCCTCGCGCATCCCGCGTCCCCGTCTCCGGCTCGATCGACACTACCGCTCGGGCAGCGCGCTCTATTGCCAATACCGCGTGTTCGGTGCCGCCCTCGACGCGACGACTCAGCACCCGCGAGTCCGCGCGTCGTATGCGATCTTGCGCGCCGGCCACGTCATCAAGGAAGGGCCGCCCTCCGCGATCGAGCCGACGAGCGACGGCCAACTCCTTCGCTTGCTCGGCTTCGGCCTCGCCGGCTTCGAGCCCGGCGACTACGCGCTCGTCCTGAGCGTCACCGACGACGTGGCCGGGAAGAGCTGCGCGATCGACGAAGCCTTCACGATCATCCCCGGGGA
>QHVJ01000086.1 GCA_003222275.1 Acidobacteriota bacterium | reverse complement strand
CGTCAGCGTATCCGCGCGCTCGAGAAACGCCTTCCCGCACGACTCTGCAGCCTGCTCGCGCCGCGTCGTGGAGAGTCGCTGCGGAAATCTCGGAGGGCGCAAAATTTTTCACGGCCCTGCGTTGATCAGGCGCGAGCGACTCCGCTGCTGGCCTGGTCCCGCGCAGTGGCACCTGCGCGCTTCACCCAGTAGACCACTCAGGCACTGATGGGCAGCCGCGTGAGCAACCGTGGGATGGAGAAAGAGAACCGTTCCCGTTACCTATGCCCCCGACCGCTCAGCTTCACCAAACGACCACGCATGCGTCGCTGACCCCGACACGATCGCTTGAAATCCGAGATGCTCATAGAAGCGTACCGCCGCTGTATCGCTCCGTAGCTGGAGCTGCCGGAAATTCAACCTCGCAAAGCATGCCACGTGCTCGATAAGGCTACGTCCGACACCCATCCGACGATACGCATCGAGCACGTACAGGCGGCGGATTCGGCCGACGGCCATGTCGTTCTCATATGGGTCAATGTTGAGCCCGCAGATCCCGACCAGGCGACCAGAAACACGCGCGCCGAATAGGCCTTCGCCTCTCCCGTCGAATCGATTGCGTCCGCTCTCCCATTCAGTGACGAGCCGCCGTAGAAAGCGGAAGCCACTCCGCTCGCTCTCTGACAAGAGAACGCCAATCTCGTCTGGCAGCGTCCTCAACTCTATGATTTCCATCGCACTCATCCAATCAGGGGCTGGGCAGCCCCATGCGCGCCACGTGCGACAGGAGTTTTCGCTCACCGGGGCGGAGCGGACGCTTGCCGGACCTGCACTTCCGATCGAACAATCGCGTCTTGCCGGGGACCAACGTACCAAAGCAGGTCAGGCCTTTCGAAGACCCAACCCCGCCGATGAGCCTGCCGCCATTCACGTTCGATCCGGGATCCTTCTTCGATCGGCGTGCACTCCGGCCCTTCGACTTCATCGACCACGAGGTGCCACTTCGAACCGAGTCGCCTCGAACGCCAGATGCCGGCCGTCGGGGCCGAGCCTCGTCCGCTGTCAACGCATCCTCAGGCGGTCCTCAAGTGCGACGCCTCGTATCGCCGTGCGAGTCGATAGTGATTCACCGATAGTGCCGTGCAGGCTACGGCACCGCCCAGAACGAACAGAGCTCCTGTCACGATGAATAGACATGTGTAAAGAGCGGCGAACAACAGGATCTCGAGCGCGGATGCCCGAAGCAGGATCCCGCGAGGATACTCGGTCCCATCTCTCGCTCAGATGCGACCGCCACACTAGGTACGCGGTGCTCCCGACTAGGATCGCGAGGAAGCGCGGGCTGATGCGGCGCAGCGCATTCACATCCGCCTGGAAGATTGGAGTGATCTCGTAGCTCCCTTCGAAGACGATCCTGTCCTGTGCCCGGTACAGCCGGGCGCAGGCGATCGTAAGGAAGTAGTCCGAGACGTAGAGGCATGCCCACACCGGGGGTCCGAGCCAACGCGTTTCATTCACCATGTGCGGCAGTGCCTCCCGTGATCCGCCTAACACTGAGTTCAGCGGCGAGGCTCCGTGCGAAGCCCGACCTCCGCTGCATCTCATTGTTGTGCGGCCCCGTGTTCATCTAGCGCGGCTTGGACTTTCGCGGTCTCCGCGTGGACATCCTTGATCGCTTGGTGCAGCCACTCAGCGCCGGACTTGCGAAACGTCACGCGGGTCCGCCCGTCGCAAGGCTTCTCGAACTTGATGAGTATTGGCGGATCCTGCATGCTCGGCATGAACATTCGCCCGTGTGCGAGGGCATCGCGGAGATCCACAACCGTTTTACTGACCCTCAACGACGAGTGCTGGCCTATGGCAGCGTTATAACGGTCGATTAAAACTCCGAGACTGCTCCAGTCGGTCAGCGGCGTCTCGGCCACGATGTCACCAACAGCCATTTCGCCTGGCCCCCTGTCCAGCCAAGTCGCCTCCGGATGCTGCGTGTTCTGCAGGAACAGTCGCAGGAGGAACTCGAGCGATTGCAGATTCGCGAGAGTCTTCCCGAGCCCTTCGGAGTAGGCGGCGAACAGCTCTTGCATCAGCCCTCCAAAGGTCCGCCCAACTTTAGATTAGACAGGTCTGCGTTTCCCATGTCTACGCGGTCCCGCGGTCTGCGTTTCCCCGCCGGGACAGAGGACTGGATAAGGCGCAAGGAAGTCATGGACGGTAGTTTGCCAGCAAGGATGTGAGACGGCCCCCCCCAGTCAGGCCGCTCCGCGGTCAGCCGCAAATGAATGGAGGAAACGTTCGCTGCGGGTTCGTCTACGGCTTCTGCATCCAAGACCGCGTCAGCTCTTCTCCAGCAGGGCGGTCGCGCGGTCGATCTGGACCGCGAAGCCTTCCAGCGTGCGCGCGGCGATGACGGCCTGCGCCTCGGCCGCCTTCCAGTCGCGCTGCTCGAGCGCCTCCCGCACGCCGGGCAGCGTCTTGACCCCGTAGCCGGTGTAGAAGCCCGGCGCGTAGACCTGGTGGCGGAACCAGGGCCGGATCGGCAGGCCCTCCGGCCGTGTCAACGCCTGCTCGGCGTGCATCAATACCTCGTCGAGGGCCTTCTGCGTGTCCGCCGGGAGCGCTTCCCCGGCGCGGGTCGTCCGCGCACGATCGAAGGCCCGCGCGCTGTCCTGCACTTTCGCGAGCGCGTTCTGCAAAGGCGCGAAGTTCACGAACGGCACCGCCTCCTTCGCCTTGGGCGCCACGAAGCGATCCCGCGGGTCAGCGGCGAGCTCGAGCGTGTTGTCGCGGGCGAGGCGGTTGTCCTCCTCCGTCTTCTCCCGCATGTCGTCGGCGAGCTTAGCAACGTCCTTCACGTAGCGGGCCAGCGTGTCCGCGAAGGCGGTGAACTCGAAGGGCACGACCTCCGCCTCCGCCAGCCGCAGCACCGTCCGCCCGCCGACCTTGGCGAGAGCGACCCCGTACGCGAACGTGGGATCGTTGAAGCGCGTGTAGTGCGCGAAAGAGTCGTAGATCGAGTGGTAGATGCCGTTGCCGTTCTCGCCGCCGAAGCCGATGTTCAGCGACGCGACGCCGAGGTGCTGGAGGAACGGCGTGTAGTCGGACCCCGAGCCGAGGGCGCCGATGCGCAGGTCCGGCCGGTCACGGATGTCCTTGCGCTCCTCCTTGTCGTCCTCGTTGCCGAAGGCGATCCGCCGCGCCCGCAGCCGCTGGGCCACGCTCACCCTGGTCTCGGGGTCGGTGACGTCCCGCGCCACCTGGTTGATGAACTTCTCGAGCGTGTGCGAGCCTTGGACCTGGAAGAAGCCCCGGCCGTTGGAGTCGGAGTTGACGTAGGCGACGGCCTTCTGCTGCAGCTCGGAGTCGTGGGCCTCGGCCCATTCCGTCGAGCCCAGCAGCCCCGGCTCCTCGCCGTCCCACGCCGCGTAGACGATCGTGCGCTTCGGCGTCCAGCCGGACCCGTGCAGCGCGCCCAGGGACTTGGCCTCGGCCATGAGGGCGACGAGGCCGCTGATCGGGTCCTCGGCCCCGTTGACCCAGGCGTCGTGGTGATTGCCGCGGATCACCCACTCGTCCGGCCGCTCGGAGCCGGCGAGGCGGGCGATCACGTCGTAGGCGGGGACGAGCTTCCAGTCGAACGCGAGCTCGAGGTGGACCTTCGTCGGGCCCGGGCCCAGGTGGTAGGTGACGGGCAGCGCGCCCCGCCACGATTCGGGCGCGACCGGCCCGCCGAGGGACTTGAGGAGCGGCAATGCGTCCCCGTAGGAGATCGGCATCACGGGGATCTTCGTCAGCGTCCGGGCCTGGGCGAGGTCGACGCCCTTGGCCCTGTCCGGCATCGCTCCCACGCCCGGGGTGAGCGGGTCGCCCGGATACAAGGGCATGTCGGCGACCGATCCCCGCTGGGCACCCGCGTCGTTGCGGTAGGGCCCGCGGGGGTAGACGTCGCCCTCGAAGTAACCGTCGTCACGAGGGTCGGAGTAGATCAGGCAGCCGACCGCGCCGTGCTCCGCCGCCACCTTCGGCTTGATCCCGCGCCAGGAGCTGCCGTAGCGGGCGAGGACGATCTTCCCCTTGGCGTCGATTCCTCGGCGCTCCAGCTCCTCGTAGTCCCGCGGCACGCCGTAGTTCACGTAGATGACGTCGCCGGTCACGTCCCCGTCGATGGAGTACGCGTTGTAGACGGGGAGCTGCTCCGCGGCCTGGCCGGAGGTCGGGTCCTCCTTCACCATCGGCTCGGCCAGCGTGGCGCGGAAGACAGTGGGCGCCACCATCTCCATGACACGGATCTTCGGGGTCGGGAAGAGCACGCGGAACTCCTCGATCCGGGTGTCCCAGCCCCAGGAGCGGAACTGGGCCGCGATGAACTCCGCGTCGTCCTTCCCGTAGGGCGAGCCCAGGTGGTGCGGTCGCGCGCTCAGCCGCCGCATCCATTCCTTCAGCTCCGCGGGGTCGAGGGCGGCATCGAAGCGCTGCTCGAGCGAGCGTTGCCCCGCCGCCCGCACCGGCGAGAAGCCGATCAGGCTCTCGGTCGGCGTGTCGGCGGCGAGGCCGGCTGCGGCCACGCAGAGGACGAGAAGCGGGAGGGAGCGGGCGGGGCGCATGGTAACCTCCAGAGACAAACCCGACGATTCTACCGGAAGGCGGCGATGTCCGAGTTCCTGCCGTGCGTCGAGATCGATCCCCCGGGAAAACCCGAAGGAGTCGTCGTGTGGCTTCACGGGCTGGGCGCGGACGGCCACGACTTCGAGCCGGTCGTCCCGATCCTCGGCCTGCCCCGCGCCCGCTTCGTGTTCCCCCATGCCCCCCGCGGTCCGGTGACGATCAACGGGGGCATGGTGATGCCCGCGTGGTACGACATCGTCGCCATCGGCGGCAATGGAGCGAAGGATGAGGACGTGCGCCGCTCCGCGAAGCAGCTCCGGGCCCTCCTCGAGCGCGAGGAGCAGAACGGAGTGCCGGCGGACCGCATCATCCTCGCCGGCTTCAGCCAGGGGGCGGCGATGGCGCTCCACGTGGGAACGCGCTACCCGCGCGCGTTGCGCGGGATCATGGTCCTGAGCGGCTACGAGGTGCTCTCCCCCACGCGCGAGCGCGAAGAGACGCCGGCCAATCGCACGACGCCGATGCTGTTCTGCCACGGCACCGCCGATCCGCTGGTGCCGATCGCCGCCGGCCGCCTCGCCTACCAGGCGCACGCCCATCCGGAGCGCCCCGCCGAGTGGCACGAGTTTCCCATGGCCCACGAGGTCTCGCCGAGCGAGCTGACGGTGATCCGGCAATGGCTGGGAGCTCGGTTCGGCCGGATGGCATGACCAAGCCCCCCGACCGCTCCGCGCACACGGAGGCCACGCTCGATCCCCTGCGGCCTCTCTCGGCGGAGTCGGCCTCCCTGGGCTCCGGGCGGTTCCTCGCTCTCTACGAGATGGGCCAGCAGCTCCTGGAGCAGCGCGAGCCGGCCCAGGTGCTGCGCACGATCCACGAGGCGATCGTCCGCCACCTCCAGCCCGACCGGGCCGCGCTGCTCGCCGTCTCCGCCGACGGGTCGTATCGCCCCCTCTTCGCGCACGAGCTGGACTTGTCGCCGCCGCCGGAGCAGTGGCCGGTGAGCGGCACGGTCATCCGGCAGGTGCTCGATGGCGGCCTCGCGGTCCTCGCCTCCGACGTCCGCGGCAACCCGCAGCTCGAGGACGCGGAGAGCATCCAGCGCTTCCGGATCCGCTCCGTCATGTGCGTCCCGCTGGGCGAGCCCGTGCGGGGATTGATCTACCTCGACAACCGCAGCGCACGGCCGTTCACCGCGGCGGACCTCGAGTTCCTCACCGCCGCCGCCCGCTACGCATCCCTGGTCCTGAAGAGCGCGGAGGAGCACCTGCAGGCGGCGGAGGCGCTCCAGCTCAGCGGCGAGCGGCTGGAGATGCTGCAGGGCGAGCTCCTCCGCCACGAGATCGTCGGCGCCGCCCCGTCCTTGCTGCGGGCCTACGACGCGCTGCGCCGCTTCGCGCGGAGCGGCGCCCGGGTCCTCCTGCGCGGCGAGACGGGAACGGGCAAGGAGCTCTTCGCCCGCGCCTACGCCGCCAGCAGCCCGCGGCCGGGAAGCCCGTACGTGCCGGTGCCGATCCCCGCCCTCGCGCCGACGGTGGTGGAGTCCGAGCTGTTCGGCCACGTGCGCGGGTCGTTCACCGAGGCGGTCCGGGACAAGAAGGGTCGGCTGGAGCTGGCCGACCGCGGCGTGCTGTTCCTCGACGAGGTGGGCGACATCGAGCCGCACCTGCAGACGAAGCTCCTGCGCTTTCTCGATTCCGGCGAGCTCTACCGGGTGGGCGACACGGCGGCCCGCCGCATCGACGCCCTCGTCGTGTCCGCCACCAACCGGCCCCTCGAGAAGGACGTCGAGGAAGGTCGTTTCCGCGCCGACCTGCTGGCCCGGCTCGGCCACGTCATCGAGGTGCCACCGCTGCGCGAGCGCCCCGAAGACGTCCCCCGCCTGGTGGCGCATTTCCTCGCGCGGTACGACCGCGGCCCGCGCCGGAAGTCCTTCGCTCCGGACGCGCTCGCGACCCTGCAGGCGCACCACTGGCCCTTCAACGTGCGCGAGCTGCAGCAGGTGGTCGAGCGCGCCGTGTGCCTGGTCGACGGCGAGGTGATCGGCCGCGAAGACCTTCCGGAGTACCTGCGCTCGTCGCCTGCCGCGGCCTCACCGGCGGTGCCCTCCGCCGGCCCGCCGGGACCGCTGCGCCGGGTGGTCGAGGAAGCGGAGAAGGCCCATATCCTGCGCGCCCTGGAGTTCACCAAGGGAAACCGCCGGCGGGCGATCGAGCTCCTCCAGCTCTCGCCCGAGACCTTCTACCGCCGCCTCGAGGAGTACGGCCTCCACAAAAGGGGCACCCCAGAGTAGCGAAGCGAAACGCCAAGGCTGCGAGCGGAGCGGGATTCACTCCCGCGGAGCGAGCGGGGGGTCTGGGGGGTGCGCCGCTAGCACCCCCCAGCTCAACGTTCGTTCGGCCCGTTCGGTCCTCGAACGGCGTCCCGCTTTCGAATGGCGCCCCCGCGCACCCGTCATTGATTCACAACGACTTGCGCGCGACGCAACGCGCCGGCGCGTGGCACCCGAGTTGCCCATGTCCGTGGGCAGTCGGTCACTCTTGGAGGTGTCACGATGAAGTCGAAAGCGTTCGCTCTCTCGGCCCTGGTCCTGCTGGCGGCTTGCGGCGACGACAAGATCACCACGCCGACCCCGCCCACCGAGCCCCTGCCCAGCATCGCGGGCTCCTACTCGACGCAATGGCTCACGCAGTTCATCCGGCCCCACGACGGATACAGTGGCTCCTGGACCTGCTCCGGCAACCTCACGATCGTGCAGTCCCCCGGCGCGAGCTCCTTCACGGGCTTCGGCGTCGTCAGCGCGCCCTGCCCCGCGGTCTCCTTCGACCTCGTGGGAAAGGTCCAGGCCGGCGGGGCGATCAGCTTCGATACCGGCGGGCCCAGGGCGGGCGCGGGCCCGTGCCCCGCTCCCCCTGTCTCGACGTACACGGGCACGCTCAGCAAGGACGCTCGCCAGATCTCGGCGCGCAGCACCAAGACCCTGAACTGCCCCGGCGAAGGGGAAGGCGAATACGATTTCACCCAGATCGTGACCGCGTACAAGAACTTCTGAGGAGGGCGTCATTGAGCCGGGGGGTGCTAGCGGCGCACCCCCCAGACCCCCCGCTCGCTTCGGGGAAATGAATCCCCCTCCGCTCGCAGCTTGAGCTTGTAGCGGGGCGCTAGCGGCGCATCCCCAGCCTCCCTTCCCTAGGGGATGTTGACGCGGAGCCGGTCGGCGGTCTCGACGGTGAAGACCCCGGCCGAGGTGGTGAAGGTGACCCGTCCCGACCACTCGTTGAATCGCCCGGGATCGCCGGGGCCGTTGTTGCAGATGAGCACGGTGGTCACCTGGAGGGTAGCGTGCGTCTTCGCAGCGACGACCTTCGGATTGACGTCCGTGGCCTGGCCGCTCGAGAACCCCACCTCGCCGGGAGCGGCCGGTGACGTGACGATGATGAGCTGGGCCGCCGCGCTGTCGATCGACAACGAGGAGCTCCCTGCCTGCACCTCGACCAGGATCAGGACCGGGACGGGTACGTTGACGGAGTCGTCGGTACAGAACGCCACCAGGTTCCCGAACCGCGCCCCCGAGAACGCGGCCGATGCCTCCGAACCGCCCCGCGTGGCCAGGACGACGCCGCCGGCCGCGGCCGCGGCACCGGCGATGATGTACGGCGCCTTCGACCCCTTGCGGCTCTGGGCGGCCTGACGCGCGCGCTGGCGCGCCTCTTCGAAGACGGCGAGCACCTTGGGCGAATACTCGGCCGCGCTCAGCTTGAGGTTGCGGTCGTGCGCCAGGGCTTCCCCGAACCGGCTGCGGGCGAGCTCACGCTGGTCGAGAGCGACGTAGGCGACTCCCAGGTTGACGTACGCCGGCACGAGGTCGCGGGACCGTTCGGGAGCGGACGACAGCCGGCGCACCACCGACTCGAGCGTCGTCACCGCGCCCTCGAAGTCTCCCTCGCGCACCTGCCGCACACCGTGGGCCAGCTCGGGATCGGCGGACTGCGCCGGCGATGGAAGCGGAGCGAGGACGACAAGCCCTCCGAGGACGACCACGAGAAGACGGCGCACGCAGTGATTCTACCGTGCGCGACGGACGCCGTCGGTCGCCAGGTCGACGTTCAGGGTGAGGACTTCGCCGGAGCGAATCGTCACCTTGCGTCGAAAGTCCTGATAGTCCGGGTTCGACAACACGACCGAGTGCGGGCCGGGCTTCAGGGCCAAGCGCGCCAGCGGCGTCTGGCCCTGGGGCCGGTCATCCACCGTGACGTTGGCGTAGGGCCTGGCCAGCACCAGCAGCCAGCCGTCGGCCTCCGGCGACGGCGGCGCCGGAGAAGGCGATGCCGACGGCACGGGCGTCGCCAGCCCCCCGACCGCGGCCGGTGACGGCGCCGCGGCCTGCGTGGGCGTGGGCCACGGCGACGGGGACGCGGTGGCGGGCGGCTTCGGCGACGCAGCGACGCGGCGGTGGATGCTGGCGCTCGGCGGCGTCGGCGCCGTCGAAGAGAAGGGCGAGACGCTGGGCGAAGACGCGGGCGCGGCGAGCAGGCTCGCGGGCGCAGATACCGGGGCCGCCGTTTCCTCCGGCGTCGCGAGAGGCCCACCGCGCCCCCGATAGAGCAGGACGAGGACGCCGATCGTCATCAAAGCGGCGGTCGCGAGCACCAATCGCGAACGGCCCCGGGGCGACGACGGCTTCGGCGCCGAGGCCGATCGCGGATCCGGCCGCTCGGTGGCCGCCCGCAGCGCATCGGCCATGTCGCGCGCGCTGCGGTAGCGCTCGTCGGGATCCTTGGCCAGGGCCTTGCGCAGGACCGGCCGGGCCGAGAGCGGTATGGCCGATGCGGCCGGACCCTCCAGCGGCGGCGGGGCCTCCAGATGCATGAGCAGGGTGGCGACCGGCGTGTCGCCGCGGAACGGGACCCGCCCGGTGAACAACTCGAAGACGATGATCCCCAGGGCATAGATGTCGCTCCGGAAGTCGACGGGCTGCCCACGGGCCTGCTCGGGGCTCATGTACTCGGGGCTGCCCACCACGTAGCTGCCGGACGGCGCGGGCGTCCCTTCCCCCACCACCTTCTTGGCGATCCCGAAGTCCATCACCTTGGCCGCGCCGTGCGCATCGATCATCACGTTGAGCGTCTTCAGGTCGCGGTGCACGATCCCCACGCGGTGTATCGCCTCGAGACCGTCGGCGACCTGCGCCGCCAGGCCGCAAGCCTCCGCGGGCGGAAGCGCTCCTCGCCCCTTCAGCACCTCCTTCAGGTTCGTGCCCTCCACCAGCTCCATCGAGATGTACTGCCGCGGGCCGTCCTCGCCGTACTCGTAGATGCGGCACACGTTGGGATGGGCGACCCGCCGCGCGAGCTTGATCTCGGAGCGGAAGCGCTTCGGCATCTCGGGCGCGGAGGCGACGTCCCCGCGCAGCACCTTGAGGGCCACGGTCTCGTCGAGCACCCGGTCGTGGGCGCGGTAGACGGCGCCCATCCCGCCTCGGCCGAGAGGGCTCAGGATCTCGTAACGGCCCCCGACGATGCTCCCTCGGGTGAGGACCGACAGGACCGCCCGGCAGGTGAAGCAGACCTCGGCGGCGTCGTCGTTGGCGGCTCCGCAGGAGGGACAGATCATCGCTCACGCCAGTCTAGTCCCGGGCCGCGCGATATGCTCTCGGCATGGCATCCTCGTCCATGAGCTACGTCCGCCTCGGCCGCACGGGCCTCAAGGTCTCGCGCCTGTGTCTCGGGTGCATGAGCTACGGGGATCCCGGCTGGCGCCCGTGGGTCCTGGACGAGGAAGCCTCCCGGCCCCACTTCCGCAAGGCGCTCGATCTCGGGATCAACTTCTTCGACACCGCCGACATGTACTCGCGCGGCCGGAGCGAGGAGGTGACGGGGCGGATGCTCAAGGAGATGGCCTCGCGCCACGACTACGTGCTCGCGACCAAGGTCTTCTTCCCCGCGGAGAAGAAGGGCCCGAACCGCGAGGGCCTGTCGCGCAAGCACATCCTCGAGGCCTGCGACGCCTCGCTGCGCCGGCTGGGCACGGACTTCATCGACGTCTACCAGGTCCACCGCTGGGACCCGCAGGCGCCCTTCGAGGAGACGCTCTCCGCGCTCGACTCGCTGGTGCGCGCGGGCAAGGTGCGCTACCTGGGCGCGAGCAGCATGGCGGCGTGGCAGTTCGCCAAGGCGCTCTACACGTCGGACCGGCGCGGCTGGGAGCGGTTCGTCTCCATGCAGAACCACTACAACCTCGTCTACCGGGAGGAGGAGCGGGAGATGATCCCGCTCTGCATCGCCGAGGGCGTGGGCTGCGTGCCGTGGAGCCCGCTCGCACGCGGCTTCCTGAGCGGTAGCCGCCGGCGCGGCGAGCCGGCGGATACGGCGCGCGCCCGGTCGGACGAGTTCGCCGACAAGCTGTACTTCCGGGACGAGGACTTCGACGTTCTCGACGCGTTGCTCGAGGTCGCCGAGGCCCGCCACCTGCCCCCGGCGCGCGTCGCCCTCGCCTGGCTGCTGTCGAGGCCCGGAGTGGTGGCGCCGATCATCGGCGCGACCAAGCTGCCCCATCTCGAGGACGCGGCCGCCGCGCTCGAGGTCCGGCTCTCCGACGACGAGGTTGCGAAGCTCGAGGCGCCCTACGAGCCCCACCCGGTCCTCGGGCACGAGCCGCCGACGGCCCGTGATGTCGGGACCATGTAACCTGTCTGCAACGACGAGAGGAGCTCCAGATCCACGGCTGAGGCCGCGGCGGGAAGCCATGTGAGTTTCCTGCGGCTGGCTCGCATCTTGCTAGTGCTGGCTATATTGGAGGTGTCGAAGCATGCCCGAGAAAGAGACGCTCGAAAGGGCCCATGAGGACGCCGCCGAAGGCAAGGCACCGTCGACGCAGGCGGGTGAGTTCGTGAAGGAGGAGATGGACCATATCCGCGAAGGCAAGCACGGAGCCCGCTCCACCAAGCAAGCGATCGCCATCGGCCTGTCGAAGGCACGGCGCGCCGGAGTGCCCCTGCCGCCGCCGACCGGCGGCAAGTCGGCGACCCGACGGAAGGCCGCCCAGGATTACAAGAAGGGCCGGACAGGCACGTCGCGCCGGCCGTCTGCAAAGCGGGCGCGGGCAACCCGGCAGGCGCTCAAACGCGAGGGCCGCAGCGCCGCTTCGCCGGCCGCGCTGTCGCGGCAGGCGAAGACGGCCGCCCGCCGCCGGAGCGGCTCCGCCCGGAGTGCCAGTGCCCGCCGGGCCGCTTCCAGCCGCCGACGCCGACGGGCCTGAGCCGCCGATCTACTCGTAGCGCAGGGCCTCCACCGGATCCAGGCGCGCGGCGCGCAAGGCCGGGACGAGACCGCTGAGGATCCCGACGAGGACCAGGATCCCGGTGGAGGCCGCCACCGTGGCGACGGACAGGTGCATGTGGATGTCGCCCTTGCCGGTGGTGTCCTCGAAGAGGGGACCCAGGAACGGCAGCGTGCCGATGGCGGCGATCAGCAAGGGCGCGATGAGGATGCCCAGCGCTCCGCCGATCAGCGTGAGGACCATCGCCTCCGCCAGGAACTGCGCGCGGATGTGCCGCCGCCTCGCCCCCAGGGCGCGCCGCAGGCCGATCTCCCGGATCCGCTCGTCGACCGAGACCAGCATGATGTTCATCACGCCGACCCCCCCGATACCGAGGGTGAGCGTGCCGACGAAGACGAGCAGCACCTGGAGCCCGATCGTGATCCCGTCGATGACGGGCCGGAACTCCTCGCGCCCGAACATCTGGATGGCCCGCTTGTCGGTCGGAGCGAAGCGCTGCCGCTTGCCGATCGCGGTCCTTACCTGCTCGATGGCCTGGGGCTCGAGCGACGGCGTCACCGACGAGAACACGAACGTGCTCGCGTAGCGCGTATCCCACAGATCGCCGGCGGCGGTGTACGGGACGAAGACCGACTCGTCGTCGCTCGTGAAATAGTTGCTGAGCTGCAGCTTCCGGTCCATGACTCCGACCACGGTGAAGGGCATGCCTCCGACCTTCACTGTCTCCCCCACCGCCGGCCGGCCGCCGAAGAGCTTCTCCCGGGCCCGGCCGCCGAGGAAGATCACCCGCCGGCGCTCCACGAAGTCCTCCGGGCTGATCCACCGGCCCTCCCCGGGCACCTCGTTCCGGATCTCCCCGTACTCGGCGTAGACGCCGCGGACCGCCGTGTTGATGAAGCGGTCGCCGTAGGCGATGGCGAGCCAGCGAACCGTTTCCAGGCTCGTGAGCTTGACCATCGTGGCTTCCGCGTGCACCGCCTCGAGGTCCTCCTTCTCGAACCGTATGGAGCGACCGGCCCGTTCCCCCCCCGCCTGCTCGCTCGTCTGCCCGGGCCACGCCACGACCGCGCTCTTGCCGAAGGCGTCGAAGCCCCGCACGAGCGCGCCGCGGAAGCCGCTGCCGTACGCCATGAGCACCGTCACGGCCACGATGCCCCACACGATGCCGAGCATCGTGAGGACGCTGCGGGTGCGATTTCGCCGCAGCGCGTCCCAGGCCAGGACCAGGACCTCGCGCAGCATCAGCCCCCCACCTCGGTGCGCAGCGCCTCGATCGGGTCCACCGCGGCCGCCCGGCTCGCCGGGTACAGGGCGGACAGGACGGCCACGGTCCCGAGCAGCAGGAAGGCCATCGTCCCCGACTGCCAGGTCGGCAGCAGGCCGGCGAAGAACGCCGGCATCGGAAGCAGGTTCACAAGCCCGCAGATCCCGTAGCCCACGGCGAGGCCCGTTCCCCCGCTCATGAAGACCACGATCATCGTCTCGACGAAGAACTGCCGGATGATGCTGTCGCGCGTCGCGCCCACGGCCTTGCGCACGCCGATCTCGCGGGTACGTTCGCGAACCGCCACCAGCATGACGTTCATGACGCCGATGCCGCCGATGAAGAGCGTGGCCAGGCCCACCGCGCCCAGGAAGTACTTCATGCCGTCGGTCATCTTGCGGAACGCCTGCGCCTCCTCCACCGTATCCCAGATGCCCGCGGCCTCCTTGTCGTGGGGGTCGAAGCCGTGCAGGCGGGCGAGTGACTGCCGGACCTGCCACTTGCAGGCCTCGTGCTGCTCGAGCGACTTCGGGACTGCGAGCAGGCGGTCCACGGAGTCGGGCCGGGCGGGGGGCTTGTTCGGGAAGTCGCGGAGTACGGTCGCGAACGGCACGAACACCTTCGCGATGTCCTGGCCGTCGTAGCTCGAGTCCTGCTCCTTGTGCTTCATGATGCCGACGACGGTGTAGGGGAACTCGCCGACGCGGATGGTCTCGCCGAGGGCGGGCCGGCCGCCGAAGAGCTGCTTCTTCGCGTCGCTGCCCAGGAAGGCCACGCGCCGGACTTCCTTCTCGTCCTCCCAGCTCGGGTAGCGTCCCTCCGCCACCGGGATGCTCCGCACTCCCGCGAACGGCGGCAGCGATCCGGTGACCAGGAGCGATGCGTTGTTGTACAGGCTGCGGATGGGCACTCCGCTCCGGCCCAGCTCCGGCATCACGAACGCGCAGTCCGGGGACTGGGCCTCCACCGCGAGGTGGTCGTCCCCCCGCCACTGGATCTGCCGGCCGGCGCGGGTGCCCCCCGCCTGCATGCTGGTGCGCCCGGCGAAGACGATCATGATGTCCTTGCCGAACTGCTCCGCGACCTTCGCCTGCCCCACCCGCAGCCCCTCGCCGGCCGCGACCATCAGCGTGATGGACACGATGCCCCACGCGATGCCGAACATCGTGAGGGCCGTGCGCAGCTTGTGGGCGGAGAGCGTCTGAACGGTGTCGCGGAGGAGGTCGCGGAAAAGCATCTACTGCAAGACGACCTTGTCGCCGGGCTTCAGGCCTTCGAGCACCTCGGCCTTCACCCCGTTGGAGATCCCGACCTTGACCGCGACCTTGCGGCGGCCGTTCTCGCCCTTGGGGTCCGGGACCTCCACCGACGTCTTGCGGTCCTTGTCGTAGAGGACCGCCGAGTCGGGGACGAGGAGCACGTCCTTCTTCTCCTCGCGGATGATCTCGGCGTTGGCGCTCATGTTCGCCTTCAGCTCGCCGCCGGGGTTGTCGATGGAGACGCGCACCTCGAAGGTGGTGACGTTGTCCTTCTCCTTGCCGAACGGCGAGATCTTCGTCACCTTGCCCACGAACTTCTTGTCCTTGAACGACTCGACCGTGATCCGGGCGGGCTGGTCCATGTAGACCTTGCCGATGTCGGCCTCGTCCACCTTGCCGAGCACGTACACGCTGGTGACGTCGCCCATCGTCATCATGAGCGTCGCCTGCGAGCCCAGCACGAGGATCGAGCTGACCGCGTCGCCCACCTCGACGTCGCGGGAGAGCACGAGGCCGTTCATGGGGCTCACGATCGTGGAGTTGCGCAGGTCGTTGTCCGCGCGCTCGAGCGCGGCCTGGGCGCGGGCCACCTCCGCCTGGTTGACGGACACGCTGCTCTGGGCCGCGCGATGCTTGTTGAGGGCCAGCTCGTATTCCTTCTGCGCATCCTCGACGACGGAGGTGGAGATGAGGCCCTGCTTGTAAAGGCTCTGCGCGCGCTCCGCCGCCGACTTCAGGAAGGGCAGGTCGGTGCCCTGGGCCTCCGCCCTCGTGCGCTCGAGGGCGGCCCGGGCCGAGAGAAGCTGCGCCCGCGCCTCGCGCACCCGCGCCTGCAGCTCTTCCTTGTCGAGCTCGACGAGGACCTGTCCCTGGCGCACGTTGTCGCCGTAATCGGCGTAGAGCTTCTTCACGATGCCGCTCGCCTTGGACTTCACCTCGACCTTGGACAGGGGCTGGATCTTGCCCGTCGCCACGACGGAGCGTGCGACGTCGCCCTTCTCGGCCGTGGCCAGCTTCGAGGGATCGATCTCGGTCCGGGATCGCGAGGCCGAGACGATGCCCACGACCACGAGGACCAGGACCCCGGCCCCGATCCCCATGTAAATGCGCCGCCGACGCTTCGTATTCAATGTCGGGGGGTGCGGGCGGGGAGCACCCCCCGAGCCCTCCCCGTCGCTTGCTCGGGAGTGAATCCCTCGCTCGCTGCTGTCTTCATCCATGTATGCGGAGCCTCGATTGGACCGCGTTCAGTAGGGTAAACGCCATCGGGGGGTAAAGGTTCCCGAAACTCACCTGTCAGGCCTTTCGGGCGACAACGGACGCGATGTCCCGGCCTTCGAAGGCCCCGTCCCGCTCACGGAGGATGGCGAGGGGCGCCAGGCGTTCGCCCAACTCCCCATGCCGCAACAAGAAATCAGGATTGCTCGGCCGGCCGCGGCGTGCCTGCTCGAGCGTGAACGTCTCGTAGACAAGGTAGCCGCCCGGGGCCAGCGCCGCGAGCAGCGCGGGAAACAGTGGCCGGTGCAGGTAGTGGAAGACGACGATCAGCTCGTAGGCCTCGCGGCCCAGGTCCGCCGCTCCCGCCTCCAGGTCGACGACGTCGGCCTGTACCGCGAGTCCGCGCCGCGCCGCCTCGGAGCGGAGCGCGTCGATCGCATGGGCATCGCGGTCGATCGCCCGCACCGCCCAGCCGCGCTCGGCCAGGAAGAGGGCGTGCCGGCCGCGGCCGCAGGCTACGTCGAGGGCGCGGCCGGCGCGGGGTATCAGATCGATGTTGGAGAGGAGCCAGGACGAGACGGGAGCTTCAGGCACGCCCCAGCATAGATCGGCTTACAGGGACCGGCTGGTGTCCACCGTGCGCGCGACCCGCTGCGAAGAAGGAGCGTGCGTCACGAATCCCACCGCGCCCGCCGCGAGGACTGCGAGCGTGATCGCGAACACGACGTCGCGTCCCACCTCGATCGCACGATCTCTCGCCGACAGCGCCGCACCGTAGTGCTCGGTCCAAGCCAGCGTCGTTCCTTCAATGACTCTCGTCGGGTTCATTGGGCAGCCTCCGTTCTCGTACACACCCACTGAGACGAGATCCGTGAGGCGAGGGTTGCGTTTATTTTTGTGACGGCGAAGGTCCAGACGCTTGGACGCGCAGCGCGAGCCATCGAGGTGCGGGCGGTTGCGCGAAGCGGCGCAAGGACGCGGCGCGGATCGCGACGAGCATCACGGCGGCGCACTCGGCGGTGAGCAGCACCGGTCCCCAGGGCCGGTCGTACAGCTCGAGCGCCCGCCACAGCACCAGCGTGCCCAGCGCCGCCGCCACCATCACCCGCGGCGAGAGCGCGCGGGCGCCGAGCGCGATCGTGCCGAGGACCAGCACCGCCGCGAAGAGCGCCGCGACGGCCACCGCCTCGGGCGGTATCGACAGCAGGCGCGTGAGCTGCACGTTTGCCGAAATGAACGGCGACTCCCGTACGACCACGAGCTCGGCGGGCGCGCTCGCCGTGCGCACCGTCAGCATCGCCGCCCGCGGGCGGCGAAAGAAGGCGACCTCGCCCCGGCCGGCCGGCTCGCGTTTGAAGAACGGCAACGCAGTCCCGTCCGCGAACACGCGGAGGCGGCTCGGCGCATGCAGGTCGTCGCCCCAGCCTTCACGCCAGGCGCGGGGCAGACCGACGAGCAGGACGCCGCCGGGACCCGTCGAGAGCGCCTCGGCGGGAAGGGTCATCAGGTCGCGCGCCCTCACGCCCGCCGCCCGAACCTCGGCGAGGGTGACGGGACCCAGGCTTCCGGACACCGAGGCGACGGCCCAGGTGGCGGACTGCGACGCGAGCGAGAGCGCCAGCGCCGCGGCCGCGCCCAGCCGGACCACGGCCGGCGCCGTACGGGCGGGCGATCTCCGCTCCAGGCCGCCCGTGCGCAGGATGAGCCGGCGCGCGGGCTCCTCCACCAGCTCGTACAGGATCGCGCTCACGGCGGTGATGCCGGCGTACAGGCCCAGCAGCGCGACGTCGTCGGTGCGCGGGAGGACGCGGTAGAAAAGGCCCTTGCCGATCGGCGTGAGCTGCACGAGGTAGAGCGCGTACGAGACCTTCCCCAGGTAGACGAACGGCGACAGGGAGAGAAGGCGGGCAACAGGGTTGCCCGAGGAAGTGAGCGAGACCACGAGGGACGCCGCCGCCACGGGCAGCAGCAGGTCCCAGGACCAGGCCCAGGCCCAGTGAGGGCCGTCGAGTCCCCCCGCGTCGTACATGCCCCATTGCGCGGTCAAGATCAGGGCGACCGCGCCGCAAGTGGCGAGCAGCGCCGGAACGGGCCGGCCGAGGATCCGCCGCCAGCGCTCGCTGGAGGGCGATGCGAACACGAGCGCCGCGAACGCGCCGACGGCGAAGTCGTAGAAGCGTCCGAACAGCGTGTGGAGCGCGACCTTCTCGGGATCCCGCAGGAAGCCAGGACCGCGACCGTCGAGGATCGTCCAGGTCGTCGCGCCCGCTGCGAACAAGAGGATCGTCACGCCGATGAGCACGGCCGCCGCCGCCAGCATCGGCCGGCGCGGAGCGCGTCGCTGCGCCGCGGCGATGGCCAGGAACACGAGGGGAGCCAGCGCATAGAAGCACTCCTCCACGGTCAGCGACCAGGAGGTCGGGATCACGAACAGGTGCAGGGACTCGCCGAAGAGGGCTTGGGTGAGCGTCCACTCGGGCCACCGGTCGGTGAACGACAAGCCTCCGTTCGCGAGGTACTGGCTCAGGATGAAGACCGTGTAGTAGAGCGGGAGGATGCGGGCCGCGCGGCGGAGGAAGTACTCTCCCACGCGGAACTTCCCTCGCGCCTGGTCGGGGAAGTATCGCAGCGTGATCAGGAACCCGGACAGGACGAAGAAGATGCCGACGCCGACGTGCCCCTGGCCGATCACCACCTTCAAGACGCTGCTTCGAGGCTGGAAGTGATAGACGAAGACGAGGAGAGCCGCGAGGAACCGGAGCGAAGTCAGGGCAGCGAATTGGTCAGTTTTGCCTTTTATAATAGGCATTTAAGTCTCTAATCTTAATATTGTACATTAGTACGCCTGATGACGCAAGGGTCTTGTCGCGCCAGTTGACGGCACTCGCGCAGCCACGTAGTGTCGGCACGGACCGCCACAGGAGGACACCATGACGACCCCGCCGCCGGCCCGCGATCTCGACCTCGGCCAGGGCTTCCGCTTCTTCTTCGAGGACCCGGACTGGGTGAAGAAGATCCTGATCGGCGGCGTGTTCATGCTGCTGTCGTCGTTGATCGTGGGCGCGATCTTCGTGGCGGGATACGGCGTGCACGTCGTGCGCCGAGTGGTGCGGGGCGAGCCGCGTCCCCTCCCGGAGTGGGAGGACCTGGGAGTCTTCTTCGGCGACGGCCTTCGCGCCTTCGGCCTCTACCTCCTGCACCTCGTCGCGGTGGGCATCCTTCCGGCGGGGCTCGGCTGCCTCGTCGGCCTGATGGGTGGCGGGCTGGCCGGCCTCGCCCACTCTTCGCGCGGTACCTCGGACGCCGCGAACGGGTTCCTGGCCGTCCTGATCATGGGCCTGTACGCGGTGACCTTCTTCCTGATGATGATCCTCATGATCTACTTCCCGGCCGCGTTCACTCGCTTCGCCCTTCTCGACCGCTTCGCGGCCGGCTTCGAGGTCGCCGAGAACATCGCCTTCATCCGGCGGAACCTCGGCCGCTACGCGCTCGCCCTCGTTCTCTATCTGCTCGCGAGCTTCGTGGCCCAGGTGGGGATCATCGCGTGCTGCGTCGGGCTCTTCCCTGCGTCGTTCTGGGCGTTCTGCGTGGGCGCGTGGGCCATGGGCGAGGTCGCCCGCCGCGATGTCGTACTGGTGCCGGCGTCGGCTCGCTGAGCGACGTGCTATCTTGGCGTCCATGATCGTTCCCGCGCGCTACCAGCCTGCCTTGCCGGTGGAGCGCTTCATCCGCGCCGAGCCGCCCGACAAGGAAGCGGTGCCGATGGACGTGGTGTTCGTGGGCGGCGGGCCCGCCGGCCTGGCGGGAGCGATCGAGCTGGCCCGGCTGGTGAAGAAGGACGAGGAGTCGGGCGGCGGCCTCGGTGCCGTCGAGATCGCAGTGCTCGAGAAGGCGGAGACGCTCGGCGCGCATTGCCTCTCGGGGGCGGTCGTCAACCCCGTCGCCTTGCGGGCGCTCTTTCCGGAGCTGAAGGACGACGACTTCCCGCTGCGCGCGCGCGTCACGAGCGAGCGCGTCTATTTCCTCACCGGAAGCCAGGGCCTGCGGATCCCCACGCCCCCGACGATGAAGAACCACGGCTTCTACGTAGCGTCGCTGTGCGAGATCGTGCGCTGGCTGGGGGAGAAGGCCGAGCAACTCGGCGTGAACATGTTCGCCGGCTATCCCGCCGACGCCCTGCTCGTCGAGGGCAACCGCGTCCTCGGCGTGCGCACCGCGCCTTCCGGGCTCAAGCGCGACGGCCAGCCGGGCCCCGGCTACTCACCCCCGACCGACATCACGGCCCGGGTCACCGTGCTCGCGGAGGGAACGCGAGGCGCCCTGACGCAGGCCTGGCTCCAGTGGGAGCAGGTCGGCTCCGCCAACCCGCAGATCTTCGCGCTCGGGGTGAAGGAGCTATGGGAGACGAAGAAGCCGCTGGACGCCGTCGTGCACACGCTGGGATGGCCCCTGCCGAGCGACGCGTTCGGCGGGAGCTTCATGTATCCCCTCGAGCCGAACCTCGTCGCGCTCGGTCTCGTGGTGGGGCTCGACTACCGCGACGCTTCGCTCGACGTCCACGTCCTGCTGCAGCGCCTGAAGACGCACCCGCTCTTCCGCCCCTACCTGGAGGGCGGGGAGATGGTCGAGTGGGGAGCGAAGACGATCCCCGAGGGCGGCTTCTATTCCCTGCCGGCGCAGCGCCACGGCAACGGCGTCGTCCTCGTCGGCGACGCCGCCGGCTACGTGGAGGTGGCGTCCCTCAAGGGGATCCACTACGCGATGCAGTCGGGCATGCTCGCGGCCCGCGCGATCTTCGCGGCGCTCAAGCGAGGGGACGTGTCCGCGGCGGCTCTCGCCCCCTACGACCGCCTGATCGACGACAGCTTCATCGTGAAGGACCTGCGAGCGCGCAGGAACATGCGCCTCGCCTTCCACAAGGGCGGCCTCTACGCCGGAGGCGTCCAGGCCGCGCTGATGACGCTGACCGGGGGCGCGTTTCCCGGAGGGCGGATCAAGGCGCTCCGGGACACGGAGGTGCCCCGCCGGACGGGCGCCCACGAGACGTTCACGCCCGATCGCAAGCTGACCTTCCCGAAGCTCGACGCCGTCTTCAAGGCCGGCAATGCCACGCGCGACGACATCCCCTCCCACCTCATCGTGGGCCCGGACGTTCCCGGGGAAGTGGCCGAGCTGTACGAGCACATGTGTCCGGCCGCGGTGTACGAGCGGCGGGGGGACGGGCTCGGTGTGAACCCTCCCAACTGCGTCGATTGCAAGGCGACCGACGTGCTCGGGCCGCGCTGGACGCCCCGCGAAGGCGGCAGCGGCCCGCGCTATAGGCGGATGTGATTCCCGAGTAGCGCTGCGGCCCCCCTCAACCTGTCCCTATCCACGCAAGCGAGGAGAGGGATCAAGAAATCTCCTCCGGCGCGAGTGTTCGGCGCGCCGCATTCGTGTTCAGAAGGCAGCGGGGAAGCAGCTCGACCGGTACGCGCCCGGCCCCCGGCGGATGTAACCCTCCCCCGCGAAGATGTCGTAGTGCTCGGAGAAGTCGTTGACCTTCTTCACCACCAGCTCCTCCCCGTCGAAGCGAGAGCAGTAACCGAACGAGATCATCGCCTTCACCATCTCGTTGAAGTAGTTGTCGTTGTCGATGATTGCGAACCAGTCGGTCCCGGGCTGGACGTTGTTGAAGTTGAACAGCTCGGGATGCTCCTTCGCCACCTTGACGATCGCGCGCTCCACGTCGCCCCGGTAGAAAGACTCGTCCTCGTGGTCACAGGTGATCTCGAGGCTGCCCGGCAGCGGGCAACCGTTGTTGCCCGGGAACGGCGGCGGAGGCGTGGGGAAGACGGCCGGGGTGCACGTCGTGCGGTACGAGCCGGTGCCGCGGCGCATGTAGAACGCCGACGTCATCACGTGGTACTGGTCGCTGAAGCTGTTCGAGTTCTTGACCTGCAGCTCTTCCCCGTCGAAGCCGGCGCACAGGCCCTGCGCCTCGAGGTTCTGGATGAGGCCGACGTAGTAGCGGCCTGGGCTGCGGACCCGATACTGCCCTCCGCCGGACGCCTCGCCGAGGTTGAAGATCTCCGGATGCTGGGAGACGAGCTGGTCCATGGCCTTCTCGATCTGCGGCTGGAAGCTCGGCGAGTCGCTCGCGCAGCTGTTGCTCGGGGAGACGTAACCGAGCCGGCTGCACGTCGTGGGCGGCGGCGTGGGCTGTGTCGCCGGAGGCGCCGTGGTGGGGGGCGGGGTGGCCGGCGTGCTATCGGAGGGCGACTTCTTGCCGCAGACGGAGAGCGTCGTGGCCGCGAGGATCACGACCAACGCGGTGGCGAGAGAACGGGGACCCAACTTCATCCACACCTCCAACAGGCGGGCCGCACCCGGCAGCCCAGGAATCCCGGAGGGTATCATTCCGGACCCATCCGGCGCCAGGAAAAACTGGCGCCAGGCACGTGGCTTGCACCGCGTCCCGGAGGATTCACCTGAGGCGGAGGCGCCATCCTGGGCTCGCGCGGCGCGGTCTATATCGGCATCAGCGGCTATGACTACCCCCATTGGCGCGGCGTCTTCTACCCGCCCGGACGGGCCCGTTCGCGTTGGCTCGCCTACGCGAGCCGCGCGTTCAACTCGATCGAGCTGAACGGGACCTTCTACAGCCTCAAGAGCCCGGACACGTTCCGGCGCTGGGCTCGCGACTCGCCCGACGATGGCTTCGTGTTCGCGGTGAAGGGAAGCCGCTTCATCACCCACAACCTCAAGCTCACCCGCCCGCGCCCGGCGCTCGCCAACTTCTTCGCCAGCGGCGTGCTCGCGCTCGGCGGCAAGACCGGGCCCTTCCTCTGGCAGCTCCCGCCCGGCTATGCCTTCCGGCCCGATCGCGTCGAAGCCTTCTTGAAGCTGCTGCCCTCCGATTCGGCGGCGGCCGAGCGCCTCACACGCCATCACGACCGGCGCGTGAGCGGCCGTGCGCTGCTGCACTCCCCCGAACGGGTGCGGTATCGCCACGCCTTCGAGGTGCGGCATCCCTCGTTCCTGGACCCCGCCTTCTACGCGCTGCTGCGGCGCCACGACGCTTCGTTCGTGATCGCGGACAGCGCCGGGAAGTTCGTGCGGGCGGACGAGGTGACGGCGAGCTTCGTCTACGTCCGCCTTCACGGCTCGGGCGAGCTCTACGTCGGCGGGTATCCGGCGGCGGAGCTGGACGGTTGGGCAGAACGCATCGCGGCCTGGGCGGCGCCCGCCGTTCCACCACCGCGCGACGTGTACGTCTACTTCGACAACGACGCCCTCGGCCATGCCCCGCACGACGCCATCGCGCTGGCCGAGAAGGTCCGCGCGCGGCTGGGCGCGCTCGTGCCCGCTCAGCCTTGCGTCAGCCCCGCCAGCAGCGAGGCCCACGCGGCGCGCTCGCGCGCGGGGCGGACGAGCCGGGCCAGCCGCCGCACACCCCGCGTCAGCTCCGCGTAGAAGCCCGGATCGGTCTCCGCCCGCAGGAGCAGCGCGGCCAGCGCGCGGGCGTCGCCGATGGGGAAGTATCCGGGGTAGCGGGGACCGAGGAGGCCCACGGAGCCGTCGATCCGCGACGAGAGCACGGGAACTCCCGCCGCCGCCGCCTCCGAGACCACGTTGGCTCCGCCCTCCAGCTTCGAAGTCAGGCAGAGCAGGCGGCTGCGCGCGAGGATCTTTACGGCCTCCGCGTGCGGCCGCTCTCCGATCCACTGGTAACGGGGAGTGCGTCGGTGTTCCGCTCGTGCCCGGGACGCCGTCCCGGGCTGGATGGCCGCCCCCACGTGGAGGACGCGGATGCGCGAGGAGGGCGGCAGCAGGCGGGCCGCGGCGGCGGCGCGGAAGGGATCTTTCACCGCGCGCAGGTGGCCGAGGACGCAGACCTCGAAAGCGTCGTGGCGGCGCGGCGGCCGGCGCCGTGGGGCTCCGGCCGATTGGAGGATCACCCGGGCCTTCCTCCGGACTGACGCCGGAAGCGCTTGGAGAGCCATCGGTTGAAGCACGACGATCCGCGTCGCCATCTCCAACGCCCGGCCCACGGACGCCGAGAAGCGCAGGTCGCGATACAGGTCGGTACCCGTGAGGGCCACCACCACTGGAGCGCGTGGGTGCCGGCGGCGATAGGCCGCGATCGACGGGAAGCTCCGGCGGGCATGAAGGGCCACGAGCAGGTCGCACGGCTGTGCGGTGTACCGCGCGGCAACGGTCACGCGATGCCCCAGGCCGCGCAGGATCCGCGCCCACCGCAAGGCCGTCATCCGGTTGCCCGTGCGCGCGCCCCGGGGAGCCGGAGTGACGACGAGGATCGTCACTCGACGGCGCAGGTCCGGAACCCGGCCCCCACGTCGCGCCGGTCGGGCGGGTAGAAGTTGCGCCACGTGTTGCGGAGCAGCCGCGCTCGCGTCACCCAGCAGCCGCCGCGAAGAACCTTGTGCGTGCCGAACCAGGGCTGCGAATAATCGCGGTAGGCGTCGGCGACGAAGCCCGGATATGGCGAGAAGTCCGAGGCCGTCCACTCCCAGACGTTGCCGATCATCTGCCGGCACCCGAACGCGCTGTCGCCCGCGGCCAGCCCGGCCACGTCCACGCATCCGAGCGCCCCGCCGTCGACGTTGGCCCTCTCGGGCGAGGGAGGCGCGTCGCCCCACGGGTACCGCCGCTTGCGAGACGAAAGCGCGCGGCCCGACGCGTCCGGCTCGCCCGCGGCCGCGGCTTCCCATTCTGATTCCATCGGCAGCCGCCGGCGCGCCCACTTGCAATAGGCCTCCGCCTCGAACCAGCCGACGTGGATGACCGGACGATGCGGCTCGAGGGGGACCCACCGGTCGAAGTCACGCCTCTCCCAGCTTCGCCCCGCACGGCGCCAGTAGAGCGGCTGCTCCGCGGACGTCTCCCCGCGCCAGTGCCAGCCCGCGTCGCTCCACAGCTCCTGTCGCCCATATCCGCGGTCCTCGACGAACTCCGCGAACTCCGACTGGGTGACGGGGGCGCGAGCGATCGCGAAGGGGGGGAGCATCACCGGATGCGCCCACTTCTCGTTGTCGAAGACGAAAGGCTCGTCCGGTCGCGCGCCGAGCATGAACGGGCCGCCGGGCACGCGCACGTCACCGGTCCAGGCCCCCGCTTCCGACGCCCCGCCGGTCTCGCGGCTCTCCGACAGCGCCGGGGTCCGATAGCCGAGGGTCTGGCGCGTGCAGGTGAAGGCCTCGTCGTGCATGTCCTCGTGGAACGTCGCGTAGAGGGTGAAGTACGCGAGCGCGGCGGGAAGGTCCGGCCGGCCGAGGCGGTCCTGCACGTGGTCGCAGACCTCGGCCATGTAGCGCAGCGTCTGCGGCCGCGGAGGAAGGGGCAGATCCCAACGCGTGTCGTGGGCGATGGCGCTGGAGTCCCACAGCGCATCGCCGTCGGCGCGGATCGGCGCCTCGCCGAGCGCGTGGCGGAGCACCCAGAGCTCCTGGAACCACGCCACGTGGCCGATCTCCCAGAGGAGCGGGTTGACGATGGCCAGGCGCGGGCCCCGGAGCTGCTCATCGCCGAGGTCGGCGACGAGCGCAAGCGTCCGCCGCCGGGCGTCGACGACGGCGCGCTCGAGCTCGCCACGATCGGACATCGGCTGCTCCCGCTAGATTAGCCGACCCCGAGCCAATGCGCTCCGCTCAGGAAATCGCGTACGGCGCGAGCGGCCGTGCGATGGCCGTCCCGCGTCCAGTGGCCGTCGTAGTCGAAGTACGGACGTCGCCACGGCCAGACGGTATCGCGCCGCAAGGCGGCCGTCAGATCCAGCACCGGAAAGCCGTGTTGCCCCCCGATCTGCTCGAGACGCCGGCGCACCGCGGCCCGGTCCCACACCGACTCGTCGACACTGTAGAGGATGCGCGTCAGCTCCCAGCTGCGATCGTCCACCTCGAACCGGCTCGGCACGTACACGACGAGCAGGCGGGCGCCGTGGGCGGCGGTCTCCTGGGCGAGCGCACCCAGGAGCGCGGCGGTCTTCTCCCAGGCCGCCTCGATCTCCGGCGGCGACTGCCGGTCGTACACCCGGATCTCCGGCTGCTCGCGCATCCTCGCGATCGGGGGCCAGAGCCCGAGGCGGGCCAGGGCCTGGTGGGCGCGCGGCGCACCGTAGAACAGGCGGTCGTGCAGCCACTCGAGAAGCGCGGAGCCCTGCGGCGCGGCCGCTCTCCGCACGTGCGGGGCGGGCGGCGACGCGGGCACGGGATCGTTCACGAGCTGCAGCCATCCTCCCCGGTCGGCGAGAAGCGGCTTCGGCTGGCCGGCGAACCGGGCCCGCCCGTTGTAGAGGACGTCGTTGTAATAGAAGAACAAGACCACGACCCGGGGCGAGTAGCGCACTCCCTCGGTGCGATAGAAGAGGTATTCCTGGTCGGTGCTGTAGCCGCTCGTCCCTCCGTTCACGACCTCCACCCGCTGGCCCCCCGCCCGCAGCGAGGATTCCAGCACCTGGCTGACCGTCTGCTCCAGCGCCACCGTGTAGCCCTCGACGAACGAGTCGCCCAGGGCGAGGAGGCGCAGGCATCCCGGGGGCGCGGCGTATCCGCGCTCGGGATCGCGCAGGCCGAGGCGGTTGATGCTCACCTCGACCGTGAACTCCCGGTGGCGATACGTGACGGAGCTGCCGGGCCGCTTGCGCCACCCGAGAAGAGGGTCGTGCTCCATGTAGAGGCTCGCCTCGTCCGCCTCGTAGCCTCCTCCGCGAAAGCGGCGGACCACGCGCGCGACGCCCTCGAGGGCGGCCGTGCAGAGCGCGACCGACGCGATGACCAGGATCGCGCGGCCCAGGCGCTCCCGGCTCGAAGCCCGCATGAGCGTGAAGCATCGTGCGCTTGCGCCGCGCGGTCAAACGCGTGGGTGTACGCTGGCGCTTGCGAGGCCCTGATGAAGACCGACGTCATCGTGATCGGGAGCGGGCAGGCCGGAGTGCCCCTGGCCACGCGGCTGGCCGAGGCGGGCCGGCGGGTCGTGATCGCGGAACGCAAGAAGCTGGGCGGCACCTGCGTGAACTACGGCTGCACCCCCACCAAGACGATGGTCGCCAGCGCCCACGCGGCGCACGTCGCCCGCACCGCGGCCCGCTTCGGGGTGAAGGCCGGGCCGGTCAAGATCGACATGGCGGCGGTGGTCGACCGCAAGGACCGCATCGTCCGCCAATGGCGCGAGGGCGTGAAGAAGCGGCTCCAGAGGACCGCGCCCCGCCTCACGCTGGTGCGGGGCCATGCGCGCTTCATCGGGCCTCGCCTGGTCGAAATTGCCGGCGAGCGCTACGAGGCCGACGTCGTCATCATCAACGTCGGCGCGCGGCCGGCGGTACCGCCGATTGCCGGCCTCGACGACGTTCCCTGGCTCGACAACTCGCGGATCATGCAGCTTCGGAGGGTGCCGGACCACCTGATCGTCCTCGGCGGCGGCTACATCGGGTGCGAGTTCGCGCAGATGTTCCGGCGGTTCGGCGCGAAGGTCACCGTGGCCGACCGCGACGAGCGCCTGCTGAGCACGGAGGAGCCCGAGGCTTCGGCCGCCCTGGAAGGGGCGTTCCGCGCCGAGGGAATCCGGCTCGAGTCGAGGGCCACGGCCAAGGCGGTGTCGGCCGGAACCCGGGCGGTCACGGTCCGATTCGAGAGCGGGAAGAAGGTCACCGGCTCACACCTGCTGGTCGCCGTCGGGCGCCGTCCGAACACCGACGACCTCGGGGCGGAGGCGGGCGGGATCCGCCTCGACGCCAAGGGCTACATCGAGGTGGACGAGCGCTACCGGACGAGCGCCGACGGCGTGTACGCGGTCGGCGACTGCACGCCCGGTCCGCAGTTCACGCATGCCTCGTGGGACGACCATCGCATCCTCTTCGAATGGCTTCAGGGACGGGGCACGCGCACCCGCAAGGACCGCCTGGTGCCCATCACCGCCTTCACCGACCCTCAGGTGGCACGCATCGGCCTCACCGAACGTGACGCTCGCGCGCGCGGCCGCGTGCCCGAGACGGCGACGATGAGGTTCGGCCGGATCGCGCGGGCGGTGGAGACGGACCAGACCGCCGGCACGATGAAGATCCTGCTCGACGCGAAGACGGAGCAGGTGCTGGGCGTCTCGATCGTGGGCGCCGAGGCGGGCGAGCTGATCCACATCTTCGCCCCGGTCATGGTGGCCGGCCTCTCCGCCCGCGCCCTGGTGGATGCCGAGTACGTTCACCCGACGTTCGCCGAGGGCGTGCAGAGCCTCGTGATGTCGTTGGGCCGCTACGCCATCGAGTGAGGCCTGGGTTCAACCGGCGAGGGCCTTCGCCACCTTCTTCAGGTCCGCGACGAAGCGGGCCCGCTCGGCGCGCCGCGTCTCGTCGTCGGGCGCGCGCAGGATCGACGACGGGTGCACGGTGGCCGTCACCAGCGGGGCAAGCGGCGACGGCACGAACTCGCCGCGCTGCTGCGTCACCTTGAACTTGCGCCCGATGAGGGCCTGCGCGGCGGTGGATCCGAGGCAGACGAGCGCCCGCGGCTTCACCACGTCGATCTCCGCCTGGAGCCAGGGCAGGCAGGCGGTGATCTCGACGACGTCGGGCTTGGCGTGGATGCGCCGCTTGCCCCTCGGCTCCCACTTGAAGTGCTTCACCACGTTGGTGACGTAGGCCTGGCCGCGGTCGATCCCCGCCTCTTCGAGCGCGCGGTCGAGGAGCTTTCCCGCGGGCCCGACGAAGGGATGGCCGGCGAGGTCTTCGTCGTTGCCCGGCTGCTCGCCCACGAGCATCACCTGCGCGTTGCGCGCGCCCTCGCCGAAGACGGTCTGCGTCCCCCGCTTCCACAGGTCGCAGGCCTTGCAGCTCGCCGCCGCCTTCCGCAGCGCGGGCAGCGTTGGCGCGGGCGGGATGAGGGGCGCGGCGGTTTGGAGGACGCGCTTGACCGCAGCCATGGATCCATTGTGCTAGGATGGAATGGCGAAGAAAAGGCGAAATAACACTCCCGCCCCCATCCCATGTACGTCGAGCTGCACGCCCGCTCCGCCTTCAGCTTTCTCCAGGGTGCTTCCCTGCCCGAAGAGATGGCGCAGATCTGCGCCGAGCGCGGCATGGCCGCGCTGGCTCTTCTCGACCGGGACGGCGTCTACGGGTCGCCCCGCTTTCACCAGGCCGCCAAGAAGCTGGGGATCCGGGCCCACATCGGGGCCGAGGTCACGGTGGAAGGAGCCGGACGCTGGCCGCTGCTCGTGCGCGACCGGGCCGGCTACCGCAATCTCTGCCGCCTCGTCACCCGTTTCAAGATGCGGAGCAAGAAAGGCGAAGGGGCCGCCACGGCCGCCGAGGTGGCCGCGCACGCCGAGGGGCTCGTCTGCCTGACCGGCGGCGACGACGGGCCGCTGGCCGAGGCCCTCCGCCGAGGCGGGGCCGACGAAGCGCGGCGGGAAGCGCAGCGCCTGATCGCGACCTTCGGACGCGAGAACGTCTATGCGGAGCTGCAGCGGCATTACGACCCGGTGGAAGAGGCGCGCAACCAGTCGGTGGTGGAGATCGCGCGCGCCTTCGGCCTCCCGCTGCTCGCCACCAACGGCGTCGCCCACGCGACACCCGCGCAGCGCGAGGTGCTCGACGTGTTCACCTGCCTGCGCAACCACACGACGCTGAAGCGGGCCGGGCGCCTCCTCTCCCGCAACGCCGCCCGCCACCTCAAATCGCCCGCGGCCATGGCGCGGCTGTTCCGCGACCTGCCGGAGGCGGTGGCCCGCACCGAAGAGCTGTCGGCCCGCCTCGGCTTCACCCTCGCGGACCTCGGCTACGAGTTCCCCCGCTACCCGGTGCCGGAGGGCGAGACGATCACCTCCTTCCTGCGCAAGCGCACGGACGAGGGCGCGCGCCAGCGCTACCGCCCCTATCACGAGAAGGCGCAGCGGCAGATCGATCGCGAGCTGGCCCTCATCGAGAAGCTGGACCTCGCCGGCTACTTCCTCATCGTGTGGGACATCGTGTGCTACTGCCGCGAGGCCGGCATCCTCATC
>QHVJ01000313.1 GCA_003222275.1 Acidobacteriota bacterium | reverse complement strand
TGGCGATCTTGATGCCGGCACAGTTGAACGCGGCATCGAAGGCATTTCCGTCGCAAACCTGGAAATCGCCCTGGGCCAGGTAGATCCGGCTCTCCACCAGGTCGTTATTGCCCCCCAGACCGACGAAGATCGTGTGGCGATCGGAGTTGGTCAGGGGCGAGGTCTTGCCCTTCGCGACCCCGATGATGTTGAGGTTGTAATGGGGTCCCGAAGGAGCGCCGTTCCCAGCGTGCGCGGGCGCCGCGAGGGCCGCGGCGACCACGACCAGCCCGAGCCCACCCGCTCTCATCCGTGACTTGCTCATATTTGTCTCCTCATCCACCACGTCCGCGTTCGCTTCTGGGCGCAGTCTCCGCCCCAAGCGTGCA
>QHVJ01000314.1 GCA_003222275.1 Acidobacteriota bacterium | reverse complement strand
GCGGGCTGCGCGACCTGTTCGTCGCCGACGGCGGCGTGCGCCGGCTCTTCCGGCCGCTCTGGTGGCGCACGTATCGGTACCTCGAGCTGAGCGTGGACACGCGCGAGGAGCCGCTCACGGTCGAGGACCTGCGCGGCGTCTTCACGGGGTACCCCTTCACGCGGAAGGCGCGCTTCGACGCCGCGGACCCGGAGCTGGACCGCATCCTCGACGTGGGCTGGCGCACCGCCCGGCTGTGCGCGCACGAGACGTACATGGACTGCCCCTACTACGAGCAGCTCCAGTACGTGGGGGACACGCGGATCCAGGCCCTCGTGTCGTATTACGCGAGCGGCGACGACCGGCTCGCGCGCAACGCGATCGAGCAGATCGACGACTCGCGCACGTCCGAGGGCCTGACCATGAGCCGCTTCCCCACCCGACTCCAGCAGTACATCCCTCCCTTCTCGCTGTGGTGGATCGGCATGGTCCACGACTACTGGCGGTACCGCGACGATCCGGCCTTCGTGCGCGCCCGGCTCCCCGGCGTGCGCACGGTGCTGTCTTTCTTCGCGGCGCGCCAGCGCCCGAACGGATCGCTCGGCCCGATGCCGTGGTGGAACTTCCTGGACTGGGCGAACGCGTGGCCGTCCGGCTCGCCCCCGGGATGGAACTTCGTCCGAGAGTGGGGATCGCCGTTGTCAGGCCGCATCGACCCCAGCGACCCTTCCGGCGCCTCGGCCGGGATCGACCTGCAGCTGCTGATCGCCTACGACGAGGCCGCGGACCTGGAGGAAGCGCTGGGCTCGAAGAGCCTCGCGGCCGAGTACCGGCAGGCGGCGGCCCGGCTTCGCGCGGAGGCGCCCGGGCTCTACTGGGACGCGAGCCGGCAGCTCTACGCCGACACGCCCGCGAAGAAGGACTTCTCCCAGCACACCAACGTCCTCGCCATCCTCGCCGGCGTCGCCGAGGGCGAGCCGGCCCGCGTGCTCATCGGCCGCGTCTTGAGCGAGCCGGATCTCGTGCCGTGCTCGATCTATTTCCGCCATTACGTGCACTCGGCCCTCAACCGCACCGGCGAGGGCGACCGGCTCCTGGATCAGCTCGGCCCCTGGCGGAGGATGCTGGCCCTGGGCCTCACGACGTGGGCGGAAACGGAAGACCCCTCGCGCTCCGAGTGCCACGCCTGGGGATCGAGCCCGAACTTCGAGCTGCTGCGGACCGTGCTCGGCGTCGACTCCGCCGCGCCGGGCTTCCGGCGCGTGCGCATCCGTCCGTTCCTGGGGCGACTCACGCGCGTGTCCGGCTCGGTACCGCATCCAAGAGGGGAGGTCACCGTGAGCCTGAGGCGGGACGGCGAAGCGCTCGAGGCCGAGGTGCGGTTGCCGGAAGGGGTCGACGGCGAGATCGTATGGCAGGGAGCGCGACGACCGCTGCCTTCGGGTCTGTCGAAACTGCGGCTCACGCGACCCTGACCGGCCGGCCTTCGCGGGCCGACGCCAGCAGCGCGACGACGGCGGCCACGGTGCCGCGGCTGTCGGCCAGGCTCACCGCCGGCTTCCGGGCGAGCAGGACCGCATCCGCCAGGTCCTCGACCTCGCCCAGATAGAGGTGTGCTTCCGAGCCCGCGACCTGGATCGTCTGCCGGTCCTCGCCGCGCACGAGATGGACGGGCTCGCTCGGGCCCGGCTTGAACGGGTTGGGGACGAAGAGGCTGGCCTCGCTGCCCACGATCTCGACGTCCCGGCGGAACGCGGCCCGGAAGCCGGTGTCGCACTGGAGCACGACGTTCGCGGGGAAGCGGAGCTGCGCGGCGAAGTCGACGTCGACGCCGGTGGGCCCCAGCGTCTGCCACCCGAACGCCTCCAGGGGCTCCGTCCCCGTCATCAGCCGCGCATAGCTGATCGGGTACACACCGAGGTCCCACAGGCATCCACCGCCGAGCGTCGGATCGAGGCGCACGTCGGCCTCGCGCGTCAACGGGAACGTGAAGCAGCCGCGCACGACCCGGAGCTCACCGAGCGTGCCCCGCTCCACCATCGCCTTCACCTCGCGGGTCAGCGTGTGGTGCCGGTACATCAGGCCCTCGGCGATCACCACTCCCGCCTGGCGGGCCGCTTCGGCGATGGCGTCGACCTCCTCGACCGTGATCGCGAGCGGCTTCTCGCAGAGGACGTGCTTGCCGGCGCGCGCCGCCCGTATCGTCCATTCCGCGTGGAGGCCGTTGGGCAGCGGGTTGTAGACGACGTCGATCTCGTCGTCCGCGAGCATCTCCTCGTAGCGGCCGAAGCTGCGCGGGATGCCCCACTCGTGGGCGTAGGCGGCGGCGCGGGCCGGATCGCGGCTGGCCACCGCCACCAGCTCGCTCCGCGGCGACTCCCGGATAGCGGGGATGACCGACCGGTTTATCCGCGCCGCGCCCAGCAATCCCCAGCGCAGAGGTCGCACGGCCGCCGCTAGACCCTGCCCGCCCGATACTCCTCGACCAAATAGTCGCAGGCCCGCGCGGCGAGGGCCATGAACGTGATCGTCGGGTTCGGGCAGGCGGAGGAGACGTAGCAGGAGCCGTCCATCACGAAGAGGTTCTTCACGTCGTGGGCCTGCTGCCACTTGTTGAGGACGGAGGTCTTGGCGTCGTTGCCCATCCGCGCCGAGCCCACCTCGTGGATGGAGAGGCCGGGCGCCGAGATCTCGGCCTGCCGCTGGACGTACTCGGCCCCCGTCGCCTCCAGCATCTCCGCCGCCGTGTCGGCCATGTCCTGCACCAGCTTCTTCTCGTTGTCCCCGTAGGCGACGCTGATGTGGAGGACGGGGATGCCCCAGTCGTCGCGCTTCTCCTTGTCCAGCTCGACGCGGTTCTCGAACCGGGGCAGGCACTCGCCGAAGCCGCCGATGTAGATGAACCACGGCTGCGCCTGGCGCACCGCCTTCTTGAAGGAGGCCCCGAACCCGGGCAGGTAGCTCGCATGGCCCCACTTGGACAGCTCCGAGGAGCCCTGGAAGCCGTAGCCGCGGATGAAACCGGGACTCTTGTCGGTGATGTTCCGGAAGCGCGGGATGTAGATGCCGTTCGGGCGGTTGCCGCGGGAGTCGGGGACGCCCTTGAGCATGGGCAGGATGCCCGAGGCGCCGCCCCCGGTGACGTGGTCCATGACGTAGTGGCCGAGGGCTCCGCTCGAGTTGGCGATGCCGTTGCCGTACCGGGCCGACCGCGAGTTCAGCATGATGCGCGCCGACTCCAACGTCGAGGCGCAGAGGACGACGACCTTGCCGAAGGCCTCGCGGTGGTTGCGGGTGACGCGATCGACGTACTGCACGCTGCGGCACTTGCCGTCGCCGTCCACCTCGATGTGGCTCACCACCGCGTTGGGGATCAGCGTGAGGCGGCCGGTCTTCTCCGCCGCGGGCAGGGTGCTGGCCGGGCTGCTGTAGTACGAGCCGGTCGTGCAGCCGCGCGAGCAGGGGCCGCAGTAGTGGCACTTCGGCCGGCCGTTCAGGTCCTTGGTGAGGATCGCGCAGCGGCCGATGGTCACCGTGCGTCCGAACTTCTCCTTCACCTTGCCGCGCAGCAGCTCTTCCCCGCACGTCAGGTGCATCGGGGGGAGGAAGCGTCCATCGGGAAGCTGGGGCAGGCCCTCGGCCTGGCCGCTCACGCCCACGAACTCCTCGACCCGGTCGTAATAGGGGGCGACGTCCGCGTAGCCGATCGGCCAGTCGTCGCCGTAGCCGTCGCGGGAGGCGGCCTTGAAGTCGTAATCGCTGAGCCGGTAGGTCTGGCGGGCCCACATGATCGACTTGCCGCCCACGTGCCGCCCGCGGATCCAGTAGAAGGGCTTGTCCTTCGGGAACGTGTAGGGATGCTCGGTGTCCTTGACGAAAAGATGGTTCGTGTACTCGTCGCACTGGTAGCACTTCGATTGGATCGGCTGCTCCTCGACCTGCTCGCGGAACCCGAGGGCCCGGCCCCGCAGCGGCATGTCGTACGGCTGCTTGTGCTCCGTGTAGTCCACGGCGGGGTCCAGCTTGCGTCCCGCCTCGAGCACCGCCACGCGCAGGCCGGCCTCGGTGAGCTGCCGGGCTACCCAGCCTCCGGTCGCACCGGACCCGACCACGACCACGTCGAAGGCCTCGGACGACACCTCAGGCCTTGTGCTGCGGGTGGGTACAGCCGGGGTACTCGAGGAAGAAGAGCTGGCCGTCGTCGCCCAGCTCCTGCTTCATCCCGATCTCGGAGGTGTAGTAGCCGGTGATCGTGAGCCCCTTGATCGCGTTGAAGAAGTCGATGCCCACCTGGTCCTCGAAGGCCTTGTTCTTCGGGGAGGCGAGGATCGTCAACAGGGCGGTCTGCTGCTCCGGCGCCGCGGAAACGAAATCGGTCCCGAACAGCTCCTGGCTCCGCGCGTCCATCCACGCCAGCCCCTTCAGGAACTGCTTGCGATCGCTCTCGCTCGCATCGTCGAGCACGAGGTCGACGAACTCGTTCACCTTCGCCGCCTTGGCGCCGGGCGTGTCGGTCTGCGGGATGATCAGCTCGGAAAGCACGACCACCGTGTCGTTCTGATGGGCGTCGAACACCTTGGGCGCCCACGGCGCCGCCTCGGCGGCCGCGGCGACCGCGGTATGGGCGTGATCCGCGTGGCCGCGCGCGATCTCCGCTAGCGTCTCCGCCCACGCGGGCGCGGCGACGGCGCCGATGCTTCCGAAGGCGAGGGTCCGCAAGGCCTGACGGCGGTCGAGGGTCATGGCGGGCTCCCTTGAAAGAACGAGGGATACCCCGTGGCGCTGGGCCTGTCAAGCCTTCGCGGCGGCGGTCGGGTATTCCTTCCGGCTGGCTTCGATGGACAGCAGGACCCCATGGTCGGGCAGTACCTTATTAATGGCGGCCATCTCGGGCTCGCCCGGTCCCAGGGGAAGCTGGATCTGGCCCCGCTCCACTACCGAGCGCAGCACGGCCATCGTGATCTCGAAACCCTTGTAGGCGCTCTCGCCGTGGCAGGGATGAACCTTGCCCTCGTCGTCGAGCCAGCGGGCCATGTCCTCGACATAGGGAGGCATGTCGAGGTCGTAGTTCATGCAGCCCTCACCCGACTGCGCTCCGCCCTTCGTCACCGCGCGCCAGCCCGCGCCCGTCAGCACCTCGGCAAAGCCGTCCGTGCCCTGCGCGCCGATGCGGTTCTTGCGCCACCAGTAATCCACCTCGGGAACGTCGGGAGCGCCCGCGCCGGATTCGACGTACCCGCGCACGCCGTTGGCGAAGTGGATGATCCCGGCGACATGGTCGGGCGAGGGATGATTGTCGGAGAGCTTGCCCCTTCCCGCCGCCTGGCCCATCACCCACTCGGCTTCGGCGTTGCCGTTGTACCAGCGCACGTAGTCGACGAGGTGGGTGAAGAGGTGCAGCATCCAGCCGACCGAGTGCGCGTAGACGGTGTGGACGCGGCCGAGGGCGCCGCTCTGGATGATCTCGGACACCTTCTGGTAGTGCTGGCCGTAGCGGTGCTGGTGGCTCACCACGGTCTTCACGCCCGCGGCCTGGACGGCCTTGCGGATCTCGATCGCCTCGTTCATCGATAGCGCCACGGGCTTCTCGTAGGCGATGAGCGCCGCCTTCGATTCGATGCCGGCCTTGATCAGATCGAGGCGCACCGTAGGCGGAGTGCAGAAGCAGAAGACGTCGGGCCGCACCTCGCGCGCCAGCGCGAGGGGGTCGGTCGACGTCCGGGGATTCCCCAGCTCCGCGGCGGCCTGGGCGAGCCTGGCCGGGTCGCGGGTCGAGATGCCGGCCAGCTCGAAGCGGGGACTGTTCTTGAAGGCGACCGCGTGATGCTTGCCGCGTTTGCCCATCCCGACGACGACGACCTTGTAGGCCCGGCTCACCGATTCTTCCGGTCCCACTCCACGCACTTCTCGATCGTGTAGTCCACCTCGTCGTCGGTCAGCTCGGGGAACATCGGCAGCGAGAGGCACTGCGCCGCGTTACGCTCGCAGTTGGGCACGTTCGGCCGCGGGTCGGCGAGCTGGCCCCAGGGGTAGCCTTCCTGCTGGTGGATGGCGATGGGGTAATGCAGCTTCGCGTCCACGCCCTGCTCGAGCAGGAACTTCTCCAGCGCGTCGCGCCTGGGCGTCTCCACGACGTAGAGGTGAAAGACGTGGCGATAGCCGGGAGGCTCATAGGGCAGCTTGAGGCTCGTGCCCTGCAGGCCCTTCGTGTAGCGCGCCGCGATCTCGCGGCGGCGGTCGGTCCATCGGGTGATGTGCCGGAGCTTCACGCTGAGGACGGCGGCGTGGATGTCGTCGAGGCGGCTGTTGTAGCCCATGCTGTGGACGGACCGCACGGTCGAGCCGTGGTTGCGCAGCCGGCGCACGGTGGCGTCGACGTCGTCGCGGTTCGTGACCACGGCGCCCCCGTCCCCGAAGGTGCCCAGGTTCTTCTGGATGATGAAGCTCGTGCACACGGCGTCGCTCAGCTCGCCCTGCTTCCAGCCGGGACCGTGGCCGTCGATCCCCTGGGCGTCGTCCTCGACCACGAAGAGCTTGCGCTTGCGGGCGATCTCGCTGATCGCCTTCATGTCGGCACTGAGGCCGTACAGGTGGACGGGCACGATCGCCTTCGTCTTCGGCGTGATGGCGGCCTCGATCTTCGCGGGATCGATGTTGGCGGTCCTCGGATCGCAGTCCACGAACACCGCCTTCGCGCGCACGATCCAGATCGCCTCGGCGGTGGCGAAGAACGTGTTGGCGGTCGTGATGATCTCGTCACCCGGCTGGATGCCGAGGGCCATGAACACGAGCCAGAGCGCGTCGGTCCCGGAGTTCAGCCCGACGGCGTGCTTCATCCCGAAGTAGCGGGCGAGGTCCTGCTCGAACTGCTTCAGGGCCGGGCCCATCACGTACTGGTTGCTCTCCAGCACCTTCAGGATCGCGTCGTCGAGCTCCTTCTTGATGCTGTGGTACTGCCGGACGTGCCCGTAGAACGGAGCCTTCATGGTGGCGGTGGGCATCTTCGAACCTCGCTCGTGTGGGGTGAAGCCGAAAACTATACCGTCAGCGGCGGGACGCGTCAAAGGACGCGGGTGGCCGCGCATTCATCGCGAGGCCAGCACGACCCCGCCGATCGCGCCCAGGACCAGGCCGATGGGAGCGCCGACGATGGCGCCCCGCAGGCCCGGATCGTCGCAATTGCAGCTCTGGCCTTCGATCGCGGCCCCCAGATAGAGCCCGCCCACGAAACCGCCGGCGCCGCCGAGGACGCCGCCGAGGATCTTGCGCCCGAGGGATCGCTTCCGCTTCGGCGGAGACGTGGCCGCAGGCGACATCGTCTGCGGGTAGATTCGGCTGACGACCGGTGCCTCCAGGCGCCGTCGCAACGACCGCCGGATGGGACCGTCGAAGTCCTGCGGCTCGACCCGGGCCGCGCCAAGCGACAGCAACGCAATGACGGCGCAGATCAGGGCGCTATGCAGGGTCCACCTTCCAGCCCGGCTCCGTGACCGCGGATCGCCCGCCGGGATGAAGCTCGACGAGCTTCGCGTACAGCTCCGGGCGGCGCGCACGCAGGTAGCGGCGGCCGGGAGCGCGCTCCAGCTTGTCGGCCTTCAGCTCCGTCACCACGACGTCGTCTCCCAGGGCCCGGCTCTCGGCCTGCACCTCCCCGAAGGGGTCCAGGACCATCGCCAGCCCCGGCTTGATCGTGCCGTCGTCGTAGCCGACCGCGTTCGAGAACACGATGTAGACACCGTTCTCCCACGCGCGTGCGGGAAGCCAGCGCATCAGCCAGCTCCGGCCCTTCGGCCCGTCGAACTCGCGCCGCAGCGCCTCGGGATCCTGATCGCGGCGCTCCCAGAGCGCGGGCTCGATGGGGCCCCGTCCCGGCATTTCGGAAGGCGTTCCTCCGGTGACGTGGGGAGCGAAGATCACCTCCGCGCCCATGAGCGTCGTGATGCGAACGTTCTCGGGCAGGTTGCAGTCGTAACAGACGAGGAAGCCCGCGCGCACGCCGCGCAGCTCGGTCACGTGGTGCGCCTCGCCCGGGACGATGTGGCGGTTGATGAACGGGTGGAGCTTGCGGAAGCGCGTGATGAAGCCCTCGGGGCCGACGGTGACGTAGGTCTTGTAGAAGCGATCACCCTCCGCCTCGATGAGGCCGGCCATGATCACGACGCCGTGGCGGCGCGCGGTCTCGATCAGGGCCGCTGTCGAAGGACCGTCCGGCACGGGCTCGGCCAGCCGGGCGAGGGCGGCCCGGTCCAGGCGGCGGAGGAAGGTGTAGCCCGTGACCGAGCACTCGTGGAAGCTGACGATCTCGGCGCCCTGCCGGACCGCCCGGCCCGCGAGGTCGTCGATGCGGGCGAGGTTGTGGGCTTTGTCGCCGTCCCGATGCTCGAACTGCGCGGCCCCGACCCGGATGTCACGCACTGCAGCGCGCGGCACCGCTGGCGACGAAGGGCGCGTTCGGCGCGCGCAGCGCAGCGTTACCTCTGGCGCACGCGGACGGGTTCACCCCGGCCGCGGGCGCTTGATGATTTCCAGCGCGGAGCGGAGTGCGCCGCATTCGGATTACGACCTGTACGCCTCCCGGCCCCGTCCCTGGACGGGGATCCCCTGCGCGGGCAGCACCTCGGTGTGGAGCGCGTACATGCAGGCGGCGGCCTCGTCGATCTTGCGGGTGAAGGCGATCGAGCCCTTCAGGATCGGCTTCAGCTTCTCCTTGTCCTGGATCCGGGCGGGCGGGTACTCGTGCTCCACGATCAGGTACGTGTTGGCCACGTCGAGCTTGAGCAGCTCGCGCGCGGCGAGCTGGTGGTCGAGCCAGTCCACCGTCCGGTTCTGCAGGTAGCCGAGCGGGTCGTGCTTCGCGGTGCCGGGAAGCTCGTGCTCGCAAAGCACCGTCTGCTTCTTCCACGCATTGACCTGGTCGGCCGGGTTGTCCGAGGGCTTGCCGCCCTTCCAGTCGCCGCGTTCCACGGTCTGGCCGCCGTAGCCCCAGGCCGAGACGCCCTTGGCGTCGACGACCTGCCCCTTAACGTGGAAGCCGCCGATGAGGAAGTTGTATCCGGTGTCCTTCAGGTACTGGAAGAGCGACCGCGTGTCCTGGCCCATCAGGATCGCGTGGGACGGGTCGTAGTGGATGCGGAGCTGGCCCCCCACGCCCGCCTTCTCGCAGATGCGGTGGAGCGCGATCCACGTCCCCGGCGTGTACGCGATGTTGTTGTGGAAGTTGTCGGACGTCGTCCAGCCCGGCATCGGGCACTGCTCGACCCGATACGTCAGACCACGGGACTTGGCCTCCTTCAGCAGCGGCACGAACCACTCCCGGAAGTCCTCCAGGTTCTGGTCCATGCTGCGCTGCTGGTTGCGGCCCACGAATCCGCACACCGCGTCCACGCCGAGCATCGCCGCGGTGTCGAAGACCCGCATCATGAAGTCGTGCTTCTTCTTCCGGATGGCGGGGTCGTGGTGAAGCATGTTGTCGAAGTAGCCGATGTCGGAGATGCCGACCCGGTACTCCTTGAGCGCGGCCTGGACGCGCTTGGCCCGGTCCTTGTCGAAGGGCTTGCGCAGGTCGAGGGTGTTGGCCACCGGGTCCAGCATCGCCTCGGGCGGGATGTCGCTCTCGGTGGGGTGCAGCGCCGCCGAGAGCTGGATGTGGTCCGCGTCCAGCTCGCGCGCGAACGCCAGCCACTCCTCGATCGCGCGGTCGGGGTCGGGGTCGCGGACCGCCCGCGGGGTCAGCTCCTGGAGGGCCGCCGTCAGGACCCCCACCTTCATGAACTTGGGCTCGAAGCTTTTGACCGCCATGGTCATCACTCCCCTTTTGGCGTCTTGGCGGGCTTGCCGGTCGGGGTCTTGGCCGCGCTGGGCTTGGCCTTCTTCGCTCCTTCGGACTCTTTGACCGGTGTCTTGTCGAAGGATCGGACGTAGCGGGCCAGCGCATGGATCTCCTCGGGCGTGAGCTGGCTCTGGAAAGGCAACATCGCCGTCCCCGGGGCGCCTTCGGAGATGATCTTCGCGATGTCCTCGACCTTGTCGCCGTGGATCCACTTGCCGTCGGCGAAGTTCAGCGGCTCGAGGGGGGAATTGCCGTCGGCCATGTGGCACTGCTGGCACTTGGCCTTGTACAGCTCGAGCGTGGCCTCGCTCGGCTTGTAGACATCGGCCGCCCCCGCGAGCGCCGCGCCCGCCAGCGCCAGGCCCGCCACCGCCACCACCCGGACTCGTCGGCTCATCTCGCGAGGCTATACCTGCGTTCCCGGCCCGGTCAAGTCGGCTTCACAAGACTTCATCGGCCGGACACAGGCCGGAAAGGCGACTTCCTCTTCGTCAGGGGCTCGATCGGAGGTCTGGAGCGGCTTCGATTCCTCATCGACACGGGCGCGACGCGAACGTTGATCGACGAACGCATCGCCCGCAAGCTCGGGCTCACCCTCGTGCCCCGAGAAGGCCATCTCTGGGCGCTCGACCACGCGGGGAAAGCCTGGCAGACCGTCGTCCCTTCCCTGCAATTCGGGCCGATCCGCATCGAGTCCTCCTTGGGCCTGGTGACGGATCTTTCGGCCGTCCGCGGTGTCGGACCGATCGATGCGGTCATTGGCCTCGACCTGCTGCGGCGGGGGACAGGCTCCAATGGGAGAAGTAGGAGCCGATCCACGCGCGGATCTCATGTTCCCCGAGGTATAGTCGGGGCAAATCTCGGGAGGTTGCCATGCCCGATCCCTACGCGCCCAAGAAGTCGGACAAGTTCACCTTCGGCCTGTGGACGGTGGGCAATCCCGGCCGCGACCCGTTCGGGGACCCCGTCCGCGAGCCCATGGCCCCGACCTACATCGTCAAGATGCTGTCGCAGCTCGGCGCCTACGGCGTCAACCTGCACGACAACGACCTGGTGCCGTTCGGAGCCAGCGCGGCCGAGCGCGACCGCATCGTGCGCGAGTTCAAGGCGGCGCTCTCGGACCACGGCATGAAGGTGCCGATGGCCACCACGAACCTCTTCGGTCATCCCGTCTTCAAGGACGGCGCCTTCACCGCCAACGACCCCAAGGTCCGCGCCTTCGCCGTCCAGAAGACGATGCGCTCGATCGACCTCGGCATGGAGCTGGGGGCGAGGATCTACGTGATGTGGGGCGGCCGCGAAGGCGTGGAGGCCGACGCCTGCCGCGACGCGCGGGAAGCCATCAAGCGCTACCGTGACTGCGTCAACTTCCTCTGCGACTACGTGCGCGACCAGAAATACGACGTCCGCTTCGCACTGGAAGCCAAGCCCAACGAGCCGCGGAGCGACCTCTACCTGCCCACCACGGGCCACATGCTGGCTTTCATCGAGACGCTGGACCATCCGGAGATGGTGGGCGTCAACCCCGAGGTCGCGCACGAGCAGATGAGCGGGCTCAACTTCCACCACGGGATCGCCCAGGCGATCGACGCCGGGAAGCTCTTCCACATCGACCTCAACGACCAGAAGCCGGGCCGCTACGACCAGGACCTGCGCTTCGGCAGCGAGAGCCTGAAGGGCATGTTCTTCCTGGTGAAGCTGCTCGAGGAGTCGGGGTACGACGGGCCGCGCCACTTCGACTCGCACGCCTATCGCACCGAGGACGAAGCCGGCGTGTGGGCCTTCGCCCATGGCAGCATGCGAACCTACAACATCTTCAAGGACAAGGCCCGGCGCTTTGCCGCGGACACGGAGATCCAGGCTTTGCTGAAAGAGGCCGGCGCGTCCAACGGGGACGGCCTTGGTGCGTACAGCCGCGAGAAGGGCAAGCAGCTCAAGGACACGACGTTCGACGTGGACGCGCTCGCCCGGAAAGGCCTGGCCTACGAGCACCTCGACCAGCTGGTGGTGGACCTGCTCCTCGGCGCGCGGTAGAAGCCGACCCTGACCCGTGGCCCGTTCACCTCAGCTCTCCGCGCACGGGGATGGAGAGCTCAGAGGACGCGTCCGCGCTGGTCACGATCCGGATGGATCCCGTGATCAGCCCCGGGCGCAAGCGGTCCCGGTCGAGCCCGACGTCGATCCGGAACGTCCCGCTGCTGCCGCCCGGCGAGCGACTGATGCGCAGGAACGCGATGTCGGATGCCAGCGCCTTGATCTCGAACTCTCCTTCGCGCTTCTTGATCAACAGCGTCTGGGTGAGCGCGGCGAGAAGCGAGGGAGCCTTCGCCAGATCGTCCAGGCTCACGGTCCCGAAGTCGACCACCTCGGGATTCGCATAGACCTCGGTCTTGACGAAGATGTTGACCGCGATCGGGATTCGGGAGCGTATGGGGTGGTCGGTGTGGAGGTAGATCGCTTCCTCGTACCGTCCGGGAGGCACACCGGCGGGGACCCGGACGCGGAGATCGTAGAGCCGGCCGGGATCGAGCGTGGCCAGCACCGCCGCGAACTGCCGGCCGCCCTCCTCCACCCGCGTGATCGCCAGGGGGCGCACCTCATGGTTCACGATCCTGACATGGCGCTCCGCACTCTCTCCCGCGAACACGCTGACGAAGACCGCCGGGTAGGGAAGGAGCTCGATGGGCGGCCTGACGATCCCCCTCAAGACCAGCGTGAGCGGTGCCGGGGCCGGTTCAGCAAAGCGGACCACACCTTCGGCTTCCACTTCGCCCGCGAAGTGGCCCGTATCCCATTCGATCCTGATCTGGCCCTCTTTGTGGGGGGGAATCGTGCCCGCGAAACGGGCGGCCATGCCCCCGGCCGAGAGATCGACGCGCTGTATGGTCAGGGGAGCGGCTCCCTCGTTCCGCAGCGTGAAGGCGTGAACAACCTTCTCTCCCTGGAAGACCGTGCCGAAGTCATGGCTCTGGCCCGGGGGGCCCGCGGGGGCCAACTGGCCGGATACCGGTCGCCGGATCAGGCACACGGTCAGCCCGGCGGCGACCGCGGCCAGGCTCAGCAGCCTCCGGAACCGCACTCTCTTTGCTCCGCGGCCGGGCAGAAGGGCCAGCGGGCTGCCGGCCCTTCGTGCCCCGCCAGTCCTAGAAGAGATAGAACCGAAGCTGGGTGAGCTTGAGTCCCTGGTTGTCGAACTGCCAGAAGAAGTCCTGGAGGCCGCCCGAGAAGAGCGCCACGCGCTCGAGGATCCCGTCACCGTTGATATCGGCCATGAGCGAGGT
>QHVJ01000085.1 GCA_003222275.1 Acidobacteriota bacterium | reverse complement strand
TCCGATAGTAGTACACCTCGCTGCGATGCCGTGCCTGGGCGGCGGCGGAGGCCAGCAATCTGTCCAGTGCGTTGCGGTCGAGATACCGGCCGGCGGTTACGACGGCGGCGATCTTCTCCGTGTTGCCGATATCGCTCAACGGGTTGTCATCGAGCAGCACGACGTCGGCGGTCTTTCCCGGCTCGATCGTACCGAACATCTCCCGCTTTCCCAGGAATTTCGCGGGATTCAGGGTGGCCGCGCGCAACGCCTCTAGCGGCGAAAAGCCGCCTTGCTGCATGAGCCGCAGCTCCGCGTGAAGGCCGTAACCAGACACGTAATACAGGTCGGCGTCCGTGCCAGCCATGTAGCCGACGCCGGCCTGCCGCATGATCTGCACCAGTCGGTTCTCCCTTTCATTCGTGCGCTTGTACCAGAGTAGGTCCGCCGCGCTGTGCCCTCTACGAAAAGCGGCCAGCCGCTCCTTCCAGCCGTCGAGCGCGGCCTTGGGCACGTACTCCGCTCCGGGCAACTGCGACAAATCGATGGCGTCGGAGAACGCAAACGTGTGCTGCGCAATGAGGGTGGGCACCTGCCAGGTCCCGTGCCTGCGGAAGAGGTCGGCCATAGAGCTCGCCTTCTTCTCGCTGAAGCTGTCGACCAGCGCTCTCATTTGCTTCCACCGCACGCCGTCGCGCTCGGGTCCGGGTCTGGCGGCGACGAGCTCTCGGCGCAGCTCCGGCGCACGAGTCGAGCAGGAGTAGAGCAATTCACTGAGGTGTTCGATGCTCTGCTGTCCCGCCGCCGAAGCCTCGGTCGCCGTTACCTCGATCGGGAGGTGACCGCAGAACGGCAGTCCTTGCTTCTTCGCCTCCTCGGCAACGGAGAAGTAACAATCGCGAGGAAGACGGGAATACACCTTGATGAAGTCCACGCCATATTCCTTCAGGCCGTCCACCGCATCGCGGGCTTGCTGTGGGTTGCCTACCGCCAAAGAGCCGGGCCAGACGGGCTGCGGCCCGTCTACGAGCCGTCCGGCAGCCACGATGCGCGGGCCCAGGACCCTTCCGCTGGCGACGGCTGACCTCCATCGCAGCGCGTCGGTGACGGGAAGCGGACTACCCATGTCGCGGATCCCCGTCACGCCGTTGGCCAGGAACAAAGGGAAAACACGTTCGGGAGTGTCGTCGGTCCACAGGGCATGGACGTGCATGTCCCAGAGCCCGGGAACGAGGAACTTGTCCGTCGCGTCGATCACCTGCGCCTCTTCCGGTGCCTTGGCGTGGGCGGAGACGGCGGCAATCCGATCCCCGGTGATCACGACGGTCCGGTCTTCCAGGAGCTGGCCGGTATCGACCGCGACCACAGTCGTGTGTACGAACGCGAGCGACGGATGGCCGGATCCAATGGCCCACGGCGCGGGGCCCCACAATATGAATGCCGCGCCCATGAGAGGCGAGGCCCTGCAGGTCCTCATCTCTGTTCTCCGCAGATCAGGCGAGAGTGGTGCGCTTCCGCTCACGCCTCGTCGAGAAGCGCCCGCGCCTCGTCCACCACGCGGTCCACGGAAATGCGCGTCATGCAGCGGTGATCGATGGGGCATTCCCGCAGCATGCAGGGCGCGCAATGGACCGGCTCGCGCAAGAGGCGGTGGCGCCGGCCGACGGGCGCCGTCTCCCGCCAGTCGGTGGGCCCGAAGACGGCGACCACGGGCACGCCGAGGGCGGCGGCCACATGCATGGGCCCGGAGTCGTTCGTCACGAGCAGGCGCAGCCGGGAGAGCACGCCGACCAGCTCCGGCAGCGTTGTCTCTCCGCAGAGCATGCGCGCCGGGGCGCGCATCGCGGCGGCAATCGCCTCGCCCAGGGGACGCTCGTCCGCGCCCCCGAGGATCGCGACCCGCGCGGCCATGCTGCGGGCGAGCAATTCCCCCGCCGCCGCATAGCGCTCCGGGACCCACCGCTTGGCCGAGCCGAAGAAGGCGCCCGGGTTCAGGCCGATCCACGGCGCGCGCTCGGCTCCGAGCCGCGACGCGCCTTGCGCGGCCCAATCGTCGGGGCAGCGGAGCGAAGGGTCGGCCTCGGTGGAGACGTCCAGACCGACGCCCTCCAGCATGGCCCGATAGTAGTACACCTGGCTGCGTCCCCGTACGCTCGCGGGCACGCGCGGACCGCGGGTCAGGAGCGGACGCCGCAGGTCGGTGGCGAATCCCCAGCGCTCGGGGATTCCCGCGCGCCACATGGAGAGCGCGGAGGCGAAGGAGTTGGGCAGCAGCACCGCCGCATCGAAGGCGCCCCGCAGGGTGTCCGCGTCGGCGCGCACACTCCGGCTCTCGCGGACGGCGTCCACCTCGCCCACCGAGCCGTAGAGCGGCGCCACCCAGGGCCGGGCCAGGACCTCCATGCGCGCGCCGGGGAAGTTGCGCCGGACGTCACGCACGGCCGGCAGCGACAGCACCGCGTCCCCCAGCCAGTTCGGCGCGCGCACGACGATACGCTCGATGGCCCTCACGCTGATTGCTCCGGTGGCCGCGTCTTCCAGCGCTTGTGGAGCCAGAGCCACTGCTCCGGCGCCTCGCGGATCCAGCCCTCGATGGTCGACGTGAGCTGCTGCGTCAGGCCCGCGATGTCGGCCTGGCGGTCGCCCGACGGCGACCAGCGCACGATCGGGTCGTACACGAGCCGGTACCGGCCGTCGCGCCCGACGACCGTATGGCTCGGAAGCAGCGCGCAGCCGGTGCGCACGGCGAGGGCGGCGGCGACGGTGGTGGTGGCCGCGGCGCGTCCGAAGAAGTCCACGAAGATCCCGTCCTGCGCCTGCACGTTCTGGTCGATGAGGATGGCGATGCCGCGGTTCTCCTTCAGCCCGCGCATGATCTGGGCCAGCGCGTGACGCTTGTCGATGACGGCGTTGCCGCCCGTCGTCCGCACCTCGTTCAGGCGCCGGTGCAGGTCGGGGTTGTCGATGGGCCGGGCGACGACGCTGATGGGGCCGAACAGCCAGCCGTGCGCGAGGCCGTGCATCTCCCAGTTGCCGATGTGGGCGGTGACGCACATGACGCCGCGGCCGCCGGCAAACGCGGCCTCGACGTGCTCGCGCCCCACCACTTCCACGAGGCGCAGCACCTCGTCGCGGGAGCGGCCGCGCAGCCAGAGGATCTCCAGCAGCACCTGGCCGAAGTGGGCGTAGACCTGCCGCGCCGTGCGCAGCCGGCGGACGTCGTCCCAGTGCGGGAACGCCTGACGCAGGTTGGCGGTGGCGATGGCGACGTGGCGAGGGTCGAGGTCGCTCAGCAGCCGTCCGAGCCCGCGGCCGAACGCACGCACCGGGCGCAAGGGCATGATCGAGACGAGGCGCTGGACGACGCCGGCCGCGCGGGCTTCCCACCGGTAGCGCTCCGCCTTGGTCACGCGGGCCCCTTCCGCCGATCGGCCGCGCGCAGCACGCGCGCGCGCAGCACCGTTTGGTCGTCGACCTCGGCCTCGATGCGCAGTACGAGCAGAGGCAGCGACGACGGCGGCAGCCGCACCGCATCCTTGGCGGTGGTCACGATCGCGTCCGCTCCCGCCGCGCGGGCGCGCGATTCGACGGCGGCTACGTCGGTGGCCGTGTACGCGTGGTGATCGGCGAAGACGGCCGTACCCGCCACGTGCCCCACGCGCGGCATCACGTCGCCGTGGAAGCGCTCGGGGCGCGCGATTCCGGAGAGGAGGAACGGACGCGCCGGCGCCGGGCGCTCGATGCCGTCGAGGCCGTAGAAGCCGAGCACTCTCCGGCGCAAGCGCAGGACGCGTCCCGGGTGGGCGTCGCTCAAGTCCGCCCGCGCCGCGCCGTCGGCGTCGAGCAGGATGAGGTCCGCGCGCGCGAGGGCCGAAGGCGACTCGCGCAAGCGGCCCGCCGGCAGCGGGCGGTCCACCAGGTCGGGAGCGCTCGCGCAGACGAGATCGAGGTCGCGGACCAGCCGCAGGTGCTGGAACCCGTCGTCGAGGACGTGCACGCGGGCACCGAAGCGCGCTTCCACGGCCCGGCCCACCCGGTCGCGGCGCCGGCCGACGGCCACGACGACGCCGGGGAGAGCGCGCGCGAGCATGACCGGCTCGTCACCCGCCTCCTCCGGCCCCGCACACACCCCCTGGCCGTCGCTGACGATCAGGCAGTCTCCCCGGAACGAGCCGCGGTAGCCTCGGCTCAGCACCGCCACCGGCCGCCGCGCGTCGCGGAGCATCGCGGCGATGAGCACGACGACGGGCGTCTTGCCGGTTCCGCCCACGCTGAGGTTGCCGACGCTGATGACGGGACCCGCCAGCCGCACGCGCGGCAGCCAGCCGCGGCCGTAGGCGGCGGCGCGGGCAGCCGCCACGCCGCCGTAGAGCGCGCCGAGGGGCGCCAGCAGGCGCGTCACCCCCTCACCCTGCCCTCTCCCCCGGCGGAGGAGAGGGATGGCGCGCTTCGAGGAGCCCGGCCAGCGCATCAACCGTGCGTGCGAGCGCGCCCCGGTTCCGGTCCACGATGGCACGAGCGGCGCCGCCCAGGGTCGCGCGCCGCGCGGGGTCCGCGAGCAGCCCCGCCACCTCGCCCGCCAGCTCTTCGGCGGAGAGGACCACGCGCAGGGCACGCTGGGCCTGGAACTCGTCGGCGATCTCCTGGAAGTTCTCCATGTGAGGTCCGACGATCACCGGCTTGCCCGACACCGCTGCTTCCAGGATGTTGTGGCCGCCGGCGCTGACCAGGCTTCCCCCCACGAACACGACCGTGGCCAGCGCATACACGCGGGCCAACTCGCCGAGCGTGTCGAGCAGGAGCACCTCGCCCGGCCATGGCGCGGAGCCGAGCGCGCTGCGCCGCTCGGCGCGGAAGCCCGCGGCCTCGATGAGCGCCGCCACCTCGCCGAAGCGCTCGGGATGGCGCGGGGCGATCAGGAGACGGGTCCCCGGCACGCGCGCGCGGACGTCACGAAAGGCGGCCAGCACCATCGGCTCCTCGCCGGCGACGGTGCTGCCCGCCACCCACAGTGGCCGGCGGTCCGTGACCTCGCCCAGCAGGCGGGCCAGCTCCGCCGGCGGCCGCGCGTCGCCGAGAGCGTCGTACTTGAGGTTGCCGAGGGCCCGGACCCGGTCCGGGGGCGCGCCGATCTGCCGCGCCCGGTCGGCGTGGGGCTCGGACTGCATGAGGAACAGATCCACTTCCGCCAGCACTCGGCGGAGCAGCCCCCGCACCGCGCGGTAGCGCCCGAACGAGCGCGGGGAGATCCGCCCGTTCACGATCACGACCCGCACCCCGCGGCGGTGGGCTTCATGAATGAGGTTGGGCCAGATCTCCGTCTCGACCAGCACCAGCAGCGCCGGCTGCACGCGATCGAGGGCCTTCCGAACCGGAGAGGGCCAGTCGAACGGGGCGAAGAACAGGCCGTCGGCGCCCTTCACGCTGCGCTCGGCCACCGCGTGGCCGGTGGCGGTGGTGGTCGAGAGCAAGATGCGGTGGAAGGGAAGGCGCTCCTTGAGCGGCGCGACGAGGATGCGCGCGGTCAGCACCTCCCCCACCGAGACGGCGTGGATCCACACCGACGGCGCGTCCGCGCGGCCGAGCGAGGGCGGCGGCCCGCCCATGCGCTCGCGGAAGCTCGGGAGATACTTGCCGGTGCCGCGGCCTTTCCAGAGGTAGAACGGAAGCGCCACCACGAAAGCCGCGGCCAGCAGGAGGCTGTAGGCGAGGTACAAAGCGCGCGAGCGTCCTCAGGTCCGCAGCCGCGCCACCCCGAGCCGGACGCGCTCGACCACCGGCGACAGGCTGGCCCGCCAGCCGCGGTCCCCCGCCTCGGCCAGGAGCGAATAGGCGACCGGGGTGACCACCAGCGTGAGGAGCAGGCACAGGCTCTGGCCGCCGATGATCGTCACCGCCACCGCCGAGCGTTGGGCCGATCCGGCGCCGATGCCGACGGCGGTAGGGATGAGGCCGGCCACGATCGACAGCGTGGTCATGAGGATCGGGCGCAGGCGGACGTGGTTGGCCTGGAGGATGGCCTGCTCGCGGGGGACGCCTTCGGCGAGCAGCTTGTTCGTGTAGTCCACCTGGAGGATGCCGTTCTTCTTCACGATGCCGAGGAGAAGCAGGACTCCGAGGGCGCTCCAGAGGTTCAGCGTGCGGCCGGTGATCCAGAGCGAGAAGAGAGCGAAGGGGATCGACAGCGGCAGGCTGAGCATGATCGTGAACGGGTGCAGGAAGCTGTCGAACTGCGCCGCCAGCACCATATACATGAAGATCGACGCGAGCAGGAAGGCGATGACGAGGTTGCGGGTCGTCTCGTCGAGGATCTTCACCGAACCCAGCATCTTGTAGCTGTAGCCGGCCGGAACGCCGATCTGCCGGATCTGGCTCGTCACCGCCGCCGCCGCCTGGTCGAGGGGGAAGTCGGGAGCGTTGTTGGCGCTGACGGACACCTGGAACTGGCGGTTGAACCGCTCGATGCGCGCCGGCCCCAGCCCCCGCTCGATGCCGGCCACGTTGTCGAGCCGCACCTGCCCCACCTTGGAGGAGGGGATCATGATCCGCGCCAGCATCTCCGGATTCTTCTGCTGCTCGGGCAGGAGCTGCATCGTCACCGGGTACTGCTCGTCGCCCTCCTTGTAGGTCGAGATCTCGTCCTCGCCCGCGATCATGAGCCGGACGGCGGTGGCGACGTCGGCGGCACGGACGCCGAGATCGGACGCACGCTGCCGGTCGATGCGCACCTGCAGCTCGGGGCTGTTGAGGCTCACCATCGGGTCGACGTCCAGAAGGCCCTTGACGCCCCGGAGGCGCCCCGCGAGCTGCTTGGCGATCTCGGCCGTGCGGTTGAAGTCCGGCCCCAGGATCACGGCCCGGATGGGGAAGAACATCTCGCCGCCGCCGAGGGCGGAGGGAATCATCACCCGCGTGCGCAGGTTCGGATAGCCCGCGGCCAGCGCGCGCGCGTCGGCGGCCACCTCCAGGTTCGACTTCTTCCGCTCGCCGATGTCCTTGAGGCGGACGTAGACGTGGCTGTGGCTGGAGAGGCCGCCCTCGTGGATGAACGGGTTCGTGAACTCGACCTCGGGCAGGCGGGCGATGCGGCGGGCCAGGTCCGACGCCACCTTCGACGTGCCTTCGAGCGAGGTCCCCTCGGGAAGGTTCAGCAGCATCGTCAGCTCGCTCTGGTCGTCGGGCGGGATCCAGTCCCGTCCCACCATCGCGTTCAGGGGGAACGTCAGGAGGAACGTGATGGCGGCGAGGACGATCACGGTGCCCCGGTTGCCGAGGCTCCACTGCAGCAGCCGCCCGTAATGGCCAGAAGTCCACGACCAGAATCGCGACTCCTTCGAGCCGTGGCCGCCCGCGCCCTCCCCGCCCGGCTCGAGCATCCGCGAGCTGAGCATCGGGGTGAGCGTGAAGCTCACGAGCATGGAGACCAGGATCGAGAAGGCCATCGTCCATCCGAACTGGTTCACGTAGCGCCGCGCGTAGCCGCTCATGAAGGCGATGGGGAGGAAGATGATGACGAGCGACAGGGTCGTGGCGACGACGGCGAGGGTGATCTCCCGGGTCGCGTCGATGGCGGCCTGGAAGGGGCGGTAGCCCTTCTCCTCGATGTAACGGACGATGTTCTCCAGCACGACGATGGCATCGTCGATCACTATGCCGACCGCGAGGGTCAAGGCGAGCAGGGTCATGTTGTTCAGCGTGAAGTCCATGACCTTGAGCAGGGTGAAGGTGGCCACGATCGAGGTGGGGATGGCCACCGCGGCGATGAGCACGGAGCGGAGATTGCGGATGAACAGCATCACCACCAGGCTTGCGAGCAGGCTGCCGAACAGCAGGTGCTCCTCGAGCGACTTCACGGACGCGTTGATGAAGACCGACTGGTCGCGGATGATCCTCAGCTCCACCCCCGGGGGCAGCGTCGTCTGGATCTGGGCCAGCTTGTCCTTCACCGCCGCGATGATCTGGACGGTGTTGGTACCCGATTGCCGGCGCACGTCGAGCGTCACCGCCTGCCGGCCGCCCAGCGTGTTCCACGAGCTGGGCTCGGCGAAGCTGTCCTCCACCCGGCCGAGGTCGCTCACGCGGACCGGGCTCCCGCCCGCGTTGGCGACGATGATGTTGCCGAACTGCTCCACCGCCGACAGCCGGCCCAGGGTGCGCACGCCCAGCTCGGACTCGCCGCGGACGATGCGCCCGCCGGGCGTCTCCACGTTCTCGTTCTGGATCGCGGCCTCGAACTGCTTGATGGTCAGCCCGTAGGCGTTGAGCTTGTCCGCGTCGGCATAGACGCGGATCTGACGCTCGCGGGCCCCCGTGAGGCTGACGTCGCCGACGCCGTCCACCGTCTCCAGCAGGCGCTTGATCTCCTTGTCCGCGATCTCGGTCGTCTCGCGCAGGCTGCGCTCGCTGGCGACCACGACCGAGATCACGGGATCGGCGTCCGGGTCCGCCTTCTGGACGACGGGAGGCAGGATGTTGGGCGGCAGGCTGCGCTGCGCGCCCGCCACCTTCTCCCGCACGTCCTGGGCCGCGCTCTCGATGTCGCGCTCGAGCACGAACTTCGCCGTGATGCGTGACAGGCCCTCGGTGCTCTGGGCGGTCAACTCGTCGAGGCCGCTGATCGTGCTGAGCGCTTCCTCGAGAGGAAGCACGACCTGGGTCGTCATCTCCTCCGGGCTGGCCCCCGGCAACCGCATGTTGATGTTGACGGTGGCGGGGTCGGCGCGCGGGAAGAGGTCCACCCCGAGCTCGCGGAAGGAGAAGACGCCGAGCACGACCAGGAAGCAGACGAGCATCACGGCGAAGACCGACCGCCGGACGCACAGCTCGGCCAGGGTCATTCCACCCTCTTACTGGACCGCTTCCACCGGGGCGCCGTCGCGCGCCTCCTGGCCGGTCTCCAGGACCGCGACCCGCTCCCGGTCGGTCAGGCCCTCCACGATCTCGACCGCGTCCTCGGCCCGGTCGCCCAACTTGACCTCCCGCTCCTGGAGCGACCCGCCCTGCACCGTGAAGATCTTGTAAACGCCGTAGGCGTAGCGCACCGCCTGGAAGGGCACGAGCAGCAGGGTGGCCACCTGCCGGGAGGCGATGCGTGACTTCACGAAAAAGCCCGGCTTCAGGATGCCCTCGTGGTTCTGGAGCAGCGCCTCCACGTCGAACGAGCGCGTCTGCGGGTCCACGGACGGGCTGATGCGGGAGATGCTGCCCTCGAAGCTGCGATCGGGGTAGGCCTCCACCGCCACCGTCACCGGCTGGCCCACGGCGATCCAGCCCGCCATCTTCTCCGGCACCTTGAGCCGCACCCGCAGCGGATCGGTGTTGACGATGACCATCACCGGCGACTGGACCTTGAGGTACTGGCCGGCGGTGACCATGCGATCCTTGACCTGGCCGCCGAACGGGGCGCGGATCACCGCGTCACCCCGCTTCTTGCTGGCCACCGCCACCGCCGACCGGTGCTGCGCGAGCTGCGCCCGCAGCGTCTCCACCCCTTGCACGGCCACGTCGTGGGCGGCGCGCGCCGAGGTGTAGCGCGCCTCGGCCTCGTCGAAGGTGCCCTGCGCGATGAGCCCCTCGGCGAAGAGCGACTTCGCGCGCGTGTATTTCTGCTCGGCGTCCTTCATCTCCGCGGCCGCCCTCTTCACCTCCGCGGCCTGCGCCGGATCCTTCAGGTCTTCGCGCCCCTCGGGCAGGCCGAGGTGGGCGCGCACCTGCTCGAGAGCGGCGCGCTCCTGCTGGAGGGCCAGCTCCAGCTCCACGGGAGCGACCTCTACGAGGGCCTGTCCGGGCCGGACACGGTCCCCCACGTCGGTGAGCACGCGCGCGACCTTCCCCTCCACCTCGGAGCTGACCGTGACCTCCTCGTAGGGAAACAGCGAGCCGACCGACTCGACCACGCGCTGGACCTGGCGCACCTCGACGGGCACCACCCTCGCCCGCACCGGGCGCCGGGGATCCCCCTCGCTGGCCCGGCCCTTGAGACACCCGGCGGCGGCCAGGACGGCCGAGAGCACGACCGCGCTTTGGCGCAAAGAAGGCATGGATGCGAACGACAATTTTAGCAGGATTGCGGCTTGGCCCGGATGCGGCCATGAGGAGCGAGCGAGCGATTCAGAACGTCATGCCCCAGAGGAGCAGGAAGCCCACCTGGTGCTCCGAGCGGATGCGGTACGTGTCCGGAATGACGCGGGAGCCGGGGGGCAGCGGCGGCCCCCCCGGCCCGGGGACGAGCAACCGGTGCACGCCAAGGCGCAGGCTCGGCACCGCGTCGCCGAGCCCGATGGCCGAGAGATAGCGGGCGAGATCGACGTCGGCCACCTTGGTCACGTCCACCATGCCCGCGAGGGGGGAGGGCCTTATCGCCATCGACTGGAGCGCGTGGAGGTGGTCGCGCAGGGCGGCGGTCACCCGGAACCTGCGGCGGCGGTATTGCAGCCCGGCCAGGATGTCGATGGGACGCGCCCGGTCGACGATGCGGGTGCGGTGACCGACGTCGAACACGGTCGAGGCCTCGCCCACTGCGGCCAGGTTCGGCCGGAGCACACGGCGTACACCCACGCCGGCGTCGAGCCGGTGGGGCAATATGAGCGGTTCGTCGGTGACCTTCACCCCCCCGTCGCGCCACTCGATGCGCCGGTCGGGAAAGGGCGGCGTGCCCACGCGGGTGAAGGCCGTCGAGGCCACGAAGCTCCAGCGCCCACGCGGCCATTCGGCGATTCCGCCCAGGCGGACGTCGAACCCTCCCGTCCCCGCGCCGTGCTGGAGGTCGCGCAGGTTCCTCGCGATCGGGAACTGCAGCTCGAGCACCGCGGCGGCGGCCGGGCGCCAGCCGCGCGGCGCCAGGGCCCGTACCTTGGCGCCCACCAGCCCGTCTCCCGGCGTGCCGGCACCGAAGTGGATCGCGCCGGTGTCGTCGACGTAGGGCGTGGGGGGGTACACCGAGTAGAACGGTCGGCGCGGCGGCGTCGTCCCCGGAGCGAGGATCTGGTCGAGTGGGGGCGGGGGAAGCACGGGCGTATCGGGCACGGCCACCGACCGGTTGAAGATGAACCGGCCGTACACCTCGGACCGTCCCGTCAGGCCGTAGTTCCAGGCGATGGCGCCGTCCATCAAGTCCAGGCCCAGCGGATCGCGGTCACGGTTGTCGATCGTCACGCCCGCGACGAAGCGTCCACGGGGTAGCGTCGACGTGTCCGGGATGGTGAAGAGCCCGCTCCCCACCAGCGCGCCCCAGGTGAGCGGCGGTTCCGGGGGCGCCGGCGATCCGGCCGGCCCGGCCAGGAGCATCACCACGAGAACGACGTCCATGCCCATCGTCGCTGTCCTCCGGGAAGGGTTGGCTTCCGATGCGCGCGAGGATTATGCCCGGCGGGCCGCGATTGGCCAACCGAAATGCTATTTGTTCACTCGATCCGCCGCGCGCCCTCGCTTGCGCTTCTCCAGATCGAACGTCTCCCCGGCATTGAGGATGGAGACGCGAAGCTCGGCCCGGTGGCTTCCGTCGACGGCCATGACCTGCCCGCCCGTCGCCTCCGCATGCCGGCCGGCGCGCACGAGGAGCGCCGCGCCCTCGTCGATGCCCACTCCGAGCAGGCGCGGGTGCGCGAGCACGAGCGAGAAGAGCCGGTTCTCGCGCTGGCGGCGGATGAAGTGCTGGTCGAGGATCACGCCGGGCAGGAGCCCGAGCCCGGCCCGCACCCCCACCTGGCGGGCGTCGATGACGGCGAAGTCTCCCTCGCCGGTGATCGCGAGCGTCGAGATGACGGCCGTGCCGGCGCTGGAGCCCACGACGGCGGCGCCGGCGCGGTAGCGCGCCCGCACGCCCGCGGCCACGACGTCGTCGGAGAGCGCGTCGAGCAGCCGCTGCTGGTCTCCCCCCGCCAGGAAGACCCCGGTGGCACGCTCCAGGAGGCGCCGGAGCTCGGCGCGAGCGTCGTCGCGAAGGGGCGCGGAGGGGGCCGCCTCCACGACGCCGGGCGCAAAGGGACGGAGCGAATCGCGCACGGCCTCGAAGCCGTCGCGGGCGTCTACCGATCCCCACGGCAGGACGAGGATGTGCGCGCGGCGTCCGCCCGCCCACTCCACGAAGCGCGCGAGGGCCGCCTCGGGCGCGCGGCCGCCGCCGAGGAGCACCAGGCGCGTCTCGGCCCCGGACACTGGTCCTGCCGCCAGAGCCACGACAATGGCGAACGCCACACCTGCGCGCATGATGCGAGGAGCAGTGTAACCGCGTCCTTGACGCTCTCGCGGAGCCTCGCATAAACTCGACATTTCGCGTGTGAGAGGAGCGAGACGATGGCGATTCGGGTGGGCATCAACGGCTTCGGCCGGATCGGGCGAAACATCCTGCGGGCCGCCCTGCACGACAACGACCTCGACTTCGTGGCCGTCAACGACATCACGGATGCGCCCACGCTGGCCCACCTGCTGAAGTACGACTCCATCCTCGGCAACCTTCCCGACGAGGTGCGGGTGGAGGGTGACACCATCCACGTCGCCGGGCGCAGCATCAAGGTCCTCGCGGTCAAGGACCCGGCCCAGCTCCCGTGGAAGTCGCTCGGGGTCGAGTACGCGGTGGAATCGACGGGGCTCTTCACGGATGCCGACAAGGCGCGGGCCCACGTCGGCGCCGGGGCGAAGAAGGTGATCATCTCCGCCCCCGCCAAGGGTGAGGACATCACGATCGTGATGGGGGTCAATCACAACCGGTACGACCCGAAGACCCACGTGATCATTTCCAACGCCTCCTGCACCACCAACTGCCTGGGCCCGGTGGCCAAGGTGCTGCAGGAGCGGTTCGGCATCGTGAAGGGCCAGATGACGACCGTGCACTCCTACACCAACGACCAGAAGATCCTCGACCTCCCCCACAAGGACCTGCGCCGGGCGCGGGCGGCGGCGGTATCGATGATCCCGACGTCGACGGGGGCGGCCAAGGCGATCTACCTCGCGATCCCGGAGCTGAAGGGAAAGCTCGACGGCATTGCCATCCGCGTGCCCACCCCGAACGTGTCGCTGGTGGACCTCACGGTCGAGCTGGGAAAGAACGCCACCGCGGAGGACATCAACGGCGCGTTCCGGCAAGCGGCGGCGGGGCCGATGAAGGGCATCCTCGACGTGACGGACGAGGAGCTGGTCTCGGTCGACTTCCGCGGCAACCCGCACTCGTCCGTCGTCGACGCCCCGCTCACCAAGGTGGTCGACGGCAACCTGGCCAAGGTCTTCTCCTGGTACGACAACGAGTGGGGCTTCTCGAACCGGATGAAGGACCTGATCCGCTACATGGCCTCGCGCGACCGCGGCTAGAACGACTTTTTAACGCAGAGTCCGCAGAGGCCCGCCGAGAACGTAAGATCATGCTGTTCCATCTCTGCGAGCCTCTGCGATCTCTGCGTTGAAGAGCAATGGCAAAGCGAACCGTTAGAGACCTTCCCGACCTGAAAGGCACGCGGGTCTTCGTGCGCGCCGACTTCAACGTCCCGCTCGAGGACGGCCGGATCACCGACGACACCCGCATCCGCGCCACCCTGCCCACGCTCGACTACCTGGTCAAGGCCGGCGCGCGCCTCGCCGTCGCCTCCCACCTCGGCCGGCCCAAGAAGGGCCCCGAGCCTGCGCTCAGCCTGAAGCCGGTCGCGGCGCAATTGCAGGACCTCCTCGGCGGCTCCGTGGCCATGGCGCCCGACTGCGTCGGCCCCGAGGTCCGGAAGATGGCGGAGGACCTGCGCGATGGCGACGTGCTGATCCTCGAGAACGTGCGCTTCCACAAGGAGGAAGAGGAGAACGATCCCCGCTTCGCGGCCCGGCTGGTGGCGGACACGATGGCCACCGTCTTCGTGAACGACGCCTTCGGGACGGCGCATCGCGCGCACGCGTCCACCGAGGGCGTCTCGCATCACGTGCAAAGGTCGGTGGCCGGCTTCCTCATGGAGAAGGAGCTGCGCTACCTGGGCATGGCCCGCGATGCGCCCGATCATCCCTACGTGGCCGTGCTGGGCGGGGCCAAGGTCTCCGACAAGATCGAGGTCATCGAGCACCTGCTGCCCAAGGTCGACGCGCTCCTCGTGGGCGGCGGCATGGCCTATACCTTCCTGCGCGCCGAGGGGCTGGTCACGGGCAAGAGCCTGGTCGAAGAGGACAAGGTCGAGCTGGCGCGGCGCCTGCTCGAGAAGGCGGGGCCGAAGCTGCGCCTGCCCATGGACCACGTGGTGGCGGCGGCGTTCAAGGAAGACGCCGAGCGCCGCACGCTGCCCGTGGACCAGATCCCCAACGACTGGATGGGCCTCGACATCGGCCCCACGACCATCAGCGCCTATGCCGACCAGGTCCGTCCGGCGAAGCTCGTGTTCTGGAACGGCCCCATGGGCGTCTTCGAGATGAAGCCGTTCGCGGAGGGCACGCTCGCGATGGCGCGCGCCCTGGCCGAGAGCGGCGGCACGTCGATCGTGGGCGGCGGCGACAGCGTCGCCGCGGTGACCCGGATGGGCCTGGCCGACAAGATCGACCACGTCTCGACCGGCGGCGGCGCCTCGCTGGAGTTCCTGGGCGGCGCCGAGCTGCCCGGCGTGGCCTGCCTCGAGGACGCATGAGACGCCCACTGATTGCGGGTAACTGGAAGATGTACAAGACGGTGCCGGAGGGAGTGGCGCTGGCCCAGGACATCCGCGCCGGCCTCGCCCTTCCGCTGAAGGACCGCGACGTGCTCGTGGCGCCTCCCTTCACCGCCCTCGCGGCCGTCGCCGAGGCGTTGCGCGGCAGCGACGTCTTGCTCGGCGCGCAGAACATGCACTGGGAGCGCGAGGGCGCCTTCACGGGCGAGATCTCGCCGGCGATGCTGAAGCAGGTCGGCTGCAGCCACGTCATCCTGGGCCATTCCGAGCGGAGGCACATCTTCGGCGAGAGCGACGACATGGTGGCGCGCAAGACGCGCGCCGCCGTCGACAACGGGCTCACCCCGATCCTCTGCGTCGGGGAAACCCTGCCCGAGCGAGAGTCGAGCCTGACGCTGGAGGTCGTCGAGCGGCAGCTCGAGCGCGCCCTGCGCGCGCTGACTCCCGACGAGGCCAGCCGCGCCGTCGTTGCCTACGAGCCTGTCTGGGCGATCGGCACCGGCCGCACGGCCACCCCGGCGCAAGCCCAGGAGGTCCACGCCTTCATCCGCAAGCGACTGAGCGCCACGCACGGCGAGCCGGTCGCGGCCGCCCTGCGCATCCTCTATGGTGGCAGCGTCAAGCCCGACAACGTCGACGGCCTCATGGCGGAGCCCGACGTGGACGGCGCGCTCGTCGGGGGCGCCTGTCTGAAGGCCGAGTCCTTCCTGAGGATCGTCCACTACCAGCGCGTCTGACGTTGCCTCCCCCGCCTCGGCGGTGTATGAAGTACCCGCTCCCCGGAATAAGGAGGCGCCCATGACGTGGAAGGCCGCGGGTGTCGTCGCCCTGGGTTTTGCCGTCGCTTCGGCGGCTTGCAGCCGTGAGGCTCCGCCGCCTGCCGCTACGGCGGCTCCGGCGGCCGCCCCCGGCATCGTGGCCACGGCCGCGGCCCCGGCGGCGGCGCCCGCGGCCGCGCCGGTGGGCGCGGCGGCCCCCGCCGCGGCGGCGCCGCCGGGAGGAACACCGGCCGCCGGGGTCCTCGCCCGCGAAGAGACCAAATGGCCGGGCGTGGTCGCCGAGGTGACCGAGTTTCGCCGCAAGGGGAACACGCTCACGGCCAAGGTGCGCTTCCGCAATGGGGGCACCGCCGACGCGGAGCCGGACATCAAATACGAGGAGGCCTACCTGATGGACGCGGGCGCCGGAAAGAAGTACTCGGTGCTCAAGGACGAGAACGGCTCATACATCGCCGCGCTCCGCCAGGGCTGGAAGGACCGCTGGTACGACAAGGTCGCGGCCGGACAAGAGATGGTCGTCTGGGCCAAGTTCCCCGCGCCTCCGGTCGAGGTCAAGGCGGTGACGTTGCAGCTCCCGGGCGTCCCTCCCTTCGACGATCTCGCCATCCAGGATTTCTGATGGCGGCCCGCCCCCTGCGCCGCGGCGTCGGCGCGGTGGCGTTGTCACTTGCGCCCGCCCTCGCCGCCGCGGCCGACGCGCCCTACGCGGCGGGTCCCTGGGATCCTGCCACCGAAGCGGCGGCGGAAGCGGCCGTGGCGCGGCTGGGGGCGAAGCGGTTCGTGGCGATCCAGGGCACGGTGAGCAACGTCGTCGGCCTCACTTCGGGCGTGACGGCGAGCGTGCAACAGGTCCGGCAGGCGATGCAGGACCTGGGGGCGAAGGAGACCGACCTCGAGGTCCGCGTCGAGCTGCCGGCCGACGTGCTCTTCGACTTCGACAAGGCGGACATCCGCGGCGACGCGGCCACCGCCCTCGCCAACGTGGCGACGATCATCCGCGCGTATCCATCCGGGAGCGCCGCCCTCGAGGGCCATACGGACGCAAAAGGGGACGACGCGTACAACCAGCGCCTGTCCGAGCGCCGCGCGGAGTCGGTGCGGCGCTGGCTCGCCGACCAGGAGCGCATCGACGCCGGCAAGCTCAGCGCGCGCGGCTGGGGCGAGCGGCGGCCGGTCGCGACCAACGACACCGACCAGGGCCGGCAGAAGAACCGTCGGGTCGAGGTGGTGATCCGCAAGGGAAAATAGCTATACTTGGCGTTTCGAGCGGGCGTCGCCCGCCGCGGAGACGATATGGCCTTTGTCTACTATGCAATCATCCTCGTGCACGTCCTGGCGTGCCTGTTCCTCATCGGCGTCGTCCTGCTGCAACAGGGCAAGAGCCAGGACCTGGCCAGCGCCTTCGGCGGCGGCGGCACCCAGACCGCGTTCGGGCCCCGCGGCTCGGCCAACGTGCTCTCCCGCGCCACCACCATCCTCGCCGGCGTGTTCATGGTGACGAGCCTGTCCCTCTCCATGGTGCGCCCGCGGTCCAGCACGATCCTCGACTCGGTGAAGACGCCGGCGGCCTCTCCGACGCCCGGCCGCTCCGCCGGTCCCGCGCCGGCCACGACGCTGCCCGCGCAGTCTGCGGCTCCCGCGCCCGCCACGCCCGCTCCGGCGGCCAAGACGACTCCGGCTCCTCCCTCCAGCCGCTAGCCGCCCGTCGGCGAAGGCGCGGCGGGAGTCACCGTGAAAGGCTCACGCAGCTCCAGCGTCTTGCCCGCGATCTCGTCCCGCACCGTCAGCACGAACTCGTAGTCTCCCGGCTCCGCCGCCACCAGCCGCGACCCGACCAGCCGCGACAGCTTGCCGATGGAGGTGGGTTGGATCGGCGTGGGGCTCACGACGGCCTGCACCGGACCGTCCAGGCGCCGGATGATGTAGCCGGCCGACACCTTCGGCATGCCGCTCGCCTTGTCCTTGGCCGCGCCGTAGACGTCGAACTCCGCATACAGCGTGCTGCCGGCGGGGAAGGCGCGGCGGAGGCTGAGGACGGGCCGGGGCACCGCCTTCTGGCCCTCGGGCGAGGGTTGCAGGGCGTCGCTGAGGATCGGGGTCGAGATGCGGAACTGGGAGATGTCGGGCACCTCGAACTCGTGGACGACGGTGCCGAGGCGGCCGCTGTTCTTGTCGCGGACGACGATCTTGGCCTGGTATCCCCCGGGGGCGAGCTCGAAGTCGCGCACGACCGGGAACCAGGACTTGCCGAACCTCTCGCGCGTGGCCGGCAGCAGCTTCATCTGGACCTGCTGATCGTAACGGAAGAACTCCCCGGTCTCCCGGTGCGCCACCACGAGCAGGAACTCCAGCGTGTCCAGGAAGCGGGATTCCTTCTCCTCGAACTTGAAGCCGGAGACGTCCACGTCGGTGGCGATCATCACGCTCGCCTTGCCAAGGATCGTCTCGTCGAAGACGTACGCCGTCATCCGCAGCGGCACCTCCTCCTGCGCGTACGGCGAATCGAGGGCGGCCTGGATGTCCGGGTCGCCGGGGCCGACGCGCTTGTCGAGCGCGCTCTTGCCGCCCTCGAGCGGCGCGAAGTACCCCTTGCGGTAGCGGAGCTGCAGGCCCTTGCGCCCGGCCAGCTCGACCTTGATCTTGCGGAACCGCCCGTCGCGCTGCGTATGGCTGGAGTTGTAGCCGAGCAGGTAGTAGATCCGCGACTCGTCGCCGATGCGTTGGATGCCCTTGCCGAGGTCGTTCGTGTTCTTCACCGAGAAGCCGCCGGTATCGGCGGCGATCGACTCGGCGCCCTCCGACGCCTCCAGCGTCTCCATGAAGGCGGCCCCGATGTCCTGGGTGTCGATGGGCGGCCCGAACTGGGCCGTGAAGTAGTCGGGCATGCCGGTCAGGCCTCGCGTGTCGAGGAAGTAGATGGCCACGTTGGACCTTCGCGAGGCCTGCACGGTTTTCTTGAACTCGTCGAGGTTGGGGTCGTAGATGAACCCCTCCGAGACCAGGATGAGCGACTTGCGACCCTTGGTCGAGGCGAGCGAGGTGAGCGTGCGCTCCAGGATCTGGAGGGTGATCCGGTTGCGGGACACGGACTGGAAGTACACCTCCGTCGCCTTGCCCTGCACCATCGGGTCCCCGCCCATCATGGCGGCGCTGCTGGTGTCGTTCTGCGACTGGCCGCCCCGGGTCGAGGCCCCGTACTGCTCGAACCGGCGAGAGACACGCTGCTCGACCTGGGTGTCGTGGTAGACGTGGATCCGCATCGCCTCGTAGTCCGACATGCGGTCGGGCGCCATGTCCGGGATGTAGCGCCCGTCGAGGCGCTTGAGCATGGCCATCAGCGCGTCGCGACCCGCTTCCATCCGCGTGCTCCACCACACCTCGCCCCCGGTGCCGATGAGGGTGACGCGGTCCCCTTCCCGGACCGCGTTCTTGAGGAACTCCGCCACCGCGATCTTGGCGCGCTGGGCCTGGGGCGGCGCGAGGTGGATCGTGTCGAACAGGATTACGAACGTGCGGCCGGTGCGCGACTCCGGCTCGATGTTCGTCGACACGCGCGGGGGTGCCTTCGGAGTGGCCGAGGGGGCCGCGGGCAGCTGCACCGCCTCGAAGCTGGCGATGGTCTGAGGGTCACCGTCCTCGCTCACGGTGAAGTCGGTGGCCTTGAGGTCGGGTATCGGCGCCCCCTTCTTGTCGGTCACGACGAGGTCCACCGTGACCAGCTCCACCTGGGACGGGAAGGAGGGGGTGCCCGCCTCCGGAGAGGGCGATGGAGAAGGAGCCGGAGCGGGCGGCGTCGTGGGGACCTGGGCCCCGAGGGCGTACGGGACGAGGATGAGACCGGCGAGAAGCGGTATGAGCTTTCTATTCACCCCTCGGATTTGCCATACCCGCCGCCAAAAGTCCACCCGGGGCGGCTTGACAGGGGTTCCCCTTGGGAGTGTGATGAGCCGGCCGGGCAGTCGCTGCGCGGCAGGGGGCGAAGCGCTGGAGCTGACAGACCCGTCCCTGCTTCTCCTCCAGGATGAGATCGGGGACTGCTACGAGTCGGTGACCCGCAGCGTGGCCGCGGCCATGGGGGCCGAGAGCTGCCACCTCGCCCTCTACGACGGCGCCCGGCGCGAGGTCGTGGCCCGCCGGCCCGCCTACACTCGGCGCACCAAGGGCGTCCCCCAGTATCGCTTCCCCCTCGATGCGTCGGCGGCCTCGTCGCAAGTCATCGAGACCGGGCAGCCACATCTCTCCAACGACCCCCAGAGCGACCCGCTCTACGATCCTTCGATCAAGGAGCGCGGCGTCCACTCCGTCCTCACCGCCCCCGTCCAGCGCGACGGCCGGGTCGTGGCCCTGCTGTACGTCCTCAACAAGCCCGGCGGCTTCACCGCCGACGACGCGCGCGACCTCATGACGCTGGCCCCGCCCGTCGGCCTCGCTCTCCAGAACGTGCGCCTGTACGCGAGCGAGAAGGACCGGCGCGTCCTCAACGAGAGCCTGCTCGAGGTGTCGCGGGTGATTCTCGGCACCCCCACCGAGGACAACGCGCTCGGCACCGTCCTCGACCAGATGTGGCGGGTCGTGCGCTACCAAGCCGCGGCGGCCGTGGTCCTCGAGGGCGACGAGCTGCGCGTCGCCGCCTCGCGGGGGGGAAGCGTCGATGTCCGCGTGCCTCTCGGCTCCTCGGGAGAATTGGGTCTCGTGCTGGAGCGGCACGCGCTGCAGGTGCTGTCCGACGCGGCGACGCTCCTGCCCGAGCTGGGCATTCGTGGCGCGACCGGCAGGGCGATGGCCGCCCCCCTGAAGGCCAAGCAGAGGGTGCTCGGGGCGCTGGTGGTCGTCTTCGAGGACGAGCACGCCACCGAGGCCCACGAAGGGCAGCTCCTCACGGCCTTCGCCGACAACACGGCTCTCTTCCTGGACGCCGCGCGTCTGCTGAGCCGAGAGCGCCAGGCGCGGGCGCGCGCGGCCAACGTGGCCCGCTTCACGCGGCTCGCCGCGACGCGACTGGAGCCGGAGTCGCTTCTCGGGGCCGCCGGGGAGGAGATCCTTCCCCTGAGCGGGGCCGACCGCGTGGTGCTCTACGTGGCGCACGCCCGCAACGCAGTGCTGATCCCGGTCGCCCACGAGGGGACCGCTCCCGCCGAAGAGAAGCGGGTGACGGAGCTGCGCCTCGACCTCAGCGCTCCCCTGCTGGCCCCTCTCGTCGAGGAGCGCAAGACCCTCGTCTTCCAGGGCGAGACCGGCCCGCCGCCCGACTCCGTGAGCCCGTTCCTCGGCGCACGCTCGCTCCTCCTCATCCCGCTCGTGTCACGCGACGTGATCGTGGGCGCGGTGGCGGTGGCCCATCTGTCCGATGCGGAGCCGTTCGACCGCGTCCTGATCGAGTACCTCCACGACGTCTGCCAGCCCCTGGCCCTCGGCCTGGAGAACGCGCGGCTGTTCGCCACGCTCACGCAGATGGCGGCCACCGACGAGATGACGGGCGTCGCGAACCGGCGCAAGTTCATGGAGACGCTCCGCGTGGAAGGCACCCGCTCCCGCCGCAGCACCGAGCCCCTGTCGCTGCTGCTGGTGGACCTCGACCACCTGAAGAAGATCAACGACACCCAGGGCCATCAGGCGGGGGACGTCGCCATCCGCCACGTGGCCGACATCCTCACCCGGCGCCGGCGAGCCACCGATCTTCCCGGGCGGCTCGGCGGCGAGGAGTTCGCGCTCCTCATGCCCGCCACGGCCAAGGACGGCGCGGTGCTCACCGCCGAGCGCATCTGCCGCGAGGTGTCGGGGCATCCAGTGCCGAAGGTCGGCACGGTCACGGTCTCCATCGGGGTGGCGACCATGCCCGAGGACGCGCGTGAAGAGGAGCCGCTCATCCGCGTCGCCGACCATCGCCTCTATGCCGCCAAGGCCGCGGGCCGGAACCAGGTGCGGTCGACGAGCGTCCCCGCGGAGCTGAAGGACGCCGCCGCGGCCGATGCGGCGGCGGCCGATCCGACGGCGACACCTCCCGATGGAAAGTCGCCGGCGCCGCCCGACCCACCACAGGAGTGACGCGGGCGCTTCTGGGTCACTCCCGCTTCGCGAAGCCCTGGGAACGTCTCGCTAGGCCACCTTGACGAAGACCTCGCCGCCTTCGACCTTCACCTCGTAGGTCGGGATCTTGAGGTCTCCGTTGGCGACGTTCTCTCCGGTCTTCACGTCCCAGCTCCACGCGTGCCAGGGGCACATGACCGCGTGTCCCTCGAGCAGGCCCTGCCCCAGCGGTCCTCCCCGGTGGAGGCAGACGTTGCTGGTGGCGTAGAACGTGCCGTCGACGTTGTAGATCGCCACCGGCGTGGCGCCCACCTTCACCTCCACGCATTGGCCGGGGGCGAGGTCCGAAGCGGCGATCGCCCGGACGAACTCGGCCATGACGGCAGTCTAAGCGATCTCGTTCAGCGCCGCGCCCAGCGCTTCCAGGCCGCCGGCGAGCGTCTCGGGCCGGCACCCGTAGGAGACGCGGAAGTGATCGCTCATGCCGAAGAAGCGGCCCGGCACGACGGTCGTGTCGTGCTTCTCCCGGAGGACCGCGCACAGCGCGTCGACGCGGCCGCGGCGCAAGCGCGGGAACGCGATCATGCCCGCCTGGAGCCGCGGCACCTCGAGCTCGGCGCGGCCGTCGAAGAAGCGTTGCAGCGTCGCCCGATTCCCGTCCAGAAGCGCCTTCGCGCGCGCGGCGATGGGCGCCAGATGATCGAGGGCCACGATGCTCAGCTTCTCCGCCGCGTGCGCCGGAACCACCCCGAACAGGTCGTTGAGCCGCCACATCCGCCGCGCGGACGAGGGATCAGCGACGATCCAGCCGCAGCGCAGGCCGCCGAGGCCGTACGCCTTGGTGAGGCTGCTCGTGATCACGAAGCGCTCGGGGTCGAGGGCGAACGCGGAGCGCGGCGCGCGCTCGAAGAGCGCGTCGAGATAGACCTCGTCCACGAGCACGCGCGCCCCCACGCGGCCGGCCCGGTCGCCGATCCGGCGCATCGCCTCTTCGCCGACGAGCGCGTTCGAGGGGTTGTGCAGGTTGCTCAGCACCACCAGACGTGTGCGCGCCGTCAACGCGCTCTCCACCCGGTCCGGATCGATCGCGAACGCGTCCTCGGCTCGCCGCGGGAAGCGCCGGATCTCGGCCCCGAGATAGGAGGCCGCGTCGACGAGCGGGCCGTAGGTGGGCTCCTCGACGAGCGCCTCATCTCCCGGCTCCAGGAACGCGGCGAGGGCGAGGTAGTTCGCCATTGAGGTGCCGGTGGCCGCGACCACGCACTCCGGCCCGACTCCCGCCTTCTTCGCCAGCCGCTCTTGCAGCGGCGGGTAGCCGTAGAAGCTCGGCCCCGTCAGCTCCACGTCCTCCAGGCGGATCGGCAGCTCCGACGTCGGCAGCTCCGCCACGCCGCTGGAGGCCAGGTTGAAGCGGGCCTGGGAGCGCGTCTTCGCCCACTCCATGTACTCGGAGCCGTCGGCGCGCCGCGTGGTCATGCGACCCGCCGCCGCCACATGAAGAAGATGGGGACGCCGGTAACCAGGATGGCGAGACCGATCAGCGTGTTCGCGGGATAAGTGTAGACGGTGTTGATCACGACCAGGAAGCACGCGGCGACGAAGAAGATCGTCGTCGCCGGATGGCCGGGCGTGCGGAACGACGCGGCCGGCCCCTGCCGGCGCCGGAAGACGAAGAGCGACGCGCCCGTCGCGCCGAAGAAGATGAAGTCCACCGAGACGACGTAGTTGAGGATCTGCTCATAGCGGCCCGACACCGCGATGATCGCCGCGACCAGCCCCTGTAAGGCGATCGCCACGACCGGCACCAGCGTGCGCGGGTGGAGGAAGCCGACGGTGCGGAAGAACACGCCGTCCTCGGCCATCGCGTAGTAGACGCGCGGCGCCGTGAGTATTCCCTGGCTCAGGAACCCCAGGGTCGAGATCGCGATGCCCGCGGCGATGAGGTGGGCCCCCCTCTCCCCCAGGGCCAGGCGCATCACCGTCGACGCCGGCGTCGTGGTGGCGGCCAGGCCCTCGGGCCCGAGCGCCCGCACGCACACGGCGTTGACGGACAGGTAGAGGACGATCACGCCCGAGACACCGAGCAGCAGGCCGCGGGGCAGGTCCCGCTCGGGTCGGCGCAGCTCCGCCGCGACGAAGCTCGCGGTCTGCCATCCGCCATACGCAAAAAGGACGGGCACGAGCGCCGCGCCCATCGCTGTCAGGAGACCAAAATGCGCCGGGCGGTCGAGCATCGGGTGCGGTCCCGGGGAAGCCGGCGGCAGGAGCAGCCAGCCCGCGGCCACCAGCCCCAGCACCGCGCCGATCTTGAGGACCATCAGCGCGCTCTGCACGGTCGCCCCCGCGCGCACGCCGAGGCAGTTGATCGCGGTCAGCACGGCGAGAGCGGCCACCGCGATGGCGGTCTCACTCATCCCGAGCCCGGTCAGCTCGAGGACGTAGCGCGCGAAAGTCACCGCGACCGCCGCCATCCCTCCGCTCT
>QHVJ01000618.1 GCA_003222275.1 Acidobacteriota bacterium | reverse complement strand
CGCGCTCGCGACGCTGGACGGCGGCGCCCTCGACGCCGTGGTGCAGGCGCTGGAGGCGGTGGTGGAGGAAGCCGCGCGCTCGTGAGGCGGCTCCGGCTCATTGCTGCCGTCGTGTTGGTCACGGCCTTCGGATTTGGAGTCTGGGCCTTCGCTTTCGAGCCAGCTTCGCTCACCACGAGAACCCACGAGTTGTTCATACCCAGCTTGCTGGCCTACGTGTTGCCGTGCTCGCCGATCTGCATGTCGGCTCTCCCTTCACGAACAGTCTGAAGCCAGACCTGATCGTCATCCCGGGCGATTTCGTCATTCATGGGGTCCGGGGCGGCATGCGATTCAGAGTCCCCCCTGAGGTGACATTGCTCGTACTTCATCCGAACAAAGGCTAGCGAGACAGCAGGCGGCGGCTGCGGTCGGCGTCCGCGCGGGGCACAAGCAGGACCACCTCGCCCTGCGAGCCGACGGTGAACGGATGGACCGAGTGCGCGATGCGGGAGCGCAGGAGCACCGGGATGCCCTCGCTCTCGAAGAGGCCCTTCACGACCAGCGCCTCGCGCTGATCGCACCGGTGGACCTCCACCAGCGCGGAGCGGTCGCGGCCGTCGTCGGGACGCTTGGGGAATGGGATCACCTGGCCCATGTGGTCCCGATCATAACGTACAATCGGCCCACCAGCAGGAGGTGGGTCGTGGACAAGTACGAATACTTCCGAGGGCTTCCCGAGGTCGGCATCGTCCCGCGCGCCCCGCACGCCGGCCCGCTGCTGCGCCACGTCTACGAGCAGGAGCACGGCCGTGGCGGCTTCTCCGGAAAGGTCGCGCACACCTACCACCTCTATCCGCCGACGAACTGGCTGCCGGGCGAGACGCGCGTGCTGGACGGCTTCGCGCCGGCGTGGGAGTCGCCGCTGCAGCCGATCGGCGGCACCCATCTGCTGCTGAGCGTCGCGCCCGCGGAGCCGGCGCGCGACCTCTATCGCGGGATGGCGCGGATCGTCGCCAACGCCACCGCCGCCATGAACGTCACCGCGCCCGCGGCCCCGATGGATTACTTCTTCGAGCACCACTCGGCCACGATGGTCTTCTTCGTCCACGAGGGCCGCGGCACGCTCGAGACGACGTTCGGGCCGATCGAGTACAAGAAGGGCGACTTCCTGATCGTTCCCAAGGGCATCGCGCACCGCTTCGAGCTGGGCGCCGGCCGCCACTATTACTGGATGTACGAGTCGTTCGCGGGCGACCCGGAGAAGGCGGAGTCGCCGAGCACCGGCCGCTTCATCACCCACAGCGAGAGCGACTATCGCTATCCGCGCTCGCTCGACACGCGCAACGAGGCGGGGCGCTTCGACATCGTCTCCAAGGTCGGCGACGTCTACACGCGGCGCGTCCACCCGACGCACCCCTTCGACGTGGTGGGCTGGCGCGGCGACTACCTGCCGTACCGTTTCGCCGTCGAGGACGTGCGCCCGCTCGTGGCCGACCGCTCGCACGTGCCGCCGTCGGGGCACACGGTCTTCACGCTCCCCGGCTGCTATCTCTGCGTGTTCACCGTGCGCTCGGTGGAGAAGGAAGGGATGTGGCTGCCGTTCTTCCACCGCAACTTCGACTACCTCGAGACGCTCGGTTATCACTTCGGCGACTTCTTCAGCGGCGGCGGCGTGGTCGGCCCCGGCATGGTGACGCTGCACCCCGTCGGCCTGCCGCACGGGCCGAAGCCGCGCGCCATCGAGAAGTGGCTGGACGGCAAGGCGGGCGCCGTCCACAACGAGGTCGCGGTGATGGCCGACTTCGCCAACCCGACGCGCGTGTCGGCGTTCGCGCTGGGGCTGCGACGCGCCGACTACATGGACACGTGGAGCGGCTACACCACGGAGCCGCGCTTCACCTGGCGCGCCGACCGCCTGGACGAGATCCGGCGCGCCGCCGAGCGCCTCACCGACGCGCGCGACACGCTGACGCCGCCCGAGGGGGACTGAGACGCCGAGGAGGAACGAGATGAACGATCACGACGCCCTGCTCGAGCTCAACCGCGACTACATCCGATCGGTGCAGACCTCCGACGTGCGCCGGTTCGACGAGATCCTGGCGGACGATTTCCTGTGCAGCAATCCCGACGGCTCGCTCGTGGACCGGAAGGACTTCCTGAAGCAGACCGCGGTGCCGGTCAAGATCTCCAATCTCGAGGCCCGCGACGTCAACGTGCGAGTCATGGGCGACGTCGCGATCATCCACGCGCGGACGACGTACACGCTGCCGGACGGCCGGCCGGGCGCGGGTCGCTACACGGACGTGTGGGCGCGGCGCGCCGGCCGGTGGCTGGCCGTCTCGGCGCACGTCACGCGCCTGGGCGTCTAGAGGCCGTACCGGTCGAACAACCGCTGATCGCGTCGGCGAGAGGTCTAGTCCTCGTTGCAGGGTACGCGCTTCTTGAAGTACGTGTCGAAGCAGATCACCGGATCTCGCGGGGCCGGCTCGGGAGTCTGAGGAGCGACCAGAAACCACACGGCGCTGTAGAGGGCGTCTGCGATTTCCGCATGACCGGAAGCGTTCGGGTGCATCGATCCGAACGGGTCGCCCTGAGCCGTGATCGAGTCGAGCAGCGTGTTGACGTAACGCGGATTGCCCCACGTCCACCACGACGGGCTCGGGAAGTCGGTGCAATATCCGTGGGTGCTGAACCGGCTGGAGATCCCCGAAACGAACGCCCAGGCCGGATGACTCCCCGGCGCCGTGTTGGCGCGAAACACGGCATCCTGGATGGCCGCATTGAGCGGGGCGATCACGGCGATCGATGCCCACGTGGCTTCGTCTTCGCTGATGCCGTCGAAGCCTGCGAAGCCCGGAACGACCGGGTTTCCGCAGCGGAGGCCCCACAGGCCGAGGGTCGGGTCGGGGTACTCGGTGACGACAACGAAGCGAATCGTCCCTGCCGCCCCCGAATTTACGGCGGCGAAGACCTCATCGAGCCGTCGGGGAAGGTCAGCGAGCAGCATGGACGTCAGGCTCGTGAGAATGGGATCGATCTCGCAAAACGTCGCCGGATCGAGGCAGGCCTTCACGATCGAGGAGAATCCGATATCGTTGCCGCCGATCGACAGCGTGAGAGCGTCGATCGGCGTGCCGCCAAAGCGCGACTTGATCGTGGCGAACTGACCGCCGGAACCGAGCAGGGATTGCGGGCCACTCCCCTGCGACCCTCCGCCGGGCGGCGTGGCGCCGGTTACGGAGCCGGTGCAGGCCACCGAGGCGAACGCCACCGGTTTGTAGCTGCCCAGTTGGGCCGCCGCGACGGCGGCGCCGGCCAGCGTCGAGCGGTGGCAAGGCTGGGCGAGACCATCGGTGTCGTCGCCGCGCCAGACCGGAAACGCCGAAGGCGAGCCGTCGGCCGCGCCCTCTCCCGACGCATACGAGTCTCCGGCCGAGACGATCACCACCTGGGCTGCCGCGGGTGACGCAACGAGCGTGGCGTAGGTCCCGGCGACGAGCACGGTGAGCGCAACCATGGAAAGTGCGCGCGCGAGCGTACGGCCAAGACAGTCCATCACAGTCGTCCTCCGACACGCGAGGTGCTTCGTTCACTG
>QHVJ01000312.1 GCA_003222275.1 Acidobacteriota bacterium | reverse complement strand
CGACTACGACCGGGAGAAGCTCCAGGAGCGGCTGGCCAAGCTCGTGGGCGGCGTGGCCGTGATCAAGGTCGGGGCCGCCACCGAGACCGAGATGAAGGAGAAGAAGGCCCGGGTGGAAGACGCCATGCACGCCACCAAGGCCGCGGTCGAGGAAGGCATCGTCCCCGGCGGGGGCGTGGCGCTGCTCCGCAGCACGAAGGCCGTCGACGCCATCAAGGCCGACGGCGACATCAAGGTCGGCGTCCAGATCGTCCGCCGCTCGCTCGAAGAGCCGCTGCGCCAGATCGCCCAGAATGCCGGGCAAGAGGGTGCGGTGGTCGTGGCCAGGGTGCGCGACGCGAAGAACCCCGAGGAGGGCTTCAACGCGCTCACCGACGACTACGAGAACCTGGTCGAGGCGGGTGTCATCGACCCGACCAAGGTCGTCCGCTCCGCGCTGCAGAACGCGGCGTCCATCGCGTCCCTGCTCCTGACGACCGAGGCGCTCGTTTCCGAGATTCCGGAAGAGAAGGAAGAGAAGGCGTCGCCTGGCGGTCACGGCGGCGGCATGTACTAAGCAGCGAGACAACAAGCTACAGGCTGCCCGCGGCGACGGATTCATTCCGGCGCCGCGGGCGGGGGTTCAAGGGGGGCCGACGCAGGCCCCCCTTGCTTATTAACGCGGCAGCACGAACCTCACGCTCACCGGGAACCAGACCTTCACCGGCACGCCGTCTTTCGTCGCCGGCCGGTATCGCCGCCGCTTCACGTTGTCGACAGCGGCTTCGTTGAGGCCCGACTTGCCACCCGCGGGCGTGACCAGCAAAGCCTCGACGACGTTGCCCTTCTCGTCGACGAGTATGTTCAGCTCGACGATGCCTTCGACCCGCTGGCGTTCCGCGATCGGCGGATAGCGCAGGGCCGGGGCGGACTGGGTCACGGGGGCGATCACTCCGGCGTCGCTCAGGTTGACGAGAGTCCCCGGCTTCACGACGGGCGGCTCGGACACCGGCGGAGGGGGCGCGGCCGCCGCCACCTTCGCCGCCTCCGCCTCCGCCCGGCGACGCTCCTCGGCCACGCGCGCTTCGGCCGCCTTCTGCTCGTCCTCCAGCCGCTTGCGCTCCTCCTGCGCCTTTCTATCCTGCTCGGCTTGCGCCCGCCGGCGCGCTTCGTCCTGTGCCCGCTCCACCGCCGCCGCGTCCGCTTTCTGGCCGCGCGCGGCCGCCTGAGCCTCGAGCCTCTTCTTGGCCTCTTCGGCCGCCCTGGCTTCCGCGGCCGCTTTCTCGTCTTCGATCGCCTTCAGCTTCTCTTCCAGGTCCTTCACCCGCTGCATCGCGGCCAGCGCTTCCGCGCTCAGCGTAGGCGGCGGAGGAGTGGCGAGGGCCGGTGGGGGCGCGCTGCGGCGCACCACGAGCCAGCTGCCGGCGGCGACAAGGAGGACCGCGGCGGCGATGCCTCCTGCCGTCAACGCGGCCGGCTTCTTCTTCTGATCCTCTTTCTTCCTGTGGAAGGTGAACGCGGCGGCCGCTTCTTTCGCCGTCGAGGTGGGGCCGGAATCCGCGTGCGGCGCGACGGCCGGCGGATGGGCCGGCCCCGGATGAGGCTCCGTCCGGATCGGCGCGTTTCGGGGCGGCGGCGGGATGAGGGGGAGCGGCGGCGAAGAGCTCGGGCCCACGGTGGTGGCCGCCGTCGCGCCCCCCGCGCCCAGGCTGGCGGGCCCGGCCACGGAGGCGATCTCGGCCGCGGGCGCGACGGCGACGGCGACCACGGCCGGAGTCGGGGTGTCCTCGGGCAGCGGCTGCGCGTAGTCCGCATCCCGCTCCTCCTTCAGCCGGCGCGACTCCCGCTCGATGTCGTCGCGGAAGAGGGAATGCATGAAGAAAGCGAGGTTGAACGTGGTGGGCGTGAAGTCGCCCGAGAAGAGCAGCGTGTCGACCGCCTTGCGCATCTCCTGGATCTCGGCGTATCGCGCGGAGGGATCGAGGGCCAGCGACCGGCGAAGGATCTCGGCGATCGGCTTGGGCAGCCCATCGTCGTCCGTGGTGGGGTTCCACAGCTTGGCCCGCCCGACACTCGCGACGGGATCGCTGTCGCGCCCATCCGCGAAGAGCGGCTGGCCGGTGAGCATCTCGTAGAGCAGCGCCCCCACCGCGAACGTGTCGCACCGGGTGTCCCCGAATGCGCCCGCCACCTGCTCGGGCGCCAGGTACTGGCGGTCGCTCTCGCCGACGCCCCCGGCCTCTCGGACGCGGCTCGGCCAGTACCCGAAGCCGCGCACCCGCACCTCGCCCTCGTAGGTCACGACCACGTTGTCAGGGGTCACGAGCCCGTGGAAGTAGCGGACGCCCGCCTCGTTCTTCCGCACGTGGGCCTGCTCCAGCCCCGAGCAGGCCTTGCTGGCAATGAGCAGGGCGTGGTCCACGGAGAACGGGAAACCTTCCTGACGGCACCGCGTGAACACGGCCTTGAGGCTCTTGCCTTCCAGGAACTCATAGGAGATGTAGTATGCGGAGTCGATCTTGCCGATCCCGAAGATCTTGACCACGTTGGGGTTCTGGATCTGGGCGGCGGCTTTGACCTGATCGAGCAGGCTCTTGGCGACCTCGGTGTTGGTGGCCAGCGCCGGCTTCAACCGCTCCACGCTGACGATCTTCTCGAGACCGGACGGTCCGAGCTTGGCCGCGCGGTACTCTGAGCCGAGCGCCGTCGTGTCGATCTCCTCGAGAAGGACGAACTTGCCGAACCGCTCTTTTGTGACCATCAGCAAGGCGACCTCGCCGGGAGTGACCGAACTGCGCGACAAAATAGCACGCAGTCGCGGGGGTTTCAACGCGCCTACAATGGCCCATGCGCAGGTTGTGGGCACTGTCAGCGGCGCTCGCGCTCTACACCGCCGCCGGACGGGGCAGCCCCGGCGTCCGGCCGGACTGCGCGACGGGCACCGTGGACTCGCGCGACCTGCTGGCCCTGCACCAATACTGGAGACAGGCGGGCGGGGTCCGAGCGGCGTCCTCGGGCGCCGGCGACCTCGACCGCGACGGGGTCGCGGTGCTCGAGGATGCCGGCGACCTGGTGGCGCAGCGGAACCCCTTCGACCTTGACGGGGCGGCCCTGCGCTTCTCGCCCCGAGCCGCCGGCACGTACGAGATCGCGCGCCTCACGCTGCCCCTCGACGCGCCGGGAACCTCATTGGGGCTGGGAAGCGACGACGCGAAGGTCGTGGACCTGCCGTTCGACTTCCCTTTCTACGGGCTCCATTACCGCCGCGTCTTCGTCCATGCCGACGGCAACCTGACCTTCGAGGCCGCCGATCCCGGGCCGTCCGATCGCGGCATGGGCCGGTTCCTCTCCGGGCCGCCGCGGATCGCTCCGTTCTTCGCGGACCTCGACCCGTCGCGGGGCGGCATCGTGGCCGCCCGTCTCGGACCTGACCGGGCCGTCTTCTCGTGGAGCGCCGTGCCGGGGGGCGCCCAGATCAACCGCAACAGCTTCCAGGTCGCCCTCCTCCCCGGCGGCGACATCGACTTCGTCTACGGCGAGATGCAGAGCCGCGAGGCGATCGCCGGCCTCTCGCCGGGCGCGGCCGTCACCCTCACCTCCGTGGATCTCGCCGCGGCCAGCCCGTCGTCGGTCTCCGGCGCGGCGGCCGAGCGGTTCAGCGAGACCGAGAGGCTCGACCTCGCCTCCACCGTACGCCGCTTCTACGGCTCACACCCCGACCTCTTCGAGCAGGTCGTCGTGTACACGAGCCGGCCCCTCAATCCGCTGGCGGGAACCCTGGCCTTCGAGATCAACGTGCAGAACCACGTGCAGGGGATCGGCCTCGACCAGGTCGACGACTCGGCGGCATGGGGAAGCGGGGGGAGGCTGGAGAGCGTGGTGTTCATGGACTCGGTCGATCCCTACCTCGACGTCGACGGCTTCGAGATCCTCGGCCACGAGGTGGCGCATCGATGGCTGGCCCACTTCCGTTTCAAGGACGCTTCCGGAGCGTCGAGCGGCGCCCTGCTCGGACGGGGGAACGTCCACTGGAGCTTCTTCCTCGACACGGACGCCTCGGTCATGGAGGGCAACGACATCGCCGACCTCGGCGGCGGGCGCTTCGAGACCGTCGACTTCACGCGCGGCTACAGCCCGCTCGACCAGTACGCCATGGGGCTGCGGGGACCGGAAGAGGTGCGTCCGTTCTTCTACGTGGAGGGCGCGGACGACTTCCGGCCCAACCGCACGTACAAGGTCTCCACGGCGCCCGAGGCGGGCGTGAGCTTCACCGGCGTGCGACGCCCGGTTCGCATGGAGGACGTGCTGGCGGCAATGGGTCCCCGAGTGCCCGACGCCGCGCATGCGCCGCGGTCCTCACGGCTGGCCTTCATCCTGGTCTCCGATGCGAGCGCGCCGGCCACCCCGACCCGGGTGGCGGGGGTGGCGCGGATCCGGACCCGGCTCGAGGACCTTTTCCGGGCCGCCACGGGAGGCCGAGCGACGGTCCAAACGTCTCTTCCCTGACACGCGGCGTGGAGCCATTTACACGGTTCTGCGGGCCGTCAATACACGCCAAGCGCTTCAGAAGGGCGAAAGGACCCATTGTGTCGCAGTTTGGCAGGTCGTATGCGCGGCACGCCTCTTGCTCTGTAAGGGCACGGGAGGCGGGTCATGCAGACGCTGGTGGAGATCGGGACCATAGGGACAGGCATCGCGGTGGCGCTCCTCGCCGCCCGGCTGGTTCTGCAGGGCATTCTGGTGGTCACGTTCGGCAAGCGGGGATGACGGACGACTCAGAAAGATGAGGGGGGGAGCGTGAGCTCCGACCCGTCAGGTCCCCGGAGCCGGACGCTGCCTTCCTCGTCGATCGACAACACCTTGTAGCCGCGGGACTCTTCTCCCTCCGCCATCACCACCGTCTCTCCCCAGAGCGACACGGCCGCTTTCACGGTGCCGCCCTTCCGGACGACCCCGATCAGTCGAAGCGGATCGGTGCTCGGGACGGGCACGGGCGCCGGCGACGACGCGGCCTTGATCGCGGGCGCGGCGGAAGCGGCGCCTTGTCGATGCTCCTCCGCGTAGCGGAACGGGTCCCGCGCCGGCCACGGCAGATCGGGATCGGCGGCCGGGGGTGCGGGGGAACCGGAGGGTCCCCCCGCCTCAAAGAGCGAGCGCGGATTCACTCCGCGCGAGCGAAAACTCGGAGGGACGCTCCCCAGCCCCGAGGCCTCCAGGTCGAGCCCCACCCGGGACGAGCGGGCCTCGAGCCGCACGCGTCCCAGGACGAGGCCGCGGCCGGCGCGCGACAGCTCGCGCGCGAGGCTCATGACGTCGGCGAAGCTCCCTTCCGCGGACAGCGCCACCGCCGCCGAGGCGGGGGGCCGGCCCGGGCGCACGCCCAGGCGCACGCCCGCCACGCTCGAGCGGGTGACCAGATCGACGATGCCGCGGCGTACTTCGCGCACGCCGCCCGCGGGCGCGTTGCGGGCGGCGGCGAGGATGGCGATCGCGCGCGCGCGCGCGGCTTCGCGGCGCTCGAGCTGGGCGAGGCGCGAACGGGCATCGCGGCGCCGGTCGCGAGCCTGGCGGTACTCGTCGCTCGCCGCCGCTGCCTGCGACTCGAGCCGGACCGCGCCCGCGACGTAGAGGGCCATGGCGAGCAGCAGCAGGGCGAGACCCGCCACCCGCACCTTCATCTCGGGCGGTAGGCCATCTGGATGGACGTGTGCAGCTCGCCGTCGCGGTTCTCCTCGCCCGACTGCACGTCCGCGAAGAGCGGCGAGCGCTGCAGCCGATCGAGGAACAGGTCGTACGACGACGCGGTCCGGGCGACCACGTCCACCTTCAGCCCGAGGGGCTCTCCGTAGCTCATGCTCACGGCGTCCAGGCGCACGTCGCCCGGCATCAGGGCGACGAGATCGACGAGCACGCGTGGCGGGGGCGCCTCCGCGGTGAGGAGCGCCTGGTACGCGATCGCCTGGGCCGGCTCGCGGCGCACGTCCAGCTCCCGCACGCGGGCCAGGGCCGCCTCCGACTCGCGGCGCGTCTCCTCGAGGCGGGCGCGGGCCCGCTGCCGCCCGTTCCAGGCATTCGTCGTCGCGTAGGCGGAGAGCACGAAGGCGGCAGTACCGGCCGCCAGCAGCGCGAGGTCGAGGGGGCCGGCGGCCCGGCGTCGCGGCTGGGACGAGAAGTCTCGCATCATTGAATGCGTCCTCGCTCCGCGTCCAACATCGCCGGACGCCTCGTCGCGAATGAATCGCTCCTCGGCGACAATGGAGACGCTCCGCTGCGGAAAACGCTGTATTGAATGCGTCCTCGCTCCGCGTCCAACATCGCCGGACGCCTCGTCGCGAATGAATCGCTCCTCGGCGACAATGGAGACGCTCCGCTGCGGAAAACGCTGTATCGAGTGCGTCCTCGCTCCGCGTCCAACATCGCCGGACGCCTCGTCGCGAATGAATCGCTCTTCGGCGACAATGGAGACGCTCCGCTGCGGAAAACGCTGTATTGAATGCGTCCTCGCTCCGCGTCCAACATCGCCGGACGCCTCGTCGCGAATGATCGCTCCGCCATTCAGTCTGTGGCCCCGAGCCAGGCCAGCTCCGACGGCTCGACCCCGGCTCCCGCGCCCTCGCTCCCCCAGCCGGGCTCCGCCGTGCCCCCGTTGGCGCGCCAGGTCGCGAGGAGGTCCCCGGCGCCCGCCCCCACCACGCGGACGTGCGGCCCGGCGCCGTCGCCCGCGAGGACGGAGGTTCTCTGGACCTCCTCCGCCAGGCGACGCGCCTCGTCGGGCCCGGGATCGCGGCGCCGGTTGCGCAGCGCGCGCAGGACGCCGTCCTGGTGCGCCGCCATGCAGAACGCCGCGTCGCCGAGGACCACGTCCACCGTGAGGCCGCCCGCGTCGCCCGGCTGGCGCAGCAGCCCCGACAGCGCGGCCAGCGGCGTCAGATCCAGGCGGTCCTGGGCGAGCCCGGCCTGCTCGGCGACCCTCTCGTAGCCCTCGATCACGCTCCGGCGCACGGCCGCCACCACCGCCCGGCCGGAACCCACCGGCAGCACGTCGATGACGGCCTCCTCGGCCGGGTACGGCAGCCCGGGCACGATGCGGAAGCGGGCGTACTGCTGGGGCGTCACGTCC
>QHVJ01000617.1 GCA_003222275.1 Acidobacteriota bacterium | reverse complement strand
CGAGGCCGAACACGCCCACGCCGACGAGGTCGGCGGCGGCCAGGAAATGCGCGTGCGAGTGCACGGCGGCCTTGGGCTTGCCGGTGGAGCCCGACGTGTACCCCCAGTAACAGGTGTCGTCGGCGAACGTGAGCGCGGGCTCACACGTGGGCTTGGCGGCGGCGAGGAGCTCGTCGAAGTCGTGGGTGCCGGGCAGGCCCTGGCCGCCGACGACCACCACCGCGCGCAGCGACGGGCAGCGATGGCGCACGGCGAGCAGTCGTCCGGCCACCGGCGCCTCGACGACCGCGACACGCGCGCGGCTGTCGGTGAGGAGGACCTCGTACTCCTGGGGCGTCATCAGCGTGTTGACGGGCACGGCGACGGCGCCGAGCTTGACCGCGCCCCAGAACGCCGCCGCGAACGCCGGCGAGTCGTTGAGCACCAGCAGGACGCGCTGCTCGATTTCGACGCCCAGTCCGGCCAGAGAATTGGCGCAGCCGTCGACGGAGGCGGCGAGGTCGCCGTAGCTGATGGCGCGGCCGGCGAACCTGAACGCGGTGCGCGCGCCGCGTCCCTCCGCCACGTGGCGATCGACGAAGAAGGCCGCGGCGTTGAAATGCTCGGGAACGCTCCCCACCGCAAGAATTTTACAGTATGGGGCTGACGGGTAGGCTGGTGGCGTGTGGACCGTCGGCCACTCGACTCATCCGCTGGAGACGTTCGTGGCGCTGGTCCGCGCCCACGGTGTGACGACGATCGCCGACGTCCGCAAGCTGCCGCGCTCGCGGCACCACCCACAGTTCAACGTCGAGACGTTGCCCGGCACCCTCACGGCCGCCGGCCTCGGCTACACGCACTTCGCCGGCCTCGGCGGCCTCAGGCGCGAGCAGCCGGACTCGATCAACCGCGCGTGGAAGAACCCCTCGTTCCGCGCGTACGCCGACTACATGCAGAACGACATGTTCGCCGCGGAACTCGATCGGTTGGTGTCGCTCGGGCGCCGCGCGAGCGTCGCGATCATGTGCGCGGAGGCCGTGTGGTGCGCGGGGCGAAACGGTGCTGCACATCCTCACTCCGGAGCGCGCCGAGCCCCACGCATTGCGCGACTTCGCGCGAGTCGAGAACGGGCGGGTGACCTATCCAGGCGAGCCGGAGCTCTTCTAGCCCGGATTGCCCGCCAACGGGTGCAAGACGTCGATCGCCCAGCCCACGTCCAGGCGTTCCCCCAGCCAACCCGGCATCGCCGTGCGTGCGTGGATCCGCAGCCCCTGCGCCTCGTGCCGCGCGCGCAAAACGTGGATGGGATCGTCCGCCACGTGTGGCAGAGCCGGAACTTCGGGCAACGGCCGGCCGTCCGGGCGCCGGAACTCGAGCTCGCCGTCGGGCTGTCGCTCCATCTGATAACCCTCCTCGTGCACCGCGCGGTGATGACGGCGACAGAGCAGCGCCAGGTTCGAGAGCGTGGTCGGCCCGCCCTGGGCCCAGTGGCGGATGTGATGGCCCTGGCCAAACGGGAGGCCACAGCCCGGGAAGCGGCAACCCCGGTCGCGGTGATGGAGCACGCGCCGTAACGCGGGCGGAATGGTCCGCGTCCGGGCGCCGACCTCCACGACCCGGCCATCCGCAGTGTGCCGCATCACCACCCGGCTCGCGTCGCACGCCAGGCGCTGACACGTTTCCGAGGAAACGTGCGTGCCGTCCTCGAGGACCGACTGTCCAGGCGCCTCCGGATCGGCCAGCACCGGCGCGTCGACGTGGACGACGACCTGGTACCGCTCGCCCGGCGCGCCGGGATCGATCCCGTGGTGCAGGGCCGTCTCGGCGAGCAGGCCCAGCGCGTCCGCCTGCTGCTGGGCCAGCGTGGGCGTTTCGGCCGAAACGTCTGCCGGCCCGGCGCTCGCGTCCGTGGCCCGCGCCCGCTCATACAGCGTTTCGCGGGCCGCGGCGAGGGCCTGCACGAGCAGCGCCCCGACCTCCGGCGCCACCCGCCCGCGCACGATCATCATGCCGTCCTCGTCTTGATACACGTGCAGCGCCCGGCTCGTGTGGCGCCGCGCGGTCTCCCGGGCCTCGGCCAGCCGGTCCACCCGTCGCCACCCGCGAACGATCCGCTCGACGTGGGCCGCGGTGCCCGCCCGACCCACCGCGAGCAGGCGCTCCTCGGTCTCGGGCGTGGCCACGCGCGTCAGCGCCCGCACCTTCGCGTACGAGAGCTCGCCGCGCGCGAGCGCCTGGGCCAGCCGCGGCAGCGTGCCGAGCGCGCGCGCCACGCGCACGCGCTCGCGCGCCGCGCCCGGGTCGAGCCCGACCCGCCACGTCAGCCAGGCGGCGCAGGAGAGGAAGCCGGTGTTCCAGCCGCCGCGCGCGTCGAACTCGCGGATCAGATCGAGCAGGCGCGCAGTGGCGGCGTCGAGGTGCGCGGCCAGCTCGGCGATCTCGTCGCCCAGCCGATCGAGCGTGCTGGAAAGGTCGGGTGACATCACGAATCCTCCTTGTGCTGAGGCGACTCTATACCCCACTTTCGGAGACGCCCTGCAGCCACCAGGAGACGCGATCGTGACCCGATGACGATTTTTTCGGTG
>QHVJ01000084.1 GCA_003222275.1 Acidobacteriota bacterium | reverse complement strand
GCCGCTCTACCTCCGGCCCGTCCTCACCCTTCTCGCGCTCGCGTCGCTCGCCCTGCAGCCTTCGTATCCCTACGCGTTCACGCTCCCCGTGGCCCTCGGCCAGGACCTCGGTGTCGCGCAGGACGCGGCGACGCTGGCTGTGCTCGTGGCCGCCCACGCTCCCCGGCTCCGCCTGCCGGCGCCGGGAGCGGCGGCGCTGGGCCTGATCGCCTTCATCGTCTATGCATTGCTGACGCCGTCATCGGCGCGGCACTGGGACGGCCATCCGGGCAACGAGCCGAAGACGCTGCGCATGGCGGTGGCGATCGGACACGGCCTGACCCTCGACGTGGAGGGCGTGAGCGCGGCCATGGAGGCGCTGCCCGTCCGCGGCCTCGGCGGCTCTGTGCGCGCCGCGGCCGCCGCGGTCGCGGTGGAGTCGGCCCGCATGCTCGCCGCGCTCGCTCATGGCCCGCGGGCGGTCGGCGCCTCGGCCATCCGGGCCACGCGCGTCACCCGCCAGACCGTGCGCGGCAAGGAGGGCGGCGTCTACCACGTCCTGGCCCCGGGCGTCTCCGCGCTGCTCGCGCCGGCGTTGCGGCTCGACCGCGCCGTGAACCTGTGGCGCGGGACGTGGGGTCGCGTGGGCGCCACGCTCCTGCTGTGGAACGCCCTCGCCGCCGCCCTCGTCTCCGCGCTCTTCCTCCTCGCCCGCGACGCCACGGGACGCCCCGGCCTCTCGGCGGCGATGGCCGCGGGGCTCGCGCTCATCCCTCCCTTCCTTTTCTATTTCTTCCAGTTCTACCCCGAGATGCTCGGCGCCCTCGCGCTCGCGCTCGCGCTGCGCGCGCTCCTCTTCCGCCGCGGGTGGAAGACCTCGACCGCGGCGTGGATGGGACTTCTCCTCGCTTACCTGCCCTGGCTGCACCAGAAGTTCCTGCCCGTGTGGGCCGTGCTCGTCCTGATGGCTCTGCTGAAGGTGGTGAACGAGTTGGCGCCGCTCAGGGCGCTGGTCCTTCTGTTGGTTCCCCAGGTGGTGAGCGCGTATCTCTTCGCGCTCTACAATTTCGCGATCACCGGCAGCGTCCGACCGGATGCGCTCTACCTCGCGTGGGGACCCGGCGGCGTGAGCTCCGCGCGCGTGGGGCAAGGCGTGCTCGGCCTGCTCCTCGACGCCCGCTACGGGATCCTGCCCTACGCGCCCGTGTACCTGCTCGCCGCGGGCGGGCTTCTCCTCGGTGGCCGGGGGGCGACGCGCTTGCGGTGGGGGCTGCCGGCCATGGCCGCCTACTACGTCACGGTCGCCTCCGCCGACAACTGGAGCGGGGCGGTGTGCAACCTGGGCCGCTACTTCATGCCCATCGCACCGTGGGCCGCCGCGCTGGCGGCGGTGCCGGTGGCCGCCGAGCGCCGGCGTGGCGTCGTGGCCCTCATGCTGATCCTCACGGCCTGGACGGGACTCTTCGCCGCGGCGCTGTGGGCCGACCCCCATGGCGCCAACGACTGCGCGCTGCTCCTGGCCCGCAGCATCTTCGCCGACGGAAACGTCTACATCCCGAACCTGTTCATCCGCACGTGGACCGAGGCCGCGCCCGGCCTCTTCCTGCGCGTGTCCGTCTGGCTGGCCCTCATCGCGGCGCTCGGCATCTGGATCCGGGGCACCGGCCGCGGACGCGGGGGCGTCTCGCCCAGCCGGACCCTCGCCGCCGTCGCGGCGTCGGTGCTCGCGGCGGCGTTGCTCCTGGAGCGCGGGCCCGTCTTCCGGACCGGGCCGAGGTTCTCCGACGCGCTCCACCTGGGCCCGGGAACGACGGCCTTCCTCCTCGGTCCGGTGAGCGTGGAGGACGACCAGGCCCGGGCCCGGCGAGGGACGATCGAGCTGCTCGTGCGCTCCCGGGAGCCCCTTTCGTCGCTCACGGTCGTCGCCGACGGCGAGGGGACGCTGCGGCCCGGGGGAGCGCCTCCCGTCGCAGTGGCGGGGCGGCCGGTCGTGGTGAGCGTGCCGCTGGAGCCGGTGGCCACGCTCGTGGGGCGGCGCGGCGTGAGCGAATCGATCGCCCGCCAGCGCCTCGCGATCGACACCGGCCGCGAGATGATGCTGCGCCTGAAATGATAGGAGGTCGCCCATGAGGCGTGCCTGGAGCCTGATCCCGCTCGTGCTGCTCAGCATGCCCGCAGCCGCTGACGACGAGTTCACGGTCTACGAGCTGTTGGCGCCCGATTCCCACCGCTTCGCGATCACCTACGACGTCACCACCGCGCGGGAGGGGGACCGCTTCTTCCTGAATCCAATCCGCGAGGGCTCGATCGCGACCGACGAGCGCGTCGTGGACCAGGCCTCCGGCAAGCCGTTGCGCTGGGAAGTGGTGACGGGCCCGCAGGCCCGCGCCGCCGGTCTCACGCGGGAGCCGGTGAAGGACCAGGCCCGCTTCGTGAAGGTGGAGCTGGCGAGCCCGGTGCCGAAGGACGGCGAACGAAGGATCCGCATCTTCAAGACCTACACCGACCCGAAGTCGTATTACGCCGAAGGGGACCGGGTCGTCTTCGACCGGGGCCTCGGCGTCCTCCGCAACGCGGTGCTGCTGCCCGCCGGATACGAGCTGGTGTCGTGCACCGTTCCCGCCATCGTTTCGACGGAGGCCGACGGCCGGGTGAAGGCGAGCTTCGTGAACGACCGGGACGACGTGCTCCCGGTGAAGATCGTCGGCCGGCGGCGGCCCGCGGCGGGGAGCGCGCGGTGAAGCGCGCTCACGTCGTCGCGTTGGCGGCCGTGGTCGCGTACGGCGCTCCCGCCGCGGCCCAGACCTCCTTCCACCGCGCGGAGCAGGACCGCGAGATCACCTACTGGCTTCTGGCGCCGGAGACCGGCCAGTTCAAGATCTCCCACGACTTCACGGTGACGCGTCGCGGCCAGCGCTCGGTGCACAGCTTCGTTCGCCAGGGCAGCACCGTCACCCAGGCGGTGGTCGTCGACCTCGACACGGGCCAGACGCTCAAGACGTACAACGTGGCGGGCAAGGACGTGAACGCGCTCGGCTACTATCCGGAGCCCGCCCCCGACGACAGCGTGGTGGTGCAGGCCGACCTGCCCCAGCCGGTGGCGGACGGCGAGACGGCGCGCGTGCGGGTGATCGAGACCTACACCGACGCCGAGCGCTACTTCGTGAAGGACGGCGAGCTCGTCTGGGACCGGACCCTGGGCCGGCCGTGGAACCTCGTCGTGCTGCCCGCCGGGTGGCTGCTCTCTGCGGTGAGCGTGCCCGCCGTCGTGTCCCTGGACGAAGAAGGCCGGGTGGCTTGCCGCTTCGTCAACCCGCGGAACGACGAGATTCATGTGGTGCTGAAGGCGCGACGCCGTCCCTGAGCCGCTGCTCGAAGAAGAGCAGCGTGTCGGCGAGGTGGGTCTTCCAGTAGTCCCAGTCGTGGGCCCCCGGGTACTCCTGGTACAGGTGGACGACGTTCTGCCGGACGAGCTCGTCGTGCAGCCTCCGGCTGGCGTCGAGGAGCGGGTCCTCCGTGCCGCAGTCGAAGCGCAGCGGCGGAAGAGTCGCGCGGTGGCGGGCGATCCACACGCCGGCGAAGGGCTCGTCGCCGAGGTAGCTGTTCGGCTCGGGCACGAAGCGCGCCATGTCGTGGAGGCGCGTGATGGGGGAGTGCGCCGAGATGCCGCGGACGAGGCCGCCGTACTTCGCACCCAGCCGCAGCGCGCCGTAGCCCCCGATCGAGAGGCCGGCCAGGAACACCTCCGGCCCGAGGTCGGGCACCGTTTCCCTCGCGGCGCCGATCACGTCTTCCATGATCCAGTGCTCGTAGGCGCCGTCGACGTGGCGGACGAACCCCGTGCCGAGGGTCCAGAGGCCGTCGGCGGGCATCGCCAGCACCATGGGCCGGATCCGGCCGTCGCCGATCAGCCGTAGCGCGGTGTGGTGCGCGTCTCCCTGCTCGTACCAGGCGCGGTGGCTGCCATAGACGCCGTTGAGGAGGATGACGAGCGGCAACGGGCCCCCCTCCGCCGGCGGGACGAAGAGCGTGATGTCACCCCGCCCGCCGAGGGACTCGCTCTTACGGGTGACGAACTGGAGGCGGTCGGCCTCGGGGGAAGGGGTCGCGGACGTCATGCTTCCAGCATACCCCTCGATGACGGTCCTGGCGCCTTTCTGACACAATGACAGAACTTGGGTTGAGCTGGGGGGCGCTAGCGGCGCGCCCCCCAGACCCCCCGCTCGCTGTGCGCGAGTGAATCGCGCTCCGCTCGCAGTTCGTTACTTAGGAATGAGAGGACCTTGGTGGGGATGGACGAAGCGCCGCTCGTGGAGTTCAAGGACCTGGTCGTGTCCTATGGCCCCGTCCAGGCCCTTTCCGGCGTCAGCGGTGCGTTCCCGGCCGGGCCCACCGGCCTGCTCGGACCCAACGGCGCCGGCAAGACGACGCTGCTCAAGACGCTGCTGGGGTTCCTCGAGCCCGACCGCGGCATGATCAACGCCTTCGGCCTGGATCCCACGAAGAGGCCGCTGGACGTGCGCCGGCGGATCGGCTACATGCCGGAGGTCGACTGCCATCTGCCGGGGATGACGGCCGCCGCGTTCGTGGCGTTCGCCGGGGAGCTGTCGGGCCTGCCTCGGGACGAGGCCATCTCCCGTGCCCACGAGGTCCTCTACTACGTGGGCCTCGGCGAGGCGCGCTACCGCACCGTGGACACCTACTCCACGGGCATGAAGCAGCGCGTGAAGCTGGCCCAGGCCCTCGTCCACGATCCCGACCTGCTGCTGCTGGACGAGCCGACCAACGGCCTCGATCCCGCCGGCCGCGACGAGATGCTCGCGCTCATCCGCGACATCTCGGAGCGGCGGCAGATGAGCCTGATCCTCTGCTCCCACCTGCTGCGCGACGTCGAGCACGTGTGCGAGAGCGTCATCGTCTTCAACCAGGGCCGGGTGGCGGCCAGCGGCCGCATCGCGGACCTCACCGGACCGCGCCGCGCCGTCTACGACGTCCGGGTGAAGGGCGATCCCACCGCCTTCCTCACCGACCTCAAGGACCACGGCTGCGAGTGGCGGGAGGGCGAGGACGGCTACCGCGTGATCATGAGCGACGGCTTCGGCCCCGAGCTGATCTTCCGCACCGCGCGCGAGTCGGGAGTCCAGGTGCGCTACCTGCGCCCGGGCGCGGAGACGCTGGAGGACGTGTTCCTGCGCGCGCTCGGTGAGGAAGTGACCCGCTAGTTGCCGATCTACGAGCAGACTTATCGGCGCCACGAGGCGCGCGGGGCCCTCCGGCGCGTGCGGTTCTGGCCGATCACGCGCGAGGCGCTGCGGCTCATCCTGGCCCGGCGGGCGTTCCTGGCCCTGCTCGTGCTCGCCTGGCTCCCCTTCGTGGCCCGCGTGATCCAGGTCTACGTGGTCACGAGGTTCCCGGAGGCGAACCGGATCCTTCCCGTCGACGGACGGCTCTTCGGGGACTTCCTCGTCCAGCAGACCGTCTTCTCGATGTTCGTCACGATCTTCGGGGGCGCGGGTCTCATCGCCAACGACCTGCGCACGGGCGCGATCCTCGTCTACCTCTCGCGCCCGCTCACCCGGCGGGACTACGTCATCGGCAAGCTCGGGGTGCTCCTCGCGTTGAACCTGTCGGTCACACTGCTCCCGGGTGTGCTCCTCTACCTGATCGCGCTCGCCCTCGCTCCGGACCAGTTCTGGACATGGAGCCTCGCGTGGCTGGGACCGGCCGTGGTCCTCTATTCGCTCGTCGTGTCCCTGGTCATGAGCCTGATCGCGCTCGCCGTCTCGTCGCTGTCCCGCAGCGCGCGCGTCGCCGGCCTGAGCTTCTTCGGCCTCGTCTTCGGCCTGGAGGTCGTGAGGAACATCCTGCGCGCCCTCTATCATCGTCCGGAGACGGCCCTCATCTCGTTCCAAGCCAGTCTCCAGTCGCTGGCGGTGGCGCTCTTCGGTCTCACCAACCGGGCCTTCACGCTGCCGTGGACCCTTCCCGCCGCCATGCTGGCCGCGGTGGCCGTGGGCTGCCTTCTCGTGCTGCGCGCCCGCGTCCGAGCGGTGGAGATCGTGCAGTGACGGCCACCCTCGAGTTCGTCCGCGCCTCGCGCTGGTACGGCCAGGTGATCGCGCTCAACGACGTGACCACCGCGATCGGCCCCGGAGTGACCGGGCTGCTCGGGCCGAACGGCGCCGGCAAGTCGACCTTTCTCAAGCTGGCCGCGGGCCAGCTCGCCCCCAGCCAGGGTGAGGTGAAGATGCTGGGCAAGCCCGCGTGGGGCTCGCCGGAGCTGTTCCACCGCGTCGGCCTGTGCCCCGAAGCCGACGCTTTCTGGGAGCAGCTCACCGGGCTGCAGTTCCTGATCGGGCTCCTCCGCCTCACCGGGTACGACGAGGCGGAATGCCGGCAGCGGGCGGAGAACGCGCTGCACGAGGTCGCGCTCCTCGACGCCAAGGACCGGAAGATCGGAGGCTACAGCAAGGGGATGCGCCAGCGCGTGAAGCTGGCCCAGACGCTCGCCCACGACCCCGAGGTGCTCCTGCTCGACGAGCCCGTGTCCGGAATGGACCCGGTGAACCGGCGGCACATCGTCGATCTCGTGCGGCGCCTGGGGCGCGCCGGCCGCACGGTCGTCGTCTCCAGCCACATCCTGCACGAGGTGGAAGCGATGACCCGCCGCGTGCTCCTCATCCACAACGGCCGGATCCTGGCCGAGGGCGACGTGCGGGAGATCCGCGACCTCATGGACGAGCACCCGCACACGGTGGCCCTGCGCGCCCGCGACACGCGGGCCCTCGCGCGGGCGGTGGTGGGCCTGCCGCACGTGATCTCCCTGACCTTCGGGGCCGAAGGCGAATGGCTGACGGTGCAGACCGCCAGGCCCGACGAGCTCTACGGCAACCTCGCCGCCGCCGCCGAGGAAGCCGGGGTGAGCGAGATGTACTCGCCCGACGAGAACCTGGAATCGGTCTTCCGCTACCTGGTGGCCGGATGAGGGACACGTCGCGGCCGGTGCCGTTCGCACGCGCCTCCCGGGCGGTGTTCGACCTCGCCCTGGAAGGCATGGTGTGGAGCCGGCGGAGCCTCCTCATGGCGGTTCTCCTCGGGTTGCCGATCGTCTTCGCCATCGTGTACCGAGTGGTGCTGGCGGCCCACATACCGCCGCGCGTCACCCCCTTCGACCTGTACGGCGCCGTCGTCGTGTTCTACTACCTGCGCAACGTGCTGCCGCTGGCGGCCCTGTTCTACGCGAGCGCCCTCATCGCCGACGAGGTGGAGGGAAAGACGCTCACGTACCTGCTCACGCGGCCCGTGCGCCGGGAAGCGATCCTGGCCGGCAAGTTCGCCGCCTACGTCGCCACGACCCTGAGCCTGGCCCTGCCCGCGGTGGTCGTGACGTTCTTCATTCTCTTGACCTCGCGCGGCCGCGTCGGCCTCGGAGGCGCGGTGCCCGACCTCCTGCGGGACCTGGGCGTCCTGGCCCTGGCCCTGCTGGCCTACGGCGCCCTGTTCACCCTGCTGGGGGTGCTCCTCAAGCGGCCAGTGATCCCGGGGCTGTTGTTCCTCTTCGTATGGGAGCTGATCGCCAACCTGCCCGGATACCTGCCCCGGTTCACCCTCACCGCCTATCTGCGCTCCCTCGTCCGGCACCGCCCGGCCGAGGAGGGCATCTCGGAGATCTTCGGCCAGGTCCTGCCCGCCGCCCTGTGCCTGGAAGTGCTGGCAGGGGCGATAATCGTATGCCTGGCCGCGGCGGCCTGGATCTTTTCGACTCGCGAATACGTTATGGACCAATAGGCCTTCAATTGGCCCCCCGGAGGCGCACATGACACGCAGCCGTCTCGTCGTCCTCTCCGCCCTGATCGTGGTCGGCGTGGGAGTGGTGGGCGCCTTGGGCGCCCTGTACTTCGACCCGGCCCGCGCCGCCGTGGGGCCGCTGCCGGCGGAGGGTCTGGCCCTGCCCGGCGACACCCAGTTCGTGATGGGCTTCGACGTGCACCGCTTCGTCGCCAGCCCCTTCTACCAGCGCTTCGGCAAGGACCGCCAGGGCCAGGGCCGCCCCCCGGGATTCACCGAACTGGAGGAGAAGACGGGGCTCAACCCCGAGCGCGACGTCGACCGCATCCTCTTCGCCGGCCGCGGAGTGGAGAAGGGGCCGGAGGGCGGCGTGCTGCTCGTCAGCGGCCGCTTCGACCGCACCAAGCTGTCGCGGGCGATCGAGACCGAGACCAAGGGCGTGACGTCCAAGAGCCACGAAGGCACGACCGTGTACCTCTTCCGCGAGGAGGTGGGCAAGAAGACGGGGGCGGCGGCGTTCCTCGACGACGACACCCTCGTGCTCGGCCCCCGGGAGAGCGTCGAGGCGACGATCACGAACTACGCCGGAGGCAAGGCGCCCATGCGATCCAACGCGGCGCTCGTCGCCCTCCTCGAGAGCGTCAAGCCGGGGTCGACGTTCTGGGCGGTCGGAGACCAGAGCGTCCTTTCCCGCCTGCCGCTCAGCATCCCCGGCGCGACGGGCCAGGGAGCCATCTCCCTGCCTCCCGTCAAGAGCGTCGTCGTGACCGGCGATCTCGACCCCATGGTAGCGGTCGAGCTGACGGGCGAGGCCGTGGACGGCAAGGCGGCCCAGAACCTGGCCGACATCGTGCGCGGCTTCGTGGCGCTGGCGAGCCTGCAAGCCAGCCAGAGGCCCGAGCTGAAGGAGCTGGCCTCGGCGGTGAGCGTCACCACCGACGCCGCGCGGGTCCACGTCAACCTGCGCGTGCCCTACGAGCTGATCGATTCCCTCTCGGGCAAGCGGCCGATGGCCGCCAACGGAGCGCCCGAGAGCCGCTAGCACTCCCCGACGGGCTCTAGTAGCTCAGGCGGATCTCGTAGCGGTACCGCTTGACCCAGTGGTCCCGCTCCTCGATCCGCGCGCTGTCCTTGAAGCGCTGGAGCTGGCCGACCATGTGGAATGCGATGTTGTCGGTGACCTTGATGCCGAGGTCGCCGCGGTGGCCGAGCCAGCCCGTGGACCAGAAGAAGTCGTCGGTCGCGTAGGCGGCCACCGTCGCGTCCTTGTCCACTCGCGCGAACGTGTACTCGCCGCGGAACCGCGCCGTTCGCGTCGAGCCGAGCACGGCGGCCAGCCAGAGCCCCCGCCGGTTCTTCCGGGGGGCCTCGCCGGCGGCGCGCGCGGTCTTGCCGGCCCCGAAGTTCCAGCTCAGGTCGGCCACGACCTGCAGCGGCACAGCGCCGTCGCGGCGGAAGCGCGCGATCGCGTCGAGCACGTCGTAGTCCTGGAAGACCAGGCCGCCGAGGCGGCTGTTCTGGCGGCGGATGCGCGGCTCCAGCTTCTCGACCCCGGTGAACTTGAGGAACGATCCCCGCAGCTCGACGCGCCCGTGCTCGCCCGCGCCGAAGAAACCCGCCCCCGAGGCGAGGAGCAGCCCCACGCCGCCATCGTCGAAGACGTGGCTGCCGCGCGCGGCCAGGAGCGTGAGGCCCAGGCGCGGGCGGGCGCCCTCGTCGCGCGCCTCCAGCGTGAGGGCGCCCCCCTGCGGCCGCAGGTCGCGGTCCCACAGCATCTCGGTCAGCGCCCCCGGCATCTCGAAGCGGCCGCCCTCCAGGCGCACCCCGTTGCTCACCTGCCAGCGCGCGAAGGCGAGGTCGACGCGGGCGTCGCGCGAGCGGTAGTTGTCGCGGATGATCGCCTGGGAGGGCAGGTAGTTCTTGTCGCTGCTCCAGTTGAAGTCCCCGCCAACGCCCAGCGTCACCTTGTCGAGGCCGATCTCCACGCGGGGCAGCGCGCGCAGCCGCCAGCGGTCCTCGTTGCGGAAGCGTCCGGCGGCGTCGAAGATGTCCGCCGTCCACTCCTCCCGCCACAGAGCGTCGAGCTTGAGCTTGAAGCTGTACTGCTTCTCGGGCTGGAACAGGGGCGCGGGTTCCTGGGCGGCGGCGCGGGCGGCGGCGAGGATGAGGAGCAACCCGATGGTTCCGCGTCGCATGCGAAGAGCGATTCTAATACCATTCCAGAGGAGGCTCGGGGATGCCGCGGGTGGTGGTCGTGATTCCCGCCGTGGACGAGGAGGAGGCCATCGGGCGCGTCGTGGCCGAGGTTCCGCCCGTCGCCGACGAGGTGATCGTGGTCGACAACGGCTCGCGCGACCGCACCGCGGTCCGGGCGCAAGCGGCGGGGGCGCGCGTGGTGCGCGAGCCGCGCCGCGGTTACGGGCAGGCGTGCCTGGCGGGCATCGCGGCGGCGCCCGACGCCGACGTCTACGCCTTCCTCGACGGCGACCACAGCGATTACCCCGAGCAGCTCCCCGCGCTGCTCGCGCCGATCCTCTCCGGCGAGGCCGACCTCGTCGTGGGCTCCCGGCGCCTGGGCCGTCCGGCCGCCGGCGCGCATCCGTGGCACGCGGTCGTGGGCACGAGGCTGTGCGTGGCGCTCATGAACCGGCTCATCGGAACCGAGGCCACGGACCTCGGCCCGTTCCGTGCCATCACCGCCTCCGCGCTGCGCGGGCTCGACATGCGCGACCGCGACTTCGGCTGGACGGTCGAGATGCAGGTGAAGGCGCGCCGACACGGGCTGCGCGTGCGCGAGGTCCCGGTGGACTATCGGCCGCGGATCGGCCGCAGCAAGGTGAGCGGGACGCTCTCGGGGAGCGTGCGGGCAGGGGCCAAGATCCTGGGCACGATCGCGCGCCACGCCTTCATGGGCCCGGGCTAGGAGACAATCTCCTTGGAGCGCCCGCAAGGGCCCGGGGGCCGCGATGTCGAATGATAATGAGACGAGCGGCAACCCCGGGTGAACGACGCGACGGGCGAGCGTCGCATCCGGCAGGCCGCCTCTTGACTCGCACAAAGCGGGATTCACTGGGTGAAATCGATGATCAGGAAATTGTCGTCGGGGAAGTACCGGCTGTACTCGCGGAAGAAGGATCCACGGACGGGCCGGCGGAAGAACCTCGGCACCTTCGCGAGCCTGACGGCCGCGAAGGCCCACGAGCGGGCGGTGCAGTACTTCAAGCGCCACTGAGCCTGGCCGCCAGCGCGGCCGTGCTCACGGCCTGCGTGATCGCGTGGGCCGTGCAGGGCGATCAGCGGGGCCGCGTCGGCTCGCACCTGGTTCTGTTCGGCCTGGCTTTCGGCGCCTACCTCGTCGCGCTGCACGCCGCGCAGGGGATCTCGGCCCGCGGCCTGCGGGCGGCGATGGCGATGGCCGTGCTCTGGCGGCTGGCCCTCATCCCCGCCTTTCCTCTCCTCTCCGACGACGTGTTCCGCTACGTGTGGGAGGGCCGGGTGCAGGTCCAGGGCGGCAACCCCTACGCCTGGGACGACCGGCCCGAGTCGGCGCGGTGGGAGGGCCTGCGTGACGGCGTCTGGCGCGGGGTCACGCACCGGGAATACACCGCGGTCTACCCGCCGCTGTGGGAGCTGGCGTGCCGGCTGGTCGTGGGCCTCCACGATTCGGTGGCGGCCATGAAGGCCTTCGTCGTCGCGTGCGAGCTGGCGCTGCTGGCGCTGCTGGCGCGGATGGTCCGGCGGCGTGGCCTCCCGCGCGAGCGGCTGCTGATCCTCGCCTGGAGCCCGCTCGCGCTGGTGGAGGTCGCGGGCAGCGGGCACAACGACGCCGTGGGCGCGCTCCTCCTCACGGCCTCGCTCGCCGCCCTCGACCGCGGCAACCGCCTCGGCTCCGCCCTCGCCGCGTCGCTCGGGGCGCAGACGAAGTTCCTGCCCGCGCTCGTCGCCGCGTCCTGGCTGCGCCGCTACCGCTGGTGGCACGTGGTGGCCGCGCTCGACCTCGCGCTGCTGCTGCTGGTCCCCTACGCGGCGGCGGGACCGGGACTCTGGATGAGCCTGGGGAAGTACGGGCGATATTGGCTCTTCAACGAGACGCTCTTCGACCCGTTGGCAGCGATGGCCGGGGGCCACGAAGGAGGCGTGAGGCTGGCCGGCGCGCTGCTCGGCGCGCTCGCGTTCGCTCTCGCCGGCCGGAAGGCCGAGCCCGTCGCGGCCGCCTTGACGGTCGTCGCGGCATCGGTCCTCCTCGCCCCGAACGTGCTGCCGTGGTACGCGTTGTGGTTTCTCCCCTTCCTCGTTCTGCGGGACGCGCCGGCCGCGCTCCTCTTCACGGGCACGGTGCAGCTCGCCTACCTCGTGTACCCGGATTGGCTCTCGGGCCAGCGCTGGCAGGTCAGGGGTTGGGTGCGGGCCCTGGAGTACGGGCCGTGCCTCGGGGTCGCGCTCGTCGCCTGGCTCCGCCAGCGTTCGGCGGGGGCGGAAAAGGCAACGTGGGCGGCAACGTCCTGATCGTCTTCGTCAAGGAGCCTCGGCCCGGCATCGTCAAGACCCGCCTGCTGCCGGCGCTGGATCCCGGGGCCGCCGCCGAGCTGTACCGTGCGCTCGCCGAAGAGGAGATCCGCCAGACGGCGCCGCGCCTCGGCGAGTACACGCGCTTGTTCTTCCATGCGCCGCCCAGCTCTCCCCAGGCGATGAGCGCCTGGCTGCCTGGCGAGACGTTCGTCGTGCAGCAGGGCGCCGATCTCGGCGCGCGCATGTCGGCCGCCTTCGAGGAGGTGTTCCGGCGCGGGGCGCGCCGCGCGGCCATCATCGGGACCGACGTGCCGTGGCTGACGCGCGGCCGCGTCGCCGAGGCATTCGGTGCCCTGGACGAGCACGACGCGGTCCTGGGTCCCACCACCGACGGCGGCTACTACCTGCTCGCCCTGGACCGCCCGCGGCCTGAGGTGTTTCGTGGGATCGCGTGGAGCACGCCTTCGGTCCTGGCGTCCACGGAGGAGCGCGCCTCCGCGCTCGGCTTGCGTGTCCGGATGCTCGGCGAGCTGCCCGACATCGACACGATCGAGGACCTCCGCGCGCACTGGCCGCGCGTGCGGCCCCTGCTCGAAGGCCGCGCGGTGGTCGACGCGGTGGCCCGCGCCCTGGAGCGCTAACCCTACCCGAGCCCGTCGTGCTTTTTCTTGATGAGCGACAGGAACTCCTCGCGCGTCTGGCTCTGATCGCGGAAATCGCCCAGCATGCAGGACGTCACCGCCACCGAGTTCTGCTTCTCCACCCCCCGCATGATCATGCAGAGGTGCATCGCCTCGATCACGACGCCCACCCCGCGCGGACGGATCGTGTCCTGGAGCGCGTTGGCGATCTGGACCGTGAGCCGCTCCTGAACCTGCAGCCGGCGCGCGAAAGCGTCGACGAGGCGCGGGATCTTCGACAGGCCCACCACCTTGTCCTTGGGGATGTAGGCCACGTGCGCCCTCCCGAAGAAGGGCAGGAGATGATGCTCACACAACGAAAATACCTCGATGTCCTTCACCACGACCATCTCGTCGTAGCTCACGGTGAAGAGCGCGCTGTTCAGCAGGGCGCGGACGTCCTCCTGGTATCCCTTCGTCAGGAAGCGGAAGGCCCTGTCGACGCGCTCCGGCGTCTCGAGCAGGCCCTCGCGGTCCGGATCCTCTCCGATCGCGGCCAGGACGGCGCGGACGTGGGGAGCGATGGCGGGAGGGCTCGTTCGCGGGGCCGGGCGCTTCCCCGGCCGGCGGGCGCGCTTGCGGTCAGCCACGAACGGGCAGCGCGACCCGGTGCTTGGCGGCGAGGTCGATCCGGGTGGGCAGCTTGGTGACCGCGCAGCTCTTGCAGATGCTCTCACCCGCGAACGGATCGTCCCAGGTACGCTCGCGGTGGGCCTTGCGCAGCCGCTCGAAGTTGGCGCTGGCCCAGGCTTCCCGGACGTTCTTCACGAGGGGATAGCCCGGCACGCGTACGACGGGGCCCCCGTCGATCTCGAGCGTGAACCCCTGGCAACAAGGCATCGTGTGGCGCCCGTCCCACGTCACGACCATCCGGCGGAAGGGGTCGGAGCACTGGAACTCGCCGGCCGTCATCTGCCGCCAGCGGGCGGCCTTCCAGTGGTGCTGCGTGCCCGCGGGGAAGTAGCACTCCGAGACCGAGACCCAGTCGACCCCCATCTTGTCCCGCCAGAACTCCTCCATCCGCCCGGAGTCGATGGCGTCGGCATTGACGTGCGTGCGCACGACCGAGGCCCGGATGCGGCAGTCCTCGGCGCCCTTGCCCTCCGCCCGGGCCTTCGTCGCCGAACGGACGGAGTGCAGGAGGATCTCCCACTTCCCGCCCACCCGCTGGCGGTGGTAGCTGTCGGGATCGCAGGCGTCCACCGAGAACATCAGGTCGGTGATGCCCGCCTCCACGAGCTGCGCGAACAGCTCGGGGTTCTTCCGCGCGCCGCCGTTGCCGTTGGTGTTCATCATGATGTCCGGAAAGCCGAGGCCGGCCGCCTCCCGGACGAAGGAGACGATGCGCGGGTGCATGGACGGCTCGCCGCGGTAGTTGAGCTTGATCGAGCTCACGCCGGCGTCCGCGCACTGCTGGACGAGACGCCCGTACAGCACGGGGTCCATGTAGCCGCGCTGATAGGTGTGCTCGTCGAAGCCCTGGGTCCGGATGTGCTCGTGGGTCCAGATCTGGCAGAAGCCCTGCGGGTCCTCCTCCGAGCTGCCGCAGCGGAGGTCGCACACGGCCACCGTCTCGATGTCGACGTGGACGGGATGGTCCGAGGGATCCGTCTCGGACTCCCGTCGGTCCCACTCCCGGCGGTAGGCCTCGTAACGCTCGGAGCGTCCCGGGACGGCGCCCAGGACACGGAAAGTGGGGTCCTTGCTCATCCTCGAACGGTTAGTCTAACCGGAACGACGCTGGAGCCGGTAACCCGCGGGGATGGTATGATCCGGCCCCGACGCAATCTCCAGGCGGACCCGCCGGGCCCTGCGGGCCGAGCACGATGGACTTCGAGAAGATCGGCAAATACCAGATCGTCGGCAAGATCGGCCAGGGCGCGATGGGCGAGGTCTTCAAGGCCCACGACCCCCTGCTCAACCGCCTCATCGCGGTCAAGACGATCTCGGGCAGCGCCCCCGCAGAGGGCGATGCCCGCAAGCGCTTCCTGCGTGAGGCCCAGTCCGCGGCGCGCCTCAACCATCCCAACATCATCACCGTCTTCGACCTGGGGGAGGAGCACGGCCGCGTCTACATGGCCATGGAGCTGCTCGAGGGGACGGATCTCCGCGAGATCATCAACACGCGCGCCGTCACGGACCTCGGCCAGAAGCTCGACTTCATGGAGCAGGTCTGCGACGGGCTCGCCTACGCCCACGCCAAGCAGATCGTCCACCGCGACCTGAAGCCGGGGAACATCCACGTCCAGCCGAGCGGGCAGGTGAAGATCATGGACTTCGGCCTCGCCCGCCTCGGCGCCTCCGAGATGACCGCCACCGGCACCGTCATGGGCACGCCGAACTACATGTCCCCCGAGCAGGTGCGGGGAGAGAAAGCCGATGCCCGCTCGGACATCTTCTCGCTGGGGGCGGTGTTCTACGAGCTGCTCACCGCGCACAAGGCCTTCGACGCCGACTCGATCCACGCCGTCCTCTTCCAGGTGCTGGAGCACGACCCGGAGCCGGTGCGCCACTGGGCGGAGGACGTTCCCGAGATCCTGGTCGAGGTGGTCCATCGGGCCCTGGAGAAGGACGCGGCCCGGCGCTTCCAGGACGCCGGGCAGATGCGCGACGCGCTGCGCATCGCCCGCCACGTCGTCGCGGGAGAGATGGACGAGGCGGCCGGGCTCACCGCCCTGCAAGAGCTGGGATCGGCCGACGCGACCGTCGTCGGCCTGGCCGCGACCGGCGACGCCACCATCATCACCTCGGATCCGACGGCCGTGGGGCCGGACGTCTCGGCGGACCGGACGCGAACGCGCAAGGCCGCCAGCCTGCTCAAGGGCCGGAGCCTGTCGCGGCCGGGCTCGACCCGCACCGGGCGCACGGGAACCGCCCGACCCTCGAGCCGCGCGCCGGCCGCCCCCCCTCCCCGCCGCGCTTCCCGCGTTCCCGTGATGCTGGGCGCGGGCGTGCTCGCCCTGGTCGTGGTGGCGGGGCTCGCGGTGTGGCTGCTCCGCCCCGTCCCGGTGGCGCCGACGCCGACGCCCAACGTCACCGATCCGCTGATGGTCGACGCTCTCGTGGCCAGCCTCGTCGAGCTGGCCAATCAGGACCTGAAGAACAAGAACTACGCCTCGGCCGTGCGGCGCGCCGACAGCATCCTCAGCCTGCGCAAAGACAACGTGGACGCGCGGGACATCCGCGGCCTCGCCCAGGGCAAGCTCGAGGAGCTCAAGGCGGGGGCGCAGGAGGCCCGCCGCGCTTTCGAGGCGGGGGATACGGACAAGGCCACGCAGGCGCTCGCGACGGTGATGTCCATCGACCCCAACGATCCCGTCGTCGACGAGCTGTCGCAGAAGCTGAACCGTTACTTCCAGGGCAAGGCCGAGGACGCGAGGAGCGAGATGGCCAAGTCGCGCGCGCTCGCGGAAGGGGCCGGGGCCACGCGACAGCCCGACTTCGCCGAGGCCGCCGACGGCGCCCGCAAGGCGGAAGCGCTCTTCAAGAACCGCGAGTTCGCGGTCGCGACGGGGCGGTACCTCGAGGCGCGCGACCGGTTCGACCGGGCGAAGAACGCCCAGGTGCGACCCACTCCTGCTCCGCGGCCGACCCCGATCTTCGTCCCGCCGACGCCGGCGCCGGCACCGCCGACGCTGCCCGCTCCTGCTCCACCCAGCGTCGTCCCGACGTTTGCGCCGGGCCCGGTGACGCCCGCAATCACGCCGCCCCCGATTTCCGCCCTCGGCGACGAGCCGGCGATCCGGAAGGTGATGGACGATTACAAGAGGGCGATCGAGTCCAGCAACGTCGAGCTGTTCCGCGCGGTGAAGCCGAACCTGTCGAGCAGGGAAGAGCAGTCGCTGCGCGAGTCCTTCAAGGCGGTCCGTAACCACCAGGTGAGCCTTTCCCTGGGGCCGATCCAGATCGCGGGGTCGCAGGCGACCGTTCGCGTCTCGCGCCAGGACGTGCTCGACGGCCGGAGGGCCGCGTTCCAGCAGACCTTCACCCTCGTGAAGGGGCCGGCGGGCTGGGTGATCAGGGAAATCGGCCAGTAGCCCGGACGAGGCGAACGAAAGGCGACGGACGGGAATGGGCACGTTCACGGCCACGTGCACGCCCACGAGAGGCTGTACCGGGTAGGGTGAGGGCATTTCGTGAACGTGATCGTGGCCGTTCCCGAGCACCCGCCGTGCCAGCGCGCAATCTCCCGTCCGCGCTGTCACGCCGGGCGCAGGGCCCGGGGACTCCTTCAGCGTGAGACCTCTCTTGGGGGCCGCTTCGGGCGACCCATCCTTGTGAGGGTCCTAAAGGGTCCGCAGGAGAAGCGCCGATGAGCACCGGAGAACGCGATGGTTAGTGTGGTTGACCCAGATACCAAAGGGCTGTATCGGGCGGGTGGTATCTCGGCGATCGTGCTAGGCATCTCGTACGTCGTCATCATTGCGGTGTACGTTCTCGGGGGAGCTCCGCCGAGCGAAGCCGAGCAGTGGCTCAAGTATCTTTCCGGGCACACGACGGCGTGGTGGACGATCCTTGGTCTCTCGGTGCTGACAGACTTGCTCTTCGTACCGGTCGCGCTGTCGCTCTACCTCGCGTTGAAGCACGTCAACAGAAACGCCATGCTCGCCGGCGCCGGCTTCATGGTGTCGTTCGTAATCCTGGACTTGGCAGTGACATGGCCAAACTACTCCTCGCTCATCATCCTCAGCGGCAAATACGCCGCAGCGGCAAACGATGCTCAGCGGACGGCCTTCGTCGCGGCCGCGCACTACGCGTCTGCAGTGCTGACGTCGAGCGTGGTTGCTGTATACGCGATACTGGTCCCCTCCCTGGGGAATCTGATCATCGGTCTTGTCATGCGGAAGGGACCTTTCGGCAAGCTGACGGCTTACTTGGCGGTGATCTCGGGGATCCTTGGGATCGTGTCGGTCGTGGGCCCCTACTTCGTACGCGCCCTCGGTCTCGCCATCGTCATCGGTTCCGCCCTCACCACCGTCTGGGTCTTTTTGGTGGGTTACCGACTGTACAGACTTGGCCACGCGGGATCGTGAGCTGGCCGTCGGTGATCGGTTCAGAGAGGCCTGGCCGGCTCGCCGTGGTGCGCATCAGGCCAGGAACAGTTCTGCTTTCGGGTTGCAGCCGCGAGGCATCTACCGGAACGCTGGCGTCTCGGAAGGCTGCTCCTACGCCTCTTACGTGCGGCCGTGACAGGTAGACTCTTGAAGTGATCTTCACGAAGCGCCTGCGCGACGGGGTTCGGCGCGGCGAAATCACTTGCAGCATTCGCATATGGATGCGTCCACACGTAAGGGTCGGCAACCGCTACCGGATGGAACAGGGTGAGGTCGAGGTGGATTCGGTCCTGCCGATCAGCTTCGCGGATATCACTCCAGAGCTGGCGCGCGCGTCGGGTTTCAAGGGTGTGGTCGACCTCCTGAAGATCGCGAAGCACGGTAGGGGCGAGAACGTCTATCTCGTCCGATTCCACTACGTGCCGCCAAGCGGCACGCTCCCAGGTCCGCGGCGGCGTGCCCGCAAAAAGTAGGCACTTCCGGTTGGCAACGGGAGGTATCCGCAGGCGATGGAGCTTCGCCGCTGCTCTCAGTGGGCCGCGGACGTTAGCCCGCCACTGCTCAATATTGCTTCTGGTACCCGACGCTAGAAGCTATATTCGAACCCCACGAGCGGCGTCACCTTGTCGCGCAAGCCGCTGTCGTCGAGCTTGATCAGGACGTTGAAGTCGAGGAGCAGCTTCCCGCCCGCGTTGACCTTCACCCCCGCCGCTCCCGTCGTGACGTTGAAATCCGCGTCCTGGATGAAGTGGATGCTGGGGAAGGTGAGGCCGCCCTGGAGAGCGTGGAAGGTCTCGGTCTGGAGCCGCGGCGACTTCAGCACGCGACGGCCGAGCACGTCGAGGGCCAGCGTGATCTTCGGGGTCACGCCGATGTCCACGCCCGCATCGTAGAGGATCTGGTTCGGGAGCGACTTCTTCTCGCCGGTCCTCACGTCGCCGGCGAGCACGCTCTTGCCGTTCCACTGGTAGCCGACGTTGAGGTGGGGGGAGAGCACTTTCTGGGAGATGGAGAGGACGGCGAACGGCTTGACGCCCCAGGCGCCCGAGCCGAGCAGGTCCTCCTCGTCGCCGGTGGGGAAGCGCACGTCCACCCCGATGGCGACGCCGGCGGCGCCGCTCTTCACGAGCCGGCCCTTCAGGCGGCCGATCACGTCGCCGATGCCGGACGCGCTGCCCGACTGCGAGAAGGTCTTCGTGGTCCCGAAGGTGCCGGGAGCCGCGGGGTCGCGGAAGAAATGCGTGGCCGGGCTGGAGGCGGTGCCGATGCGCTGGATGGTCGCCTGGGAGATCACGCCCAGATCGACCTTCACGAACGGCACCGCGGCCGAGATGTCGACGCCGTCGGCGAGGCCGTAGCTGAGGAAGGCGGTGAACTGACCGACCTTCAGATCGATGGCATTCGCCGTGGTGACCACGTCCGACCGTCCGCCGGGCGCGGCGTTGTCGTGCGTGAACACGGCGGGGACGTTGCCGAGGTCGACCCCTTCGAGCGTGTCGAAGGTGAAGTATTGATAGTTGAACCCGAGCGAGACCTTCTTCTTGCCGATCGTCTCCGCCCGCTCGGCGAGGATGGGGCCGAAGCTCTGGGTCGAGCGCTTGAAGACGCCGAGCGCCGGGTCGAGCTCGTACGTGAAGCCGGAGGCCGGGGAAGGCAGCGGCACCGAAGCCAGCTGGCTGGCCAGGGAGATGTTGAACTGCGTGAACTCGGCCTGGAAGGCGCTGTTGAAATGGGCCGAGTGCGTGCTCCCGTCGGGCAGCAGCGCCTCGCTGTTCACGATGAGGCCGCTCGGCCCGTACAGGTTCGGGATGAGGAACGCGAGCTTCCCGTCCTGCGCCCCTACGAGGGCCGGGCTCGCCAGCGCGATGAGCGCCGCGAGCAGGATCGCCAATCTCCGCATGACACCTCCTGTCCCGCCGGGATCCCGGCGCCGCCAGGAGTCATGGTGCCGGAACGGCCGGACCGCCGGAGTGTGCCATCCGGGTGACAGTCCGTCAAGCGAGCGAGGCCCCGGGGTGAGCTTCCGCACCGGCCGTAAGCCGCGTGCTATCATCACCGGCCGGGAATCATGGAGCAGCACGCGATCGGCAAGTATCGCCTCATCAGTCGCATCGGCCAGGGTGCGATGGGCGAGGTCTTCAAGGCCCACGACCCCTCGCTCAACCGCCTGGTGGCCGTGAAGACGATCTCTTCGAGCCTCGGCACCGAGACCGAGTTGCGCCGCCGCTTCTTGCGCGAGGCGCAGTCCGCCGCCCGCCTGAACCATCCCAACATCATCACCGTCTACGACTTCGGCGAGGAGGAGGGCCGGATCTTCATGGCCATGGAGCTGCTGGAGGGCTCCGACCTCAAGGACCTCATCGGCAGCCACGCCCTGCCGGACCTCGAGCGAAAGCTCGACGTGATGGAGCAGATATGCGAAGGACTGGCCTTCGCCCACTCGATGGACGTGGTGCACCGCGACCTGAAGCCGGGCAACGTCCACGTCCAGCCGAGCGGGCAGGTCAAGATCCTCGACTTCGGCCTCGCGCGGCTGGGGACCTCCGAGATGACCCGCACCGGCATGGTCATGGGCACGCCCCACTACATGTCTCCGGAGCAGGTACGCGGGGAGAAGGCGGACGCGCGCTCCGACGTCTTCTCCCTGGGCTCGATGTTCTACGAGCTGCTGGCCGGCCGGAAGGCCTTCGACGGCGACTCCATGCACACCGTGCTGTTCCAGGTCCTGCAGGAAGAGCCGGAGCCGATCCGCAACTGGGTGGACCTGCCTGGGATCCTGGTCGAGGTGCTGGAGAGAGCGCTGCAAAAGGATCCGGACGCGCGCTTTCACGACGCCAGCCAGATGCTGGCCGCGGTCCGCGCCGTGAGGCGGGCCCTGGCCGAGGGCCGGACGGAGGCGACGCTGGAGTCGGAGCTGGGTCCCTTCTCAGCTCCGGCCACCGGCGATACGCGCGTGGTGGGATCGGTGGCCTTGCAGCCGCAGCCAGGGGCGGTGCGGCCCGCGCCGGCGACACTCTCGGCCAAAGCGCCTACGCAGCAGATGGATGCCCGCCGCCCACGGCCCCGCCCGCCGGTCGCGCCGCCTCCTTCGCGCGCGCCGTTGTACGTGGGGGGAGGTCTCGCCCTCGTCGGCCTTCTCCTCGCGGGAGGATTCGTGGCCCTTCTCACCCTGCGCCGGCCGCCGCCGGCACCGGCGACCGAGGCGCCGCGGCCCAATAACGACCTCACGCGCGTGCTCGTCGCGAGCCAGGTGGAGCTGGCGCGGAACAAGCTCGACGAGAAGAGCTATCGTGCCGCCGCCACTCGCGCCGAGCAGGCGCTCCGAATCGATCCCAAGAACGACGAGGCCCGGCAGGTGCTCGCCCAGGCCCAGGACGCTCTCCAGCGTCTCGACGCCGCCGCGGGGGAGACCCGCGCCGCCCTCGCCGCCGCCGACACCGGCAAGGCGGCGAGCGGCCTGTGGAACGTCCTCTCGCTCGATCCCCGCTACGAAGGCATCGACGCGTTCGTAGCGCCGCTGAACCCCGTCTTCCGCGACCGGGCGGCCCAGGCGAAGCAGCTCATGGCCGACGCCCGCGCCGCCGCCGACCGGGCGAAGGCGAGCGGGCTTCCCGGCTTCGTCTCCGCGACTTCCGCCGGCGCCGAAGGCGACGCGCTCGTCGCGAAGCGGCAATATGCCGCCGCCGCCGCCCGCTTCCTCGACGCGCGGGACGAGTACGAGCGCGCCCGGAGGTCGGTCCAGCACTAGCCGCGCGCGCCGTGAGCAGCGAGCGAGGGATCCTGGATCGATCGCACGCGGAAGTCGGACCTGGCCTGACCGCATCCCGTTACACCATGGCTCACCGTGAGTCAGCAGCTCGTCCTCCGGAGGGAGCGGACGGAAGGAGGCCTCGTCTCGGCGCTGAGGGCGCTCGAGCTGGCCAAGGGACCGGGGTCGGAGCCGGTCCTCACGGCGCTGCGGAGATTCGAGGCCCAGCCCGCCGAGTTCGCCGAGTTCCCTGAAGGCCTGCACCCGCGGCTGCGCGAGGTGCTCGCCGCGCGCGGCTTCTCCCGCCTCTACTCGCATCAGCGCGCGGCCCACGACGCCGCCCGCGCCGGCCGCCACACGGTGGTGGTGACCCCGCCCGCGTCGGGCAAGACGCTCTGCTACAACCTGCCCGTCCTCGACACGATCCTTCGCGAGCCGGACGCGCGCGCTCTCTATCTTTTCCCGACCAAGGCCCTGGCCCAGGACCAGCTCGCCGAGCTGCACTCCGTCGTGGAGGCGCTGGGGGCCGACATCGGCACGTTCACCTACGACGGAGATACGCCGGCCGACGCCCGCAAGGCCATCCGCGCCCGCGCCCACGTGGTCGTGACCAACCCCGACATGCTCCACAAGGGGATCCTGCCCCACCACACCAAATGGGTGAAGCTCTTCGAGAACCTGCGCTACGTCGTCGTCGACGAGCTGCACAGCCACCGCGGCGTGTACGGCTCTCACGTCGCCAACATCTTCCGGCGCCTTCAGCGCCTGTGCCGCTTCTACGGCTCCGACCCGCAATTCCTCTGCTCGTCGGCCACCATCGGCAACCCGAAGGAGCTGGCCGAGGCGCTCACGGGCAAGCCGATGGCCGTCGTCGACCGCAGCGGCGCCCCCCGGGGCGAGCGCTACTTCGCGATCTACAACCCGCCGGTGGTGAACCGGCAGCTCGGCATCCGGCGCTCGGCCCTCAACTGCGCCCGGGACGTGGCCCTCTCCTTCCTGAACAAGGGACTCCAGACGATCGTGTTCGCCCCCTCGCGCCTCGCGACCGAAGTCCTCGTCACCTACCTCAAGGAAGCCCTGGAGACCCGACCGGGATCGGAGGGCATCGTCCGCGGCTACCGCGGCGGCTACCTGCCGCTGAAGCGGCGTGAGATCGAGCGGGGGCTGCGCGACGGCTCGGTGCTGGGCGTCGTGTCCACCAATGCGCTCGAGCTGGGGATCGACATCGGCGGCCTCGATGCCGCCGTGCTCCTCGGATATCCGGGCAGCGTCGCCTCGACCTGGCAGCAGGCGGGCCGTGCGGGACGGCGCTCGAGTACGTCCGTCGCGGTGCTCGTGGCCAACTCGACTCCGCTGAACCAGTTCGTCGCCCGCCACCCGGACTACTTCTTCGACGCGCCCGTCGAGCAGGGGCGCATCAACCCCGACAACCTGCACATCCTCGTCAGCCACGTGAAGTGCGCCGCGTTCGAGCTGCCGTTCGGCGCCGACGAGGCCTTCGGGAGCGAGAACGTGCAGGAAGTGCTGGGCTTCCTCGAGGAGGATCGGCTCGTCCATCGGGCGGGCGAGAGGTGGCACTGGACGAGCGAGAGCTATCCCGCGGACGCGGTGAGCCTGCGCAGCGTCTCCTCGGACAACTTCGTGGTCCAGGACGTCACGCGCGACCCCCGCATCATCGCCGAGGTGGACTTCGACTCCGCGCCTTCGATGCTCCACGAGAAGGCGGTCTACATCCTGGAGGGCAAGACCTACTTCGTCGAGAAATACGACCACGCAGAGCGGCGGGCGCACGTGCGCGAGGCGGAAGTCGACTATTACACCGACGCCATCACGTACACGAAGGTGAGGATCCTCGAGCGCTTCGACGAGGAGGACGTGGGGCGGGCCCGCCGCAGCCACGGTGAGGTCCACGTCACGTCGCAGGTCGTGGGCTTCAAGAAGATCAAGTTCCACACCAACGAGAACGTCGGCTCGGGCGAGCTGCAGATGCCCGAGAACGAGATGCATACCTCCGCGTACTGGCTGACCGTCCCGCGCGATGTGATCGCCGGCCTGTCCTTCGGAGGTGAGGAGCGACGCGACGGCGTGGTCGCGCTCAGCTACACGCTGGGTCAGCTCGCGGCACTCTTCCTCATGTGCGACCGCCACGACCTGGGGGTGGCGGTGGGCGACAACGGCCAGGGCGAGGCGAGGGTGGAGAAGGGCCTCCGAAAATCCAGCCCGGGGGAGCAGCCGGCCGCACCCGGGCTCGACTATGAGCCCAACGTGTTCATCTACGACAACTACCCCGGCGGCATCGGGCTCTCGGAACCGCTCTACCGGCTTCACGCGCGTCTGCTCGCCGAGAGCCGGTCGCTGATCGCCGCCTGTGCGTGCCACGACGGCTGTCCGTCCTGCGTGGGGCCGGCGGGCGAGGCGGGAACCCGCGGCAAGGAAGTCGCCCTGGCCCTGCTCGACGCCATCCTGGTGCGGTGAGCGCCTCCCTCCACGACCGCCTCCGGCGGTTGCGGCGCGGAGTGGACGGCGCCGACACCCCGCCGCCGGCGGACGGCGATGATCTCGAGCGCCTGGAGCGCGCACTCGTCGGTGCGCCCGGCGACGGCCTGAGCCTCAAGGAGCGGCTGGAACGACTGGCGGCGGCCGCGGCGCGCGGACGCGGGCCCCATCGCGAGCGCTCGCGCGTGGCGCCGGCGGGAGTTCCGCTCGAGGAGCTTCTCGAAGGCCGGCGGGTGGAGAACGAGCGCGGCGAGTTCTTCCTGATGGAGGCCGACGCCAGCCTGGAGTCGTTCCACGGCGACGCGTCCCTGAGCCGGTTCCACGTCATCGATCCCGGCACCGTCGCCGTGCTGAGCGGCGAGGCGGCCCTGGTCGGCTTCGACCTGCGGGAAGCCGCCTTCCTCGACACCGAGACGACGGGCCTGGCCGGAGGCACCGGCACCGCCGCCTTCCTCGTCGGCCTCGGGTTCGTCGACGGCGACCGCTTCCGCGTGCGGCAGTACTTCATGCGCGATTATCCGGAGGAGCCCGCGCTCTTGCGAGGGCTGGCCGAGGACCTGCAGCGCTTCTCCCGCATCGTCACCTTCAACGGACGCGCCTTCGACGTCCCGCTCCTGGAATCCCGGTACCGGCTCAACCGCGAGCGCTTCCCGCTCGACTCCGCGCTCCATCTCGACCTCCTGCACCCCGCGCGGCGTCTGTGGAAGCTCCGTCTGGAGTCGTGCCGCCTGCAGTCGCTGGAGACGGCGCTCCTCGGCCTGCGCCGGCACGGCGACGTGCCGGGCGAGGAGATCCCGCAGATCTGGTTCGACTACCTCCGCCGCCGCGACGGCCGCGCGCTGGTCAAGGTGCTGGAGCACAACCGGCTCGACGTGGTCTCGCTGGCCGCGCTCTCGGGCCTCGCGTGCCGATGGGTCGAGGACGGGTGGGCGGAGGATCCGCGCGACGTCTATTCCCTGGCCCGCGTCCTGGAGCGGGCGGAGCTGCACGAGCGCTCCGAGGCGCAGTACCGCCGGGTGGCGGAGGTCGAGGACCACCCGCTGCAGGTGCGCTCGCTGCTGCGTCTGGCCGCCCGCGCCAAGCGCTGCGGGGACCATGCCGCCGCGGTCGCGCTGTGGGAGCGGGCGGCGGGGGAGGGCGACTGGTGGGCCCTGCGGGAGCTGGCCGTCCACCACGAGCATCGCGCGCGCGACCTCGAGGCGGCTCTGGCCGTCGTGCAGCGGGCGCTCGCGCAGCTCGAGGAGGACGGGTCGCCCACCGTCCACCGGGTCGCCGCCGACTTCCGCCGCCGCCACGACCGGCTGCAGGCCAAGCGCGAGAGCCGTCCCGCCCGCTAGGGAATTTCGGACTGCAGGAAGGTCACGAGCTCCTGGATGGAGAGCGGCTTCGCGAAGACCCTGACGCCGGCCTTGCGCGCGGCGACGAGGAGGGGAGAGCGCGCGTAGGCCGTCATCAGCGCCACCGGCAGCCCCTGGATCCGCTGCCGCAGCGCGGAGGCCAGGGCGGCGCCGTCCTGCCCGGGCATCACCAGATCCACCACTGCGGCGTCGTACGCAGCGGTGGCCGCGCGGGCGAGCGCCTCCTCCGAGGAGGTCGCGGCGTCGATGAGGAAGCCGTGGCGCGAGAGGGTATGCGACAGCATGGTCAGGATCTCCTGGCTGTCGTCTACGACCAGGATACGCGGCGACTCCTTCACGGGCGGGTAGCCTACTATAAACTCTGACCTCGCAATGGAGCCCGACTCCCTCGGTCCCCGCCGGAGGGCGGTGGCGGACGCCGTCGGGCTGGGCTTCATGCTCCTCGTCCTCCTCGACTACCTGCGGCCCTCGTTGCTGCTGCTGCCCACGGTCACCGCCGGCGGCGACACGCCGTGCCACTACCCGACGTTCGTTTGGTTCTACGAGCGCCTGCTGCCGCACGGGCGTCTCCACGGCTGGTATCCGGGCGCGTACCTGGGCCAGCCACTGCTCCTCTATTACTTCCCGCTCCCGTTCCTGGCCATGTCGGCCATCGCGCCGTTCGTCGGCCTCCCGGCGGCCTTCAAGCTGGGAACGGTCCTCGGCGTGTTCCTGCTTCCCCTGCTCACCTACGCGGCGCTGCGGCTCATGGGCTTCGGCTTCCCGGCGCCGCTCCTCGGCGCGGCGGCGTCGCTCGTGTTCCTCTTCTGCGAGGAGAACCCCATCTGGGGCGGCACGCTCGCGAGCACGCTCGCCGGAGAGTTTGCGTACATGCTCGGCCTCGGCCTCGCCCTGCTGTTCCTCGGCCTCGCCTATCGCGCGTACAGCCGCGGGTGGTCGTGGCGGGGCCCCGGGCTGCTCCTCGCCTTGACCGGGCTCGCCCACGGCTACGCGGTCCTGTGGGCGGGGCTCACGGCCGCCTACTTCCTCTATTCCGCCCGCCGGCCGGCGCGGACGCTCGCCTGGCTGGCGGCGGTGGCCGTGGGAGCCTTCGCCGCGGCCGCGCTGTTGCTGCTGCCGCTCCTCTCGGCGTGGGGCTGGACCACGCCCTACGACGACCCGTGGATCACGATCACCCTGAAGAACCTCTTTCCGCCCTTGCTGTGGCCGCTGCTCGCTGCCGCGGCCGTCGGTTGGGTCGCGACCCTCGTCTCCCGCCGCCGCACCGGCGGAGCGGACCACCGCCTTCTATTCCTGCTCCACGCCACGGCCGCGGGGGCCGCGCTCGCCGCCGCTGCTCCCGCGCTCGGCGTCATCGACGTGCGGTTCGTTCCGTTCGCCCAGCTCGCGGCCTGCGTGGCGGGCGGTGCCACCCTCGGGCTTCTCCTGCAGGGTCTGACCGCCCCCGACCTGGCCGCCGTCGGCTTCGTGCTGATCGCCGGCGTCTACGCGGACGCACGGTCCCACGTGGTGCGCTATTGGGCGGACTGGAACTACACCGGGCTCGAGGCCAAGGAGCTGTGGCCCGAGTTCCGCGGGGTGGCCGACCGGCTCCGAGGCGCGGTGGGAGATCCCCGTGTGGCCGTGGAGTACAGCTCGGAGCACGAGCAGGCCGGATCCATCCGCATGTACGAGACGCTGCCGTTCTTCTCCGGACGCTCCACGCTGGAGGGCGTGTACAACCAGGCGAGCCTCCAGACCCACTTCGTCTACTACCTCGCGTCGGAGCTGGGGGCGACCTCGCCGAACCCCTTCAAGAACCGCCAATACTCGCGCTTCGACACCGACGCGGCCGTGGCTCATCTGCGCCTGTTCCATGTCAGCGACGTGATCGCCCTGAGCCCGCAGCTCGTCTCCAGCCTGGCCGGCCGGTCCGACGCGCAGGAGGTGGCCCGCAACCCACCCTACGTCGTGTTCCACCTCGCGGGCGTCGCGTCGGGCTACGTCGAGCCGCTGGCCTACGCGCCGGTGCGCTCCTCGCCCCGCGGCTGGCGGGAGAAGGCCTGGCGATGGTTCACGCGGAAACCGCTGAGCCCGGCGCACCTGGTCTTCACCGAGGACCCGCGGTTCGACGTCGCCGAGAAGGACGAGTGGCTGCCGCCGCCCGCCGTTGCCCTCCCCGGCGGAGTCGAGGTGCGGGAGACGGTCGAGCCCGAGAGCCTCACGCTCACGACGAACCGCGTCGGCCATCCGCTCCTCGTGAAGGTCTCGTATCATCCGCGTTGGCGGGCGGAGGGCGCGGACGGGCCCTACCTCGTCTCGCCCGCCTTGATGCTCGTGGTGCCGCGCCAGCCCACCGTGCGCCTCGTCTACGCCCGCAACTGGGCCGACCATCTCGGGCTCGTCCTCAGCGCGGCCACCGTGCTGTTCGCCCTCGTCCAGTGGCGGTGGGCTTCGCGGCGCAGGAAGACGGAGAGCCACGCGCCTGTCGTCGAGCCCGGCTGCGACGTGCCCGCGTCTCCCCGCCGCTGGGGCTGGGTGGTGCCGGTGACGGCGCTGGCGATGCTGTTGGCGCTGCGGGTTCCCGCCGGGCGGGCCCGTCCGGAGGAAGCGGGCGCGTCCTCGCTCTACGAGAAGGCCTCACGCGCCTACGCGGAGGAGCGATTCGCCGATGCGGCCGAGTACACGCGGATCGCGCTGGCGCAGCAGCCGCCGCCGGTCCCGAGGGGTGAGCTGCTGAGCCTGCGCGGGGAGAGCCTCCTCGCCGCCGGGCAGCCGCGGGCCGCGGCCGAGGCCTTCGAGACACTGCTGAGCGCGGAGCCGGGGAGCCCCTATGCCCCGCAGGCGCTCTACGGGGCCGCGCGCGCCCGCACCGCGCTCGGGGAGGACCAAACGGCGGAGAGCCATCGGAGACGACTCCTCCGTGACTTCCCGGATACGCCGTGGGCGAGGCGCGCGCGCGGCAACGGGGACGAGCGACCTTGACCCTTCGAGTCGCTGTGGTAGCATCCCGCCACGTGAAGCGGAGCCTCATGCCGGTGCTGGCGGCGGGCCTCGGCCTGATGCCGCTGGTCGTGTCCGCGCAGGGCGTGACGATCGACCACAAGGCGGTGGGTTGCATCGTCGCCGAGCAGTATCCGAAGATGAGCGCCTGCTTCGTGCCCGCGGCCGGCCTCGCGCGCTCCCGCGTCTACTTCCGCGCGGGGGGAACGCCCCACTGGTATTTCGTGGACGGCCGGCCGGACATGCCGTGCGTCGGGTACGTGCTCCCGAAGCCGAAGCGGTCGATCAAGTTCGTCGACTACTACGTCGAGGGCATGAGCAGCGGAGGGGGCGAGGGACGCACGGCCGAGTACAAGCCGATCGTGGTGGTGCGCGCGTCCGAGTGCAAGCGGGACGTGCCCGTGGCTCCGTTCCTGACCAAGGCCACCGTGGTCGTGGGGGCCACGCCGGGCGCTCCGAGCATCATTCCGGGTTTCGTCGTCGGCGCCGGCGGCCTGTCCTCGGGCGCCGTGCTCGGTATCGTGGCCGGCGGGGCGGCGGTGGCGGGCACCGCCGTGGCCCTCAGCGGCAACGACACCACCACCACCACCAGCGCGATCACGCTGCCGCCGGGCGTCACGCTCCCGCCGGTCACGACGACGACGACCACCACCACGACGACGACGGTGACCCCGCAGCCGTTCTCGGCCGACTTCAAGATCTTCCCCTTCCCGCCCCAGGGCAAGGAGCCCTTCGAGGTCACGTTCGACGAGTGCGCGAGCACCGGCGTCAACCTGAAGTTCATCTATGATTTCGACGGCGACGGCATCGACGACCTGAAGGACGGCTGCAGCGTGACGCAGGTCTACCGCCTCACGGGCGTGTCGGCAACCGCCGTCATGCCCGGGCCACCTCCGACCACGCTCCCGCCGGCCAGCCGGACTTTCGACGCCCGGGCCTGCGTGGGCCAGGGAACCCACAAGGAATGCCGCATCTGGCACATCGTCGTGAACGAGAACACGGGCGCGAGCGTGGGCCCGGTCGAGCCGATGTCGGCGGCGCGGCGCATTGCGTGGGCGAGCGAGCTGGACCTGGACGGCGGCAGCGGGCAGGTGGTCGTCAACGGGGAGGCGGCGGCATTCGCCTCCCGCGGGCGTTCGGCGGGCGCCGCCGTCGGCCGCCGCGGCGTCAACCGCATCGAGGCCCAGGTGGTCGAGGCGGCGGGAAGGCCAGGGACCTGGCGCTTCGAGCTGGGCACGACGGGGAGCCTGGAAGCGGGCAGCGTCCGCGTCATCGCGGGCGAGGTCGCGCTCGTCACCGAGAGCGCGATCGTCTTCCGCCTGAAGGGACGGCCCGGAGAGCGGGTCGTGTTCGCGTTCAGGACGGAGAGGTAGGGGCGGCAAGGAGGCGGCGCAGCTCGTTCTCGTCGACGCGGTGCCGCGCGATCTCGGCCCCGTCGAGGAGGAGCACCGGGATCTCGAGCCGGTAATGCCGCCAGCCGGGATCGCTCCTGACGTCTTCCTCCACAAGCGCCGCGTCCGTGCCGGCCACCACCCGTTCCACCACCGCGCGCATCTCGTGGCACAGGTGGCAGCCCGGCTGCCCGAGCAGCGTCAGGCGGCGGGTCAACTCGAGCGGTCCTTCGCGGCCTCGGCCGGCCCGCGCCGCAGCGTCGTGACCGCCGCTCCGAGGATCACGGCCACGATCGTGAGCTGGACCACGAGACCGGTCAGGTCCGGATGGATGCCCATCCAGGGGATCTCGGGGAACGTGACCGGCCGGGGCGCGAGGTAGCCCGCGGCCACGAGGTCGTAGATGCCGGCGCCCGCGAAGCTGATCGCGAGGCCGCACAGCAGGGCGCTCGAGACGGCGAAGAACGGTCCCATCGGCAGACGCATCACCGTGCGGCTCATGACGAGGGCCACGCCCATCACGGAGAGCCCGCCCGCCGCCGCCCCCGCCCAGACGTGGCCGCGCTGCCCCTCGCACTCCAGCAGCAGGGCCTGCGTGAACAGGACGGTCTCCGCGGCCTCGCGATAGACGGCCAGGAACGACAGGCCCGCGAGGAGCACGAGGCGGCGGCCGCTGAGGCTCTCCTCCAGCCGCCGGCGCAGGTATCCGGTCCATCGCCGCGCCTCGATCTTCGAGATCATCCAGAAGCTGACCGAGAACAGCACCGCGGCCGCCAGCAACGCCACCCCGGCCTCGACCAGCTCCCGCTCGTCCGCGCTCACCGTCACCACGCGCTGGAAGAGCCACCACGTGGCGAGGCCCGCGGGCAGGGCGGCCAGCCAGCCCGCATGGAGGTAGCGGCGCGCGTCGGGGCGGCCGAGCCGACGCACTCCGGCCAGGAGCGCCCCCACGAGAAGAGCGGCTTCCAGCCCTTCGCGGAGGTAGATCAGGAAGGCGGCGGCGAAAGGAACGAGCGGCCGGCTCGGGACGCGGCCGTCGGCGAGCAGGCGGTCGAGCCGGCGGGCGTCGCTGTCCACCGCGGCCCGGTCGCCACGGCTGATCGACGCGCGGAGGTCACGGAAGGCGCCTTCGACCGCGGCGGTGGCCTGCGGGTCGCGCGCGCGGAGGCGCGCCTCGAGTGGCTCATAGCCCTGGAGATACGCATCGATGGCGATCCGATCGGCGTCCTCGGCCCGGCCCTCGGAAAACGCCTGCCGGGCCCGGCCGATCATCCTCCGCGTACGCTCCAGGTCGATGCCCGCGGGCGCTTCGCCGAAGGCCGCCTCCTGCCGCGCGTAGGCCAGCGCTTGCGGCGGATCGGGGTGGCCGTGCTCGCGCAGTGTCCGCAACAGGTCGCGGTCGGAACCCGTGGCCAGCTCGGGCAGGGTGAGATCGACGGGGCCGCGGGGCGCCTCCCCCTCGTGGCCGAGCCGCATCACGTAGAAGGCGAGGTTCCAGCGGTCGGCGGGGGACAGCGACTCGAAGGACGCCATCGCGGTGCCGGGGACGCCGAAGGTGAGCGAGTTGTAGACGCGGAAGGGCGAGAGGTCGCGCAAGCGGTCGGGGCTCCGAAAGCGGGCCGGAGGCGGATCGAGCTCCCGCGCCCTTTCGGTGTCGGCCTCCCCGCGCGGCCCGTGGCAGATGGCGCACGACTCCACGTAGAGCGCCTGCGCCCGGGCCAGCGAGGGCCGCTCGGCGGGGGTCGTGCGAAGGCCGAAGCGGATGATCGTCTCTTCGCGGGCGGCGCGGCACGCCTCGGCCACGGCTTCCGGCGTCGCTTGCGCGCGGACCCTCGCCTCCACCTCGGCCATGCGCCTTCCGAGCGGCTCGCGTTCGGCGCCGGGACCGAGGAGGCGGGCCGCCAGGCGGCGGGCGTCTCCGGCAAACCGGAGCTGCTCCTCGTACTCGTCCCGGCTCGCGGGAACGCCGTCCTTCGCATTGAGGGCATAGTCGCCGCTGACGTAGTCGAGGAGGGCCACGACTCGCTCGGCGTCGCTGCCTTCCACGGAGGGGACTGAGGCGGCAGGGGCCCGGGCGCAGCCGGAAGCGAGGAGCAGGAGGATCCCCGCAATATTGAAAATGAATTTCATTTTCAAGTTTCAGCGTACACCGCGCCCGCCGCTTCCGTCAAACCGGAGACGAATACCGGCGGGAGTTGCCTTTCAACGCCGAGGCCGCAGAGGACCGCAGAGGCCGCAGAGAACAGACAAAGGAGCACGTGGCAGCGAACGAGGGGTCTCCCCGAGTGAGCGAGATGGGGGAGGACGGATACTAATGAATGATGATGGTCCCCTGCAGGCTCGCGTTGTCCGGCATGCCGTGGTCATGGTAGCCGCAGGTGCGGGCGATGGTGAAGGCGCCCGTGAGACGTGCGGTCCCGGGAGCGAGTCCGCCCACCTCGTTGATCGGCGGACAATCGGTGTGGATCGGGTGGGGGTTCGAGGCGATCTCGTGGGCCACGGTGTCGTTGTTCACGAACGCGACGCGCTGACCGACGTTGATCTCGACCTGCTTGGGGCTGGCCACGCCTCCGGATAGGGTGACCGTCACCGCGCCGCCCGGGGGCGGGGTCGCGGTCGGCACCGGAGTCGGCGTGCTCGGGGACGAGCTGCCCCCGCAGCCGCCGGCGGTGAACGCGCCGGCGGCGGCCAGGACCAGCGCGGCCAGCCACCGGCCGGCGCGAATGCCAACGGCCGGAGAGCGTCGGAAGACCGGAAGATTCAAGGGGTCGCCTCCATGGGGATGGGGAACGGGCTCGTTCCTCTCAGTAGTGCGGGCCGGGGTCCTGGGCGCCGCCGACGAGGAGGACGCCCTGAAGCCCGGTGCTGTCCGGATTCATGTGGTCATGATAGCCGCACGCCTTGGCGACCATGAACGATCCTGTCTGGCGGCTCTGCCCCGGCGCGAGCGTGCTGACGTCGTTGATCGACGGGCAGTCGTTGTGGAGCGGGTTCGGGTCCGACATGATCTGGTGCGTGCGGCTGTCGTTGTTCACGAACGTAACCGTGCCGCCCATCGGGACCTGCAGGCTCCGGGGATCGACGCCCGTGGAGCTGATCGTCACCGTCAAGGCGGCCGCGGCCGGCGGGGTCGTCGCGGGGGCGGAAGGCGTGGACGGCGACGAGTAGCCGCCCCCCCCGCAGGCGCCCGCGACCAGCGTGAGGACGAGGACGGCGATCGGATTTCTCATGGGACCTCCATTCGAAGAGGTCGCATCGCAGGGAAATGCATCCTCAGAAAAACTTCCGCGACAGGTTGAAGCCGATGTACCAGTCGTCACCGCTGCCCGCGCCGCGCGCGATGGTGGCGAGGGTGGTGGCGAAGTAGTTCGAGAAATTGAGCTGGAACGAGTGGCCGCCCACGCGCTTCTCGATGCCGAAGCTCAGGTGGTTGGCGGCGCGCTCCGACGGGTGGACGGGGTTCGTCCCCTTGAAGCCGGCGAGCCGGGGCGCGAGCTCGCCGACGAGGTACGCGGAAGATCCGAGGCGGACGCGGGCGCCGAGCCCAACGAACACGGTGCGGTCGTGGTCCGCCGCCTCGCCGGGGCGGGCGGTGTTGCCGACCCAGGCCGGTTCCGCGTAAACCGTGGCGCGCGGGCCGAGCTTGCGGGAGACGACGAGGGCGAGGCCCGGCGAGTGCTCCTCCGAGAAATTGTCCTGTCCTTCCACGGCCCCGAAGATCGAGACGCCCACCGGATGCCCGTTCTGCCGCAGGACGTCCTGCTTCAGGAAGAAGTCGATGGCCCGGTCGTTCGTGCGGTAGACGCCGAGCTGGGAGCCCGAGAAGATTCCGAACCGCAGCTCGATCCCGACCTGGGCCGCGGAGTCGAAGCCGAAGAAGGACTTCACGAGGTCCCCGAAATCGCCCTCGCCGAGGGGCCGGGTGAAGCGGTGCGTGAGGCGGAAGGCGGCGCGGTGCCGCGGCAGCCGGAGCGTCGTCGGCAGGCTCATGACCGTGAAGTCCGGCTCCAGGGGATCGATCTCCTCGTCCTGGGCGGCGAGCGGGGAAGCGAGAAGAACGGCGCCGAGGATCAGGCCCGCCCCCGCCGTGCCGCGCGAGGGCCTCATCGAGCCCTCGGCGTGACGACGATCCGGCCCTTCATCCGGCCGTGGCCCGAGCCGCAGTACTCGGAGCACTTGAACTCGTAGGTCCCGGGTTTGCCGGCGACGAACTCCACCGTCACCGGCTCGCCGGTCTTCGGCACCGCGACCTTGAGGTTCAGCTTCCTGACGCTGAAGCCGTGCTCCGTGTCGGTGGAGCGCAGGGTCAGCCGGACGCGCTCCCCTTCCGCCACCTCCAGCGTCTCCGGCTCGAAACTGAAGCGGGAGGCGATCATCTCGAATGCCCGCGGCGGTGACGACGGGATGTCTCCCGGCGCGCTCACGCCCGCGGCGCCGAGTGCGAGGAGCAACGCCGTCCCCAGGCCGCGCCACCGGGTCCGTCGCGTCCCGACTGTCACCGCTCGATCCACTCGCCGCCTCCTTCCGAGGACGCTTTCGCGCGGCCGTTCCCCGCCACCGGCGCATTCAGCAAGGGGCATGCCGTGGGAAAGACCCACGGTCTCACCGACTTCCGCACGCCGGCGTTACGGCGCCGGTAAGGGATTACGCCGCGCGAAAGACGCCGCCCTACTCGATGTGGTGCTTCGCGAGGTAATAGCTGAGGGCGCGCTGGCTGATCCCGAGCAGTTCCGCGGCGTCCTTCTTGATTCCCGCCGCCCGCTGCAGCGCCCGCGTGATCGTCTCCCGCTCCACCCAGTCCACGTTCTGGTGCAGCTTGAGCGAGGGCAGCCCGACCGGGGTCGCCTCGGTCACTCCGAGCAGCGAGATCTCGCGGCGCGTGATCACGGGGTCGGGCGACAGCACCACCGCGCGCTCGACGGTGTTCTCCAGCTCGCGCACGTTGCCGGGCCAGTCGTAGCCGCGGAACGCTTCCAGCACGGCGTCCTCGACCTTCTCAATACGCTTACCAGTGCGCTGGTTGTGCTTGCCGATGAAATGGTCTGTTAGAGCGGGAATGTCGTCGCGACGCTCGCGCAGGGGCGGGATGTGGATGGGGATGACGCTCAGACGGTAGAAGAGGTCCTCCAGGAACCGGCCTTCCGTCACCATCCGCCGCAGGTCCCGGTTGCTGGCGGCGACGACGCGCAGGTCCACCTTCTCCGTGCGCTCTGCTCCGAGCGGTTCGAACTCGCGCTCCTGCAGCACGCGCAGCAGCTTGGCCTGGACGGCCGGGCTCATGGTGCCGATCTCGTCCAGGAAGATCGTCCCGCCGTCGGCGAGCGCGAACTTGCCCTTCTTGCTCGAAACGGCGCCGGTGAACGCGCCCTTGACGTGCCCGAACAGCTCCGACTCGAGCAGCCCCTCGGGCAGCGCGGCGCAGTTG
>QHVJ01000083.1 GCA_003222275.1 Acidobacteriota bacterium | reverse complement strand
GGAGGGGGGGCGTCACACGCCTTTCTTCACGGGGTACCGGCCGCAGTTCTACTTCCGGACGACGGACGTGACGGGGGTGTCGACGCTGCCGGAGGGAGTGGAGATGGTGATGCCGGGGGACAACACGCAGATGACGATCGAGCTGATCGCGCCGATCGCCATGGAGAAGGGCCTGCGCTTCGCCATCCGCGAGGGCGGCCGCACCGTAGGGGCGGGGACGGTCACCGAGGTCATCGAGTAGCAAATGGAGCGGAGAGCACGTAGCGAGAAGGTCGCGTTTTCCGCAGCGGAGGCTCTCCGCTGCCGCCGAGCCGGGATTCACTCCCGGCGAGGCGCTTGATGACGCCCCGGCCGTAGCGAGGACGCCAATTATGATGTTGAACGAGAAGATCAGGATCCGGTTGAAGGCGTACGACTACCGGATCCTCGACCAGTCCACGACCGAGATCGTCGACACCGCCAAGCGGACCGGCGCCCGGGTCGCCGGGCCCATTCCCCTGCCCACGGTCACGAACCGCTGGACGGTCAACCGCTCGCCGCACGTGGACAAGAAGAGCCGGGAGCAGTTCGAGATCCGCACCCACAAGCGGCTGCTCGACATTTTCGAGCCCACTCCCCAGACGGTGGACGCGCTCATGAAGCTGGACCTGCCCGCGGGCGTGGACGTGGAGATCAAGGCCTTCGGCAAGGAGCACACGAAGTAGGCGCCGGTTTAACGGAGTAGACGCAGAGGCCGCAGAGATCGCGCAGAGACCGCAGAGCATGAACGAAATGGATTGGGGGAGTCGGGGACGAGTGAGGACTTTGAATTCCGTTCTCGTTCTCTGCGGCCTCGGCGAGTCCTCTGCGGCCTCTGCGTTGAGAGGCAATTGGTAATGGCCGTCCAGGGAATCATCGGGAAGAAGATCGGCATGACCCAGGTGTATGCGGAGGACGGGCGGGCGATCCCCGTCACCGTCATCCAGGCGGGGCCCTGCGTCGTCGTCCAGCGCAAGTCGAAGGCGAAGGACGGCTACTCGTCGGTGCAGCTCGGCCTCGTGGAGGACCGCAAGGTCAAGCGGGTCACGAAGGCCATGAAGGGCCACTTCGACAAGGCGGGGCTGCCCCCGTGCCGCGTCCTCCGGGAGTTCAGTGTCGAGGACGGGGCCGAGCACAAGGTGGGCGACAAGGTCTCGGTGGACCTGTTCGCGCCCGGCGACGTCGTGGACATCGTAGGGGTGAGCAAGGGCAAGGGGTTCCAGGGGGTGGTGAAGCGCCACCACTTCCGCGGCGGCGATGCCACCCACGGCTCCATGTTCCATCGCGCGCCCGGCGGCATCGGCGCCTCGGCGTATCCCTCGCGCGTCATCAAGGGGCTGCGGGGGGCGGGGCACATGGGCGACGAGCGCGTCACGACCAAGAACCTGACCGTCGTCCGCGTCGACGCGGGAAAGAACACTCTCGTCGTCAGGGGCTCGGTGCCCGGCGCCAGCGGCGGATACGTGGTCATCCGGAAGGGATAAGGGAGCATGGTCGAGAAGAAGAAGGCGCCGGCGGCGAAGGCGGGCAAGGCGAAGGCGAAGGCCGCGGGCAAGGCCCCGGCCCGCAAGGCCCCCGCCCACAAGGCGCCCGCGCGACCGGCGCCGCGCAAGAAGGCGAAGCCGGCCCGCGAGAAGGCCGAGCCGAAGCGCGCCCCCGGGCACGCGAAGAAGGAGCGGCCCGCGCCGGTCGTCCACAGTGCGGCGGAAGGCGCGGTGGCCATCGTAGACGGCGACAACCGCAAGCTCAGCGAGCACTCGCTGCGACCCGAGGTCTTCGCGGTCGCCGTCAACGAGCACCTGCTCTACGAGGCGGTCAAGCAGTATCGCGCCAACGCGCGCCGCGGCACGCACATGACGAAGAACCGGGCCCTCGTCTCCGGCTCGGGCCGCAAGCCCTGGCGCCAGAAGGGCACCGGCCGGGCGCGGGTGGGCGACATCCGCACGCCGCTCTGGCGGCACGGCGGCACCGTCTTCGGGCCGACCCCGCGCGACTACTCGTACTCGATGCCGAAGAAGGCGCGCATCGCCGCCTTGCGCTCGGCGCTGACGAGGCGCTACAACGACGGGGGCCTGCGGGTCGTCGACCGCTTCGGCATCGAGCAGCCCAAGACCAAGGTCCTGAAGAGCCTTCTGGACCGGCTGGGGGTGGAGGGCAAGACGCTGCTCGTGGAGCACCAGCCCGATCGCGCGCTCCTGCTCTCCGGCCGCAACATCCCCGGCCTGAAGGTGGTCGACTCCACGCAGATCAACGTCTACGACGTGCTGGACCGCCCGAACCTCGTGGTCTCCCAGGAGGCCCTCGACAAGCTGGAGGAGCAGCTCACGCCATGAGCCCCGCCCGAGGAGCGGAAATTCAATGAAAAACATCTACGAGGTGATCCGGCGGCCGCTCGTCACCGAGAAGAGCACGCTTCTCAAGGAGACGCAGCGCTCGCTGTGCTTCGAGGTGCACCGCGACGCGACCAAGCCCGAGATCAAGAAGGCGGTCGAGCAGCTCTTTGGGGTGAAGGTGCAGGAGGTCCGGGTGGCCAACATGCACGGCAAGGCCAAGCGGCAGGGGCGCTACGTGGGCCGCCGCCCGGACTGGAAGAAGGCCTACGTCGTCCTGAAGAAGGACGAAAAGATGGTCGAGTTCTTCGAGCAGGCCTAGAAAAATGGCACTGAGAAAGTTCAATCCGACGTCGCCGGGCCGGCGGTTCATGACGACCCTGACCTTCGACGAGATCACCAGGTCGTCGCCGGAGAAGTCGCTCACCGAGCCGCTCCGCCGCACCGGCGGCCGCACCAACCGCGGCCGCATCAGCATCTGGTTCCGCGGGGGCGGCCACAAGCGGCGCTACCGGGTGGTGGACTTCCGGCGGGACAAGCGCGACGTGCCGGCCAAGGTCGCGGCCATCGAGTACGACCCCAACCGGTCGGCCCGCCTCGCGCTGCTCCACTACGTCGACGGCGAGAAGCGCTACATCCTCTGGCCCGAGGGGCTGGCGGTGGGCGCGACGGTGGTGGCGGGAGAGGGCGCGGACATCCTGCCCGGGAACTGCCTGCCGCTGAAGATGATCCCCGCCGGCACCATGATCCACAACGTCGAGCTCCGCCCCGGCAAGGGCGGGCAGATGGTGCGCAGCGCGGGCGGAGCCGCCCAGCTCGTCGGCAAGGAGGGCGACTACGCGCAGGTGAAGCTGCCCTCGGGAGAGGTGCGGATGGTGGGCGTGGACTGCCACGCCACCATCGGCCAGGTCGGCAACCTGGACCACAAGAACGTCTCGGTCGGAAAAGCCGGGCGCACGCGGTGGAAGGGCCGCCGGCCCCACAACCGCGGGGTCTCCATGAACCCGGTCGACCATCCGCACGGAGGCGGCGAGGGCAAGACCTCGGGCGGCCGCCACCCGGTGACGCCCTGGGGCAAGCCGACCAAGGGCTACAAGACCCGGAACAACAAACGCACGCAGAAGTTCATCGTCAAGAGGCGCAAGTCGTGAGACCCGCAGCGACGGCCTCCTCTCCGCGGCCGACGGGGCTTCGCCCCGGCGGCGTGGAATGCACGAACCACCGTCGCGAGGACGCGAGGATTTAATGGCACGCTCGCTGAAGAAGGGCCCCTGGATCGACGCTCATCTGCTCAAGAAGATCGAGGCGATGAACCAGGCGCGCGACCGCAAGGTCGTCAAGACCTGGTCGCGGCGCTCCACGATCACCCCCGAGATGGTCGGCCATACCCTGGCCGTCTACAACGGGCGGAAGTTCATCCCGGTCTACATCACGGAGAACATGGTCGGGCACAAGCTCGGCGAGTTCTCGCCCACCCGCCAGTTCAAGGGCCATTCCTCCAAGGTGGAGAAGGTGGCCAAGGTCGCCGGCGCTCCGGGCGGACCGGGGGGGCCGGGCGCTCCCGGCGGTCCGGGCGGGGGTGCGGGCGGCGGGACCGGGGGCGGCGCGCCCGCGGGCAAGCAAGGGTAGCGCATGGCCCTCGAAGTGAAATCGACCGCCAAGTACGTGCGGACCTCGGCCCAGAAGGCGGGCCTCGTCATGGATCTCATCCGCGGGAAGAAGGCGAGCGAAGCGCTGTCCATCCTCCGCTTCACCAAGAAGTCGGTGGCGCGGGACATCGAGAAGGCGCTGCGCTCGGCCATCTCCAACGCGGTGCACGTGGCCGACCGCAACCAGAAGCGGCGGCTCGACGAGGACGACCTCTACGTGACCGCGTGCTACGCCAACCAGGGACCTTCGCAGAAGCGCGTGCGGCCGGCCCCCATGGGCCGCGCCTACCAGGTGATCAAGCGGACCACCCATCTCACGGTGAGCGTGGCCGAACGGGAGTCGAACTGATGGGGCAGAAGGTACATCCGACGGGGTTCCGACTGGGCTTCAACAAGACCTGGCGCAGCCGGTGGTACGCGGAGAAGGAGTACGCGAACCTCCTCCACGAGGACGTCCTCTTGAAGCGCGACCTCAAGAAGCGCTTCGCCCACGCCGGCGTGTCGCGGGTGGAGGTGGAGCGCGCCGCCAACAAGCTGAAGATCAGCATCTACACCTCCCGCCCCGGCATCATCATCGGCCGCAAGGGGCAGGAGGTCGACAAGCTGAAGCAGGAGATCCAGAAGAAGACCGGCAAGGAGGTCTTCATCAACATCCAGGAGATCCTGAAGCCGGAGCTGGACGCGCAGCTCGTCAGCGAGTCGGTGGCGCTGCAGCTCGAGAAGCGCATCGCGTTCCGCCGGGCCATGCGCAAGGCGGTGGACGCTGCGCTGCGCTTCGGGGCCAAGGGGATCAAGGTCCGGGTCTCCGGCCGCCTCAACGGGGCCGAGATCGCGCGCTCCGAGTGGTACCTCCACGGCCAGCTCCCGCTGCACACGCTGCGGGCCGACATCGACTACGGGACGAGCGAGGCGCGCACCAGCTTCGGCCAGATCGGCGTGAAGTGCTGGATCTTCAAGGGCGAGCAGGACGCGCTGCGCCCCAACCGGGGCCTGTAGGAGTCATCCGCCATGCTCATGCCCAAGAAGGTCAAGTTCAGGAAGCAGCAGCGGGGACGCATGACGGGCAAGGCGTGGACCGGCAGCCAGGTCTCCTTCGGCGACTACGGGCTGAAGGCGCTGGAGTGCGGCTGGGTGACCGATCGCGAGATCGAGGCCGGCCGCATCGCCATCACCCGCTACATCAAGAGGAGCGGGCGGATCTGGGTCCGGCTCTTCCCGGACAAGCCCGTCACCAAGAAGCCGCAGGAGACCCGCATGGGCAAGGGCAAGGGAGCCCCCGACCATTGGGTGGCGGTGGTGAAGCCCGGGCGCATCCTCTACGAGATGGAAGGCGTGCCGGAGAAGGACGCGCGGGACGCCCTCCGGCTCGCCGCCCACAAGCTGTCGGTCAAGACGAAGTTCGTGAAGCGCCTCGAAAAGGAGATTGCATCGTGACGCCCCGATGGCCCCACGGGAGATCCAGATGAAGCCGGACAAGATCCGGGAGATGAGCCCCGACGAGCTCCGCGGGAAGGAGAGGGAGCTGCAGGAGCAGCTCTTCCGCCTGCGCTTCCAGAAGTCGATCGGGCAGCTCGACGACGGCGGCAAGATCCGCGACACCCGCCGCGACATCGCGCGGGTGAAGACGGTCATCCGGCAGCACGACATCGAGCGGGCGCGGACGCAGGGCGCCGAGGCCAAGAGATGAGCGCGAACCAGAAGCAAGCCAAGGCCCCCGGCGCCGGGCGCCGCAACGAGCAGGTCGGGGTGGTGGTTTCCGCCAAGATGCAGAAAAGCGTCGTGGTCGCGGTGGTGCGGCTCGTCCAGCACGCCGTCTACCACAAGACCATCCGGCGCACCTCCACGTTCATGGCCCACGACGAGAAGGGCGCCCACAAGGGCGACACCGTCCGCATCGTGGAGGCGCGGCCGCTCTCCAAGCGGAAGCGCTGGCGCGTGGAGGAGATCTTGACCCGGGCGACGGCCGTCGAGGACACCGCCGGTCTCGAGGAGAGCGCGCGATGATCCAGATGAGGACGATCCTCGAGGTCGCCGACAACTCGGGGGCGCGCAAGATCTCCTGCATCCTGCCCCTCGGCGGCTCCACGGGTCGCTATGCCGGCCTGGGGGACATCATCACCGCGAACGTGAAGGAGTCGGCCCCCGACGCCCCCGAGCCCGTGCGCAAGGGCAAGGTCGTGAAGGCGGTCATCGTGCGCTGCGCCAAGGAGCAGCGCCGGCGCGACGGGTCGTACATCCGGTTCGACCGCAACGCGGCGGTGCTCATCAACGACGCGGGGGAGCCGGTGGGCACCCGCGTGTTCGGGCCGGTGGCCCGCGAGCTACGCGACAAGAAGTTCATGAAGATCATCTCCCTGGCCCCGGAGGTCCTGTAGCCATGGCCGCTCACGCCGCCCCCGTCCGGACGCGCATCCGCCTGCGCAAGAACGACGTCGTCCAGGTGATCGCCGGCCGCGACGCGGGCAAGCAGGGGAAGATCCTCAAGGTCATCCCGGAGAAGAACCGCGTGATCGTGCAGGGGGTGGGCTTCACCAAGAAGCACACCCGGCCCAACCCCCAGCGCAACATCAAGGGCGGCATCGCCGAGCGCGAGGCGCCCATCCACGCCAGCAACGTGATGGTGATGTGCGGGGAGTGCGGCGAGCGCACCCGCATCGGCTCGAAGAAGCTGGCCGACGGGGACAAGGCGCGCGTCTGCCGCAAGTGCGGCGGAGTGCTGGACAAGTGAGCAGCAGTGCTGGACAAGTGAGCGGCAACGCAATGAGCGCCCGAATCAAGGATCAATATTCCAAGGACGTGGTGCCGCGGCTCATCAAGGAGCGCAGCTACCCCAACGTCATGGCGGTGCCCCGCCTCAAGAAGATCGTCGTCAACATGGGGGTAGGGGAGGCGACCCAGAACATCAAGCTGCTGGACGCGGCCATGGAGGAGCTGGGCAAGATCACCGGCCAGCGGCCGGCGGTGCGCCGCTCGCGGAAGTCGATCGCCGCCTTCAAGCTCCGCAAGGGCATGCCCATCGCCGCCACCGTGACCCTGCGCGGGGACCGGATGTACGAGTTCGTCGACCGGCTCTTCAACGTGGCCCTGCCCCGCGTGCGGGACTTCCGCGGCGTGTCCACCGGCGCCTTCGACGGACGCGGCAACTACACGCTGGGGCTGAAGGACCAGCTCATCTTCCCGGAGGTCGACTACGCGAAGGTCGACAAGCTCCGGGGCATGAACGTGACGTTCGTGACCACCGCCCGCACGGACGAGGAGTCGCGCCTCCTCCTCCAGTACCTGGGCATGCCGTTCCGGACACAGCAGGAGGCCAAGTAGTGGCGAAGTTGTCCTTGATTGCCAAGGCCCAGCGCAAGCCGAAGTTCGCCGTGCGCAAGTACACGCGGTGCCGCAACTGCGGACGGCCGCGGGGGTATCTCCGGAAGTTCCAGATGTGCCGCATCTGCTTCCGGAAGTACGCCCTGGCGGGGGAAGTCCCCGGCGTGATCAAGGCGAGCTGGTAGGAGCAACCCATGAACATGACCGATCCCGTCGCGGACATGATCACCCGGATCCGGAACTCGGTCCGGGCCAAGCTGCCCCGCGTGGACATCCCCTCGTCGAAGCTGAAGGTCGAGATCGCGCGCATCCTGAAGAACGAGGGATACGTCGCCAACTTCAAGGTCAACGAGGACGGCAAGCAGGGTGTCCTGCGCATCTACCTCAAGTACGGCCCCGGCATGGAGCGGGTGATCACCGACGTGCAGCGGGTGAGCCGCCCCGGCTGCCGCATCTACTGCGGCAAGGACCGCATCCCCCGGGTCTACGGCGGCCTGGGCATCAACATCCTCTCCACCTCCCGCGGCCTGATGACCGGCCGCGCCGCCGCCAAGGAGGGCGTGGGGGGCGAGATCATCTGCAACGTCTGGTAGGGAAAGGAACGCGCTCATGTCTCGGGTCGGACGCAAGGCCATCGCCATCCCCAAGGACGTGAAGGTCCAGATCGAAGGATCGGCCCTCCATGTCCAGGGGCCGAAGGGCAAGCTCAGCACGCCGGTGCCGCCCGGGATCTCCTTCAAGCTGGAGAACGGCGAGCTGAGCGCGGCCCGCAGCAACGACGAGCGCCAGCAGCGCGCCTTCCACGGGCTCGCGCGGGCCCTGGCCCAGAACGCGGTGAAGGGCGTGACCGAGGGGTTCTCGAAGGAGCTCGACATCGTGGGCGTGGGCTACAAGGCGCAGGTGGACGGCAAGAAGCTCGTGCTCTCGCTCGGCTTCTCGCACCCCGTCAACTACGCGATCCCGGAGGGGATCAAGATCGCGGTCGACAAGCAGACGCGCGTCGTCGTGTCCGGCATCGACCGGCAGCAGGTCGGCCAGGTGGCGGCCGAGATCCGCGGGCTGCGCCGTCCCGACCCCTACAAGCAGAAGGGCATCCGCTACGTGGGTGAGATCCTCAAGAAGAAGGCCGGAAAGGCCGGCGCGACCGGCACCGGCGCGGCCGGGGCGAAGTAGCCATGCAGGTCAAGACGAAGGAAGACATCCGGGCCCGCATCCACCGCCGCATCCGCAAGCGGATGTCCGGCACACCGGAACGGCCGCGGCTGGCGGTGTTCCGCAGCCAGAGCCACATCTACGCCCAGCTCATCGACGACGATGCCGGGCGCACGCTGTGCTCGGCCTCCTCGCTCGACAAGGAGCTCAAGGGCGACGGCGCCAAGCGCGGCGCCAACGTCGACTCGGCCAAGAAGGTCGGGCAGCTCATCGCCTCCCGGGCGAAGGAGAAGGGCATCGAGACCGTGGTCTTCGACCGGGGCGGCTTCCAATATCACGGCCGGATCAAGGCGTTGGCCGACGCCGCCCGCGAAAGCGGGCTGAAGTTCTGAACGGACTATCGATGAAGCATGTGACAGAGAAGATCGACATCGGCGGGCTGGAGCTGAAAGACCAGGTCGTCGCCATCAACCGCGTGACCAAGGTCGTCAAGGGAGGCAAGAACCTCTCGTTCAGCGCCCTCGTCGTCGTCGGCGACAGCAACGGTCACGTGGGCTACGGGATGGGCAAGGCACGGGAGGTCTCTTCCGCCATCAAGAAGGGCGTGGAGGCGGCCAAGAAGAACATCGTCCGGGTCCCGATCACCGAGAAGGGCTCGACGATTCCCCATACCGTGACCGGCCGCTTCGGCTCGGGGGCCGTCCTCCTCAAGCCGGCCTCCGAAGGCACGGGCGTGATCGCGGGGGGCGCGGTGCGGGCGGTCATCACCGCCGCCGGCATCCAGAACATCCTCACCAAGAGCCTGGGGTCCACGACCGCGCACAACGTGGTGAAGGCGACGGTCGACGCGCTGCTGCGGCTCAAGCAGCCGGAGCGCGTGGCGCGGCTGCGCGGCAAGGAAGTCTCGGAGATCATCGACGTGCCGGCCAAGCGCCCGGCCACGCCGGCCCTGGCCACACCGCCCGCGGAGCCCGCGGTCGTGCCGCCGGCCGAGGTTTAAGAGGCTAAAGAGGACGGCATGGCCAAGGAGAAGAAGGGCGGAGGCGAGGGGCGCGGAAAGCTGCGGATCCGGATGATCGGCAGCGTGATCGGGTGCCCCGAGAAGCAGCGGGCCACGGTGCGCGGCCTGGGCCTGCGCCGGCTGCACCAGGTGGTCGAGCGAGAGGACACGCCCGCGGTGCGCGGGATGGTCAAGAAGGTCCCGCACCTGGCCGAGATCGTCGAGCAGTAGGACCTCTCAGAGGAACTTTCAATGGCTCTTCATGATCTGAGACCCGCGCGGGGCGCGGTGCGGGAGCGCAAGCGCGTGGGCCGGGGGCCCGGCAGCGGGCTGGGCAAGACCTCGGGCCGGGGCGAGAAGGGGCAGAAGAGCCGCAGCGGCTTCGGCCAGCGCGAGGGCTTCGAAGGCGGCCAGATGCCGCTCCACCGCCGCGTCCCCAAGCGCGGCTTCAACAACAAGTGGCGGAAGGAATACGAGGCCGTCAACCTGGAGAAGCTCACGATCTTCGACGCGGGGACGATCGTCACCCCGGAGCTGCTGCTGAAGCGGGGCATGATCAAGAAGCTCCGCGACGGGCTGAAGGTGCTCGGCGACGGCGAGCTGAAGCAGGCCCTCACCGTCCGCGCGCACAAGTTCAGCGCGAGCGCCCAGCAGAAGATCATGGCCGCGGGCGGCAAGGCCGAAGTCATCGAGAAATGAGCCGCCGAGAGCGCCGAGACGGGCAGAGAGCGCAGAGGTAGGTGATGCTTCAGAGCCTCCGGAACATCTGGGACATCCCCGACCTGCGGAAGAGGGTGCTCTTCACCCTCGGCCTGCTCGCGGTCTACCGCCTGGGCAACCACATCCCTACTCCCGGGATCAACGCCCAGTCCCTCATCGACTTCTTCGAGCAGAACAAGGCCAACTGGTTCGGCCTGGTGGACATGTTCTCGGGGGGGAACCTGGCCAAGGTCACGGTCTTCGCCCTCGGCATCATGCCGTACATCTCGGCCTCGATCATCCTGCAGCTCCTCACCGTGGTCTGGCCCTACCTCGAGAAGCTGTCCAAGGAGGGCGAGCTCGGCCGGCGCAAGATCACCCAGTACACGCGCTACGGGACCGTGATGCTCTCGATCGTGCAGTCGCTGGGCATCGCCGTGTACCTCGAGCGGATGACGCTCAACCAGCAGTTCCACATCGTCGAGCACCCCGGGATCGCCTTCAAGCTCATGACGGTGCTCACCCTCACCACGGGCACCGCGTTCATCATGTGGCTGGGCGAGCAGATCACCGAGCGGGGGATCGGCAACGGGATGAGCCTGCTCATCTTCGCGGGCATCGTGGTCGGCTTCCCGCGCGGAATGATCAGCACCGTCGAGATGATCCGGCGGGGCGAGCTGGGCCTGCTCGCCGCCCTCCTCCTCGTGGCGATGATGGTGGCGGTGGTCGCCGCCATCGTGTTCGTGGAGCGCGGCCAGCGCCGCATCACCGTCCAGTACGCCAAGCGGGTGGTGGGCCGGCGCATGTACGGCGGCCAGTCCACCCACCTTCCCCTGCGGGTGAACACGAGCGGCGTCATCCCGGTGATCTTCGCCTCCTCGATCATCGCGTTCCCGCAGACGATCGCCAGCTTCTTCCAGGCCAACAACCCGTGGATGAAGGCGGTGTCCGAGCAGCTCCAGTGGGGCATGCCGCTCTACAACCTCCTCTACGTCTCCTTCATCATCTTCTTCTGCTACTTCTACACCGCCATCGTGTTCAACCCCGACGACGTCGCGGAGAACATGCGCAAGTACGGCGGGTTCATCCCCGGCATCCGCCCCGGCAAGCGCACGGCGGAGTACCTCGACCACATCCTGGGCCGGATCACCTTCGGGGGTGCGATCTACCTCGCCCTCGTGGCCATCCTTCCCGAGTTCCTGATCACCGGGATCAAGGTCGCCCCGATCCCGGTCATCGGCCCCGGCCTCGACGCGTTCCTCTCCGACAACAACCTGGGGTGGATCACGGAGGGCCTGCACCTGAACTTCTACTTCGGGGGCACGTCGCTGCTGATCATCGTGGGCGTGGCCATGGACACGGTGGCCCAGGTCGAGGCCCAGCTCATCATGCGGCACTACGACGGCTTCAGCGGCCCCGGCAAGGGCCGGAGGATCCGTGGTCGACGCTAGGCCGGAGATCCGGCCGGCGCCGCGGCTGCGGGTCATCTTCCTCGGGCCGCCCGGGGCCGGCAAGGGAACGCAGGCCGCCCGCCTGGCCGAATGGGCCAAGGTGCCCCGGATTTCGACCGGAGACATGCTCCGGGAAGCGATCGCCGCGGGGACGCCCCTCGGCCGGCAGATCGCGCCGCTGATGGAGAAGGGCGCGCTCGTGCCCGACGACCTCCTCATCGGGGTCGTACAGGAGCGGCTGCTGCAAAAGGACTGCGCGAAGGGCTACATCCTCGACGGCTTCCCGCGGACGCTGCGCCAGGCCGAGGGCTTCGAGACCATGGTCGGGGGCGACCTCACCGAAGAAATGCTCGTGTTCGACGTGGAGGTGCCGCGCGCCGAGCTGCTGCGCCGGCTGTCGGGCCGGCGGTGGTGCCCCGCCTGCCAGTCCACCTATCACGTGGAGAACAACCCGCCGAAGAACGACATGCTGTGCGACCGCGAGGGCGCGCAGCTCATCCAGCGTGAGGACGACAAGGAGGTGGCGGTGGCCCGCCGCCTCGCGGAGTACGACGAGCGGACGGCGCCGCTCATCGACTACTATCGCGGCCGCTCGCACTTCTACCGTGTCGACGGCTACCGGCCCCCGGACGCGGTGTTCCAGGAGCTGACGCGCATCACCGGAGAGCTGGCGCGTATCGCCCGGGGCCGCACGTCGTGATAAGCAAGAGCTGGGGCGAGCTGCAGAAGATGCACCGCGCCTGCCGCATCGTGGTCCAGACGCTGGAGTCGCTCGCGCGCGCCGCGGTGCCGGGAGTGGCCACCCGGGAGCTGGACCGGATCGCGCGCGAGCAGATCGTGAAGGCGGGCGCGAAGCCGGCTTTTCTCGGCTACCGCGGCTATCCGGCGACGCTCTGCATCTCGGTCAACGAGGAAGTGGTGCACGGCATCCCCGGCGACCGCCGCTTGAAGGACGGCGACGTGGTGGGGCTCGACCTCGGCTGCGTGGTCGACGGCTTCTACGGCGACGCCGCCCGCACGGTGGGCGTGGGTCGCGTGAGCGACGCCGCCCGCCGCCTCATGAAGATCACGGAGGACTCGCTCCGCGCCGGCATCGACAGGTGCCGGCCGGGAAATCGGGTCGGGGACATCGGCCACGCGGTCCAGGCCGTCGCGGAGGCCGGGGGATTCTCGGTGGTGAGGGAGTTCGTGGGGCACGGCATCGGGACCTCGCTGCACGAAGACCCGCAGGTGCCCAATTACGGCCCTCCGGGCCGCCGCGAGCGGCTGGTGCCGGGGATGTGCCTGGCCATCGAGCCGATGGTGAACGCGGGGGGCCCGGAGGTGCGCGTCCTCGACGACGGTTGGACGGCGGTGACCACCGACGGCAGCCTCTCCGCCCACTTCGAGCTGTCGGTGGCGATCATGGCCGAAGGGCCGTGGATTCTTTCCGAGCCCTACCCGTACGCGGCGAAAGAAGCGCAGGCATGAGCGCGCAGAAGACGCAGAGAAGCCAGGACCGGCCCGTCGAGGCGGCACTGCGCGTCTCCGGGCGCGTGGTGGAGCAGCTTCCCAACGCGCTGTACCGGGTCGAGCTTACGTCCGGCGGTCGGCCGCAGATCACGGCCCACGCGTCGGGTGAGTCCGGGCTGCTCCGCCTCCGGCCCGGAGACACGGTCGAGGTGGAGCTGTCGAGCTACGATCCCGGCCGCGGCCGGATCGTGGGACGAGGCTGAAGTCGTGGTATCATTGATGGTTTCGCCTGGGAGCCAGGACTCATGAAGGTCCGAGCATGAAAGTCCGTTCTTCAGTAAAGAAGATCTGCGTCAAGTGCAAGGTGGTGCGCCGGCAGGGTGTGGTGCGCGTCATCTGCGCCAACCAGAAGCACAAGCAGAGGCAGGGATAAGACATGGCACGTATCGCGGGCGTCGACCTTCCCCGGCAGAAGCGGGTGGAGATCGCGCTCACCTACATCTACGGGATCGGGGTGTCGCGCAGCAACAAGATCCTGGACAAGGCCGGGATCGAGCGGAGCGTCCGGGTGAAGGACCTCTCCGAGGAGGAGACCAGCCGCATCGCCAAGATCATCGACATGGAGGGCGGCGTGGAGGGCGATCTCCGCAAGGAAATCGCCATGAACATCAAGCGGTTGATGGAGATCGGCTCCTACCGCGGTATGCGCCACCGCCGCAACCTGCCCGTGCGCGGCCAGCGCACCCACACCAACGCGCGGACGAGGAAGGGCCCGCGGCGCGCGCTCATCCGTCCCAAGCCCGCCGCGCCCAAGGTCTAGGAGAATAGATGTCCGAGCCGACCACCCCGACGACCCCGGCGGCCAAGAAGCCGTCGAGCAAGAAGGCCAAGAAGGAGAAGAAGCACGTCGTCCACGGCATCGCCCACGTGCACGCCTCCTTCAACAACACCCACGTCACGATCACCGACCTGGAAGGCAACGTGGTGACGTGGTCCAGCGCGGGCACGCTCGGCTTCAAGGGGTCGCGCAAGGGAACGCCCTTCGCCGCGCAGCAGGCCGCCTCCGCCGCCGCCGCCGCCGCCAAGGAATCCGGGCTGCGGTCGCTGGACATCCGGGTCAAGGGACCCGGCAGCGGCCGCGAATCGGCCATCCGGGCCCTCCAGGCGGCGGGGGTGGAGGTCAAGTCCATCAAGGACGTGACCCCGATCCCGCACAACGGCTGCCGGCCGCCCAAGCGGCGCCGGGTTTGAGGGGAGCGTAGACGTGGCCAGATACACCGGTCCGGTTTGCCGCCTGTGCCGCCGCGAGGGCATGAAGCTGTTCCTCAAGGGCGACCGCTGCTTCACCGAGAAGTGCGCGATCGAGAAGCGGAACTACGCCCCCGGGCAGCACGGCAAGGGCGCGCGGGTGAAGAGCAAGCTGCAGGGTTACGGCCTGCAGCTGCGGGAGAAGCAGAAGGCCAAGCGGCTCTACCGCCTCATGGAGGGGCAGTTCGCGCTGACCTTCGACCGCGCCACGCAGGAAAAGGGCGTCTCGGGCGAGCTGCTGCTCCAGAAGCTGGAGCGCCGGCTCGACAACGTGGTCTATCGCCTCGGCTTCGGCAGCTCCCGCGACCAGGCCCGCCAGCTCGTCCGCCACGGCCACGTGAAGGTGAACGACCGCAAGCTGAACATCCCATCCTTCCAGGTCCGCCCGAACGACGCCGTCAGCCTCTCCGCCCGCGCGGCCAAGAACGCACTGGTCCTGCAGTCGGTGGAAGCGGTGAAGGGCCGCGGCGTGCCCAAGTGGCTGGAGCTGGACGCGACCGCCATGAAGGGGAAGGTGCTGTCGATGCCCGCCCGGGACGACGTGAATTTCCCCATCCAGGAGCAGCTCATCGTCGAGCTTTATTCGAAGTAAGCGGAGGACTCAAGAGAACATGTTGTGGAAAGGCTTCCAGAAACCCAAGCGCCTCGAGGTCGACCGCGAGGACCAGACGGACACGTTCGGCCGTTTCACCGCGCAGCCCTTCGAGCGGGGGTTCGCCACCACGGTGGGGAACGCCCTGCGCCGCGTGCTGCTGTCGAGCATCGAGGGGGCAGCCATCACGGCGGTGCGGGTGGAGGGCGTGCTGCACGAGTTCTCGCCCATCCCCGGCGCCATGGAGGATACGACCGACCTCATTCTCAACCTCAAGCGGGTGCCGCTGAAGATGCACGTCGAGCACCCGAAGACGCTCCTCCTCAAGACGTCGTCACCGGGGGAGGTGCGGGCCAAGGACATCACGCCCGATCCTGACGTCGAGATCCTGGATCCCGAGGCCTACATCGCCACCCTGGGCCAGGGCTCCACGCTGTCGGTGGAGATGCGGGTCAAGCAGGGACGCGGCTACGTTTCCGCGGACAAGAACTTCGACGAGGACCTCTCGATCGGCTGGATCCCCGTGGACTCGGTCCACTCGCCGATCAAGAAGGTCAACTACTTCGTCGAGAACGCGCGCGTGGGCCAGGCCACCGACTACGAGAAGCTCACCCTCGAGGTCTGGACCAACGGCGCCGTCAACCCGCGTGACGCCGTGGGCCTGGCCTCCAAGCTCATGAAGGACCACCTCACGATCTTCATCAACATCGAGGAGGAGGACGAGGTCGAGGAGCCCGCCGAGCTGCCGGAGCACGACCGTGAGGTGTGGTGGGAGAAGCTCAACAAGAGCGTCGACGAGATGGAACTGTCGGTGCGCTCCTACAACTGCCTCAAGAACGCCAACATCCGGACGATCGGCGAGCTCGTGCAGAAGACCGAGGCCGAGATGCTCAAGACCAAGAACTTCGGCCGCAAGTCGCTCAACGAGATCAAGGAGATCCTGGCCGGCATGGGCCTCTCCCTCGGGATGAAGCTCGACAACTGGCCCGCCGCCCAGGGCGAGAACTCCGGCCGATAGCTCATGCGGCATCGCGTCGGACACCGGAAGCTCGGCCGGATCACGCCCCACCGCATGGCCTTGCTCCGCAACCTCGCCACCGCCCTCTTCGAGCGGGAGCGCATCCGCACCACCCTGATGAAGGCGAAGGAGCTGCGCCCCTACGCGGAGCGGCTCATCACGCTCGCGCGGCGGGAGGACGACCGCCTCCACGCGCGGCGCCTGGCCGCCCGCGAGCTGCAGGACCGGACGGTGATGAAGAAGCTGTTCGACGACCTCGGCGCCCGCTTCGCGGCCCGGCCCGGCGGCTATACGCGGATCCTTCGCCTCGGCCCGCGCCGCGGCGACGGCGCGGAGATGGCGATCGTCGAGCTGCTCGGCTCCGAGTACAAGCCGGAGAAGAAGGGCGACGAGAAGGGCAAGAAGGGCGCCGCGCCGGCGGCCGGCAAGGGGGAGGGCGAGGGCGCCGAGAAGCCCTCGGGCAAGGCCGCCGCGGGCAAGGGTGGCGCGGCCAAGGGCGCCGGCCCCAAGACCAGCAGCAAGAAGAAGGCCGAGAAGGCGGAGCCAGAACCCTAGCTGCTACTCCTGGGCTCGCACCGTCGCCGAGGCGGTGTCGCCCTTGTAGGTAAACGTCGCGGCCAGGAACAGCCGCTCCGGCGTCGATCGCCGGAAGGACCACGACCCCACCGTCTGCCGTGCCGCCTCCTTCAGCGTATCGGGGCCCGCGACCTCCCGTACCGTCGCGGAGCCGGCCGCGTCCACCGCGAAATGCACGTCCACCGTGCCCGAGACCCCCTGCATGCGCGCCAGCGGCGGGGCCATCGGCCGGCGACCCTTCACGAGGTCGGGCACGCCGGGCGCCAGCGTCACGTCGCGCACGGCGGAGATTCCCGGCGTCGGCGGCATGGGGGTGGCCGGGATCGCGGGAGCCGGTGAAGCCGCGGCCCCTGCGGTTCCGAGCGCGGGCGACGTTCCCGCTGCCGGGGGAAGCCCCGCCGGCGCCGGGGCGGGCGTTCCGCCCGCAGGGTTCCGGATGAGCTCCTCGGGAGGCGCGGCCGGCCGCGGGACGGCCGGAGTCGGCGACGGCGTGGACGGGGATGTCGGCGGGGGCGCCGCCCGGGCCGCGGGAGCGGGCGAAGTCGCGGCGGGCACGGGGGACGGCGTCGCCGAGGGTGGCGGCGTCGTCCCCGGAGGAACGGGCGACGTCGGCGGAGTGGCATCGGTGATCGGTGCTGGCGGTGCGGCGGAGCCGGCCGGAGGCGTGGGAGACGCCTCCGCCACCGCCGGCGCCTCGATGCGGCGCGGGCCGCTCAACCGCAGGTCGACGTGGAGGCCGCCCTTGCCGCCCGAAGCAAACTCCGCCTTGACCTCGAAGGCCAATCCGCCCGGGCCGTCGATCGGGCTGAACCGCCACGTGCGCAGGGCCTGGATGACCGATTCCGCCCAGGGCGACTCGCCGCTCTTTATACGGGCCTCGGCCACGTGTCCGTCGGGATCGAGCGTGACCTCGGCCGTCACCGTGGCCGTCTCCGGCCCCGCCCCGGCCGGGAATGCGGGCACGACGCCCTGGCGCAGGTCCGGGATGCCGTCGTCGCGCGACATCTCGGGCAGGCGCATCTTGAACTCGATGGGGACGGTCAGGATCACGCTGACCGGCTTGCCCTCCACCTTCGTGATCTCGTACTCCCACTCGCGGGCGGCGGTGAGCGCGGCGTCATCGAAGGGGGGGACGCTCCGGGTGACGCGGGCGGACACCACCTTGCCGTCCGGGCCGACGACCAGCTCCAGGATCACGATGCCCCGCATGCCGAGGGCCTGGGCCTCGGGGGGATAGTGCGGAGGGACGGACTTCGTGCGCTTGGGCGCGGGGACGTCGACGCCCGCGACCTTCGGGGGCGCGTCCTGCGCGATCCCCGGCCGGGGGACGAGAAGGAAGGCGGCGACGACGAGGACGGCCGGGCGCAGGCTCATCCCCACAGTCTAGCCGAAGCAAGGATGACGCCGACGGCTCGGCGCCCCCTCCCCTTGATTACCGACAAGAGCGCTGCTACTCTCTTGTCGGTAAGCGACAGGAGGCGCATTGAGCAAACCAACCGATCTCGTCCAGGGCACGCTGGACCTCCTCATCCTGAGGGTGATTGCGCTCGAGCCGATGCATGGCTGGGCCATCGCCCAGCGGATCCGGCACGTCTCCAACGACGAGCTGCGCGTGGGGCAGGGCTCGCTGTATCCCGCGCTGCACAAGCTCGAGCAGCAGGGCTGGATCGAGGCGGAGTGGGCGGCCAGCGAGAACAATCGGCGGGCGAAGTACTACACGTTGACGAGAGCCGGCCGGAAGGCGCTGGAGAGCGAGACCGCGCAGTGGGAGCGATTGGCGGCCGCCATCTCGCTGGTCGTGCGGCGAGCCTGAGGGCGCGACGCCATGCGATGGGCCACGAAGCTTCGTCTGCGTCTTCGTTCGCTGCTCCAGGGAGACCGCGTCGAGGCCGAGCTCGACGAGGAGCTGCGCTTTCATCTGGACCGCCTGACCGAGGAGCACGTCGCCGCCGGCCTGGCCCCGGCCGATGCGCGCCGCGCGGCCCTTCGTGAGATGGGCGGCCTCGATCAGCGCAAGGAAGAGTGCCGCGACGCGCGCGGCCTGGCGCTCGTCGACGAGCTTCGCCAGGACGTGAGATACGCGCTCCGCGGGCTGCGGAAGAGCCCGGGATTCACCACCGTCGCGATCCTGTCCCTCGCCCTCGGCGTCGGCGCCAACACGACGATCTTCACATTCGTCAATGCCGTCCTCCTCCGGCCCTTGCCGTATCCCGGCTCGGACCGCCTGGTCATCCTGCGCGAGCGGCCGCCCGGTGCCGAAGGTACCGTCAGCGTCCATCCGCTGAACTTTCTCGAGTGGCGGGCGCGCGCGAGGTCGTTCGAGGCGCTCGCGCTGGTACAGACGCCTCCGCTCAACGTGACCGGCGCCAACGGCGCCGAGCAAATCGCCAGGGTCCAGACGACGGCGGAGCTTTTTCGCGTATTCGGGGTCGGTCCGGCGCGGGGGCGAGTGTTCACCCCGGAAGAGGCACAACCGGGCAATCACGACGTCGTGATCCTCGGCCACGGTTTCTGGCAGCGTTGGTTTGGCGGCGATCCGGCCGTGGTCGGACGGCGGCTGGCGGTCCCAGAGGGTTCGCTCACGATCATCGGTGTTGCGCCGCCGGGACTCCGAATCGGCCTGATGGAGGCGGACGCGTACACCCCCTTGCCGATCGATCCGGCAAAGCCGGACTCGATCGGGTCGCGCTCGTTCCAGTGCTACGGCCGTCTGAAACCGCGGGTGAGCGTCGACGCGGCTCGGGCGGAAATGGCCGTCGTCGCGTCCGCGCTGGCCCGTCAGTATCCGATGGACGAAGGGTATGGCGTGTTCGTGTCGGGGCTGCACGAGTATCTCGTCCGGGAAGGGCGTCCGGCATTACGGCTCCTGATGGCGGTCGTCGCGACGGTGCTCGTCATCGCGTGCGTGAACGTCGCCGGCCTCCTGATGGCGCGCGGCATCCGCCGTCGCGGCGAGCTCGCCGTACGCGCGTCACTCGGCGCCAGCCGCGGCCGTCTGGTCCGGCAGCTGATCATCGAAAGCCTCGTGCTCTCTTCGTTGGGCGGCGCCGCCGGGCTCGTCCTCGCCTACGGGGGCATGCTCGCCTTGGTGACGCTGACCGCGGGCGCGCTGACCGTCGGCAGCATCGAGCCGATCCGCCTCGAATCCACCTGCCTGGTCTTCACGCTCCTGGTCTCCACCATGACCGCGCTCGTCTTCGGGCTCCTTCCCGCGTGGCAAGCCAGCCGTGTCGAGCCCCAGATGGCACTCCGGGAGGGCACCCGGGGAGGTACGGCCGATCGCCGGCAGCATCGGATGAGGAGCGTGCTGGTCGTGACCGAGGTCGCGATGGCCGTCGTGCTCCTGGTCGGCGCCGGTCTGCTCCTGCGCACCTTCTCACGTCTGGTCCGCGTCGATCTCGGCTTTCAGCAGGCAGGGACGATCACCATGGGTCTCTTTCTCGGCCGGCGCCCGCCTGAAGCCCGAGTGGCCCTCGTCGATCAGATTCTCGAGCGCGTGGAGGCGGTGCCGGGGGTGAAGGCGGCCAGCACGATCCAGTTCCTGCCGCTCTCGGGCATGAGCTGCGGAACCGGCTTCTGGCTCGAGGGACAGGCACGGGGTGATGCGTCTCATGCGTTGCCGACGGAGTGCTCGCTGGTCAGCCGCGGCTACTTTGCCGCGATGGACGTACCGATCCTGGAAGGGCGACCGTTCGATGGTCGAGACCGAATGGGTGGCCCTCGCGTCGTGATCGTCAATCGGTCGTTCGCCCGGCGGTACTTCCCGGGAGGTCGCGTGCTCGGCCGCCGGATCATCGTGGTCTGGTCGGACGAGGCGCGAGCCGAGATCGTCGGGGTCGTGGGCGACGTCCGTCACAACGGGTTGACGTCAGAGCCGGTACCGACGGTGTTCCTCCTGCACGCGCAGACGCCCGGCTACATCACCACGCTCGTCGTCCGCACCGCGGGAGACGCGAGCGCACAGGCGGCCGCCGTCCGGCGAGCCATCCACGACGTGGATCCCAGCCAGGCCGTGTCGGCCGCCAAGACCATGGAGCAGTACGTCGGAGACTTGCTGGTCAGGCCCCGCATGTACGCCGCCCTGGTGGCCTTCTTCGCGGTGTTCGCGGTGATCCTGGCCGCCATCGGCATCTACGGCCTCATCGCTTATGTCGTCACTCAACGAACGCACGAGATCGGCATTCGATTGGCGCTCGGCGCATCGCGGGGCGACGTCTTCCGGGCCGCCTTCGGACCGGGCGCGCGGCTGACCTTCCTTGGCCTCGTCCTCGGCATCGGGGCGGCCTGGGGGCTTCGGGGCCTGGTCTCGACGTTCCTTTTCGGGGTCACGCCCGGCGATCCGGTCAGCTACGTGGTCGCCGCCGCCGTGTTCGCGGTGGTGGCGATTGCGGTGGCGGCGATTCCGGCGCACCGCGCATCGCGCGTGGAGCCGACGGCGGCGCTGCGGTACGAGTGACGGATCGCGGCGATGCGAGTCGATCCTAGGCTTCGGCGACCTGCTCGCCGCGCTCGGCCCGGGAGGCGGTGACGATCTTCTCCTGCAGGTGGCCGGGCACTTCCTCGTACCGCGACATCTCCATGTGATACGAGCCGCGGCCGCCCGTCATCGACGTCAGCTCCGCGTCGTAGGAGAGCATCTCCGAGAGCGGCACCTCGGCCTTGATCACCTGCAGGCCGCCCCGCGGCTCCATGCCCTGGGGCCGCCCGCGCCGGGAGGACAGGTCGCCCATGACCGAGCCGGCATGCTCCTCGGGCACGGCGATCTCCACCCTCATGATCGGCTCCAGGAGCGTGGGCCGGCACCTGGCCACCGCGTCCTTGAACGCCAGCGATCCCGCGATCTTGAAGGACATCTCGGAGGAGTCGACGTCGTGGTACTGGCCGTCGAACAGCTCCACCTGGAAGTCCACCATCGGGAAGCCGGCCACGAAGCCCTTCAGCCGGGCCTCCTGGATGCCCTTCTCCACCGCGGGGATGAAGTTCTTCGGGATCGAGCCCCCGAAGATGTCGTCCACGAACTTGAAGTCCTCGCCGCGCGCGAGCGGCCTCATGCGGATCTTGCAGTCGCCGAACTGCCCGTGGCCGCCCGTCTGCTTCTTGTGCCGCCCGTGGCCCTCGGCGGCGGCCTTGATCGTCTCCCGGTAGGGGATCTTGGGCTTCTTCAGGTTGACCTCGACCTTGAAGCGCTTGCGCAGCTTCCCGACCGCGACCTCGATGTGGAGCTGGCCCGTGCCCGAGAGCAGCATCTCGTGGGTCTGGGCGTCACGCGAGAGGCGGAGGACCGGGTCCTCCTCCATGATGCGGTGGAGGGCCTGCGAGATCTTGTCCTCGTCTCCCCGCGTCTTCGGCTCGATCGCGAACGTCGTCGCCGGCTCGGTGAAGGCGATGGGCGGGTAGACGATCGGGTGCGCCTTGTCGCACAGCGTGTCGTTGGTCTGCGTCTCCTTGAGCTTCGCCACCGCGCCCAGGTCTCCGGCCTGGATCTCGGGCACCGGCGTCTGGTTCTTGCCCTGGAGGAGGAACAGGGCGCCCACGCGCTCCGCGACGTCGCGGTTGGCGTTGTGGACGGTGCCGTCCGATTTCAGGATGCCCGAGTAGACGCGGAAGAGGCTGATGCGCCCGGCATGGGGATCGGCGAGCGTCTTGAAGACGAAACCGGACAGCGGCGCGGTCGCCGAAGGCGGGCGAGACGTGGGCTCCTTCTTCATGGGATCCATGCCGATCGCCTCGCCGCGGTCGACGGGAGACGGAAGCAGGTCCACGATCGCGTCCAGGATCGGCTGCACGGCCACGTTCCGTCCGGAAGAAGCGGCGAGGACGGGGAAGATCCGGCCCGCGAGCACCGCCTGCCGGAGGCCCCGCACGAGATCGTCGTGGGGCAGGGTACCCTTGTCGAAGAACTCCTCCATGAGGTCCTCGTTGCTCTCGGCCACCATCTCGACCAGCTTCTCGCGCCAGGTGTTGGCGGCCTCCCTCACCTCCGCGGGCAGGTCGACGGCCTGGAACTTGCCGCTCTGGTCGTCGGAGTACACGTCGGCCTTCTCGGTGAGGAGGTCCGCCACTCCCACGAAGCCCTTTTCCTCCCCGAGGGGGATCGCGAGCGGGATCACGCCGCGGCCGAAGGCGGACTGGAGGGAATCGAGCGTGCGCAGGAACGACGCGCGCTCGCGGTCCATCCGGTTCACCACGATGAGGCGGGGGATCCCCTGCTCTCCGGCGTAACGCCAGGCGCGCTCGCTCTGCACCTCGACGCCGGCCACGCTGTCGACGACGAGAAGCGCGGCATCGGCCACGCGGAGGCTGGCCTGGGCCTCGGCGAAGAACGCCGCGTAGCCGGGCGCGTCGAGGAGGTTGAGCTTCATCTTGCGCCATTCGCCCCACGCCAGCGCGGCCTGGAGGCTGATCCGGCGCTCGATCTCGTCGGGGTCGAAGTCGGTGGCCGTGGTGCCGTCGTCGACGCGGCCCAACCGGTTGACGGCGCCCATGTCGAACAGCATGGCGGAGACGAGCGACGTCTTGCCGCAGCCACCGTGGCCGACCAGGGCCACGTTGCGGATGCTGGGCGTGTCGTAGACCTTCATGCCACCCTCCGGGTCGTGGGGCGCGGGAAAAGGCGATCATACCTCAAGGTCTATAATGGCCCGGATGCGACCGCAGGTCGTGCCTCCCTGCCGCCCGAGCGGCATTGACTGCCGCGAGGGCGGAATCTCGATGAAAGCGCACGACCGAGGACGCGGAGTCCAGGCGCGCGCAGCGCGCCGCGTTGGAAGTTGAATGAGACGCTCGCGCCCGCGCCTGTTCGTCGCCCTCGACGCCGGCTCGGTGTCCGGCGGAGCGGGGACACGGAGCGGCGGAGGCCTCCGGCTCGCGTCCCACGCGCGCGTCCCGCTCGGCCCGGGAGCGCTGGCCCCATCCCCGTTCGCGCCCAACGTCGTGCGCCCCGGCGAGGTGGCCGATGCCCTGCGCGAGCTCGCGCGTTCGCTGCGGATCGGCCCCGCGGCGGTGTGCGTGCTGCTTCCCGACGGGATCGCCCGCCTCGCGCTGCTGGACGTGCCGGCGGACGTGACGCCCCAGCAGTACGCCCGCTTCCGCATCGTGCCCGGGCTGCCGTACCCGGCCGAG
>QHVJ01000275.1 GCA_003222275.1 Acidobacteriota bacterium | reverse complement strand
CGTGCCTGCCCGGGCCCGTAGCCCATGAACAGGCGGAGGGTGACGACGGGGCAACCGTACAGGCGATGGAACATGCGCGCGTAGGCGCTGGCCGACCACTTCGCCGCGCTGTAGGGCGACGCGGGCGTGACCTCCTCGGCGGCCTCGCCGTACGGCTCCTCCATCGAAGCCACGAAGACGACCCGGCGGCACCCGTGCTCGGTCGCGAGCGTCAAGAGATTCACGCTGCTCGTGAGCAGGCTGTGGAGCGTCGGCAGCACGAGAGAGAGGTCGGGCGCCGCGGTGACCTTGCCGCCCAGATGGAAGATCACCTGCGGCTGAACGTCGCGGACGAGCTTCGCCGCCTGCGCGAAGTCTTCCAGGTCGCATTGGCGCCAGCGGATGCCGTCGCCGTCTGCTCGCTGCGCGCCCCGGGATACCGCAACCACGTCCGCGCCCGCGGCGACGAGCTTCGGGCACAGATGCGTGCCGAGGAAGCCTCGGGCGCCCGTGACGAGCACCGGCGTTCCCGCCAGGCTCCGCGCGTCGCGATCCGCCGTCGCCATCAGCGCTCCCTTCCCACGCGAAACTCGGAAGCGTGCGCGCCCGTCACCGGCGGCCATGGATCGGCGGCGAGCGCCCGACGGAAGTCGGGATAGCTCCGATCGCGGTCGGCGATCGTACGATCGTCGTCCGGCCATCGGATGCCGAAGGCCGGATCGTTCCAGCGAACCCCCCTCGCGTGCGCGGACGAGTAGAACTCGGAGATCTGGTAGAAGACCTCGGTGTCGTCCTCGAGGGTCTGGAAGCCGTGAGCGAACCCCTTCGGCACGTACAGCATCTTCCGATTCTCCGCCGTGAGCACGACCGCGAAGTGCCGGGTGAACGTGGACGAGTCCGAGCGCAGATCGATGATCACGTCGTACATCGAGCCCCGGGTGCAGCGGACGATCTTCGTCTCCGCGGAGGGCGGCCGCTGGTAGTGCATCCCGCGCAGGGTGCCCTTTCTCTTGTTGAACGAGGTGCTGCATTGTGCGATGCGGGTCTCGAGGCCGCGCGCCTCGAACTCGCGGCGGCACCACGTACGCGCGAAGAGGCCCCGCGTGTCCTCGAGCGGTTCGGGCTCGATGACGAAGGCTCCCGGGAGCGGTGTCTCGGTGAGGATCACGGGTACACTTTGACGTCGGGGATCGGGACGACGAACTGGCCGGCCCATTCCCGGATGTACGAGACCTGCTCCATGATCTCGTCCTTCAGATTCCACGGGAGGATCAGCACGTAGTCAGGCCGCGTCTGCCGGATCTTCTCCGGCGCGTGAATCGGGATATGCGTGCCGGGGAGGAACCGGCCGTGCTTGTAGGGGTTGCGGTCCACCGTGTAGTCGAGGAAGTCGGTGCGGATGCCGCAATAGTTCAGGAGCGTGTTGCCCTTGCCCGGCGCCCCGTACCCGGCGATGTGCTTGCCCGCGCGCTTCACGTTGATCAAGAACTCGAGAAGGCGCCGCTTGGTCTCGTGGACTTGCTCGGTGAACGCGGCGTAGGTCTCCAGTCGGTTCAAGCCCGCCGACGCCTCACGCGCGCGGAGCCTCGTGACGTCCTCGCTCTCAGGCGTCCCCGACTCCTCCGCATGTCCCGCGTAGATCCGTAACGAGCCGCCATGCGTGCGCAGCTCCTGGACGTCAAAGAGACGCAACCCGTGCGCGGCGAAGATGCGCTCGGCCGTGAGGAACGAAAAGTAGGAGAAGTGCTCGTGGTAGATGGTGTCGAACTGGTTTTCCTGCATGAGCCGCATCAGGTGGGGGAACTCCATGGTGAGGACCCCGCCGGGCTTCAGCAGGAGCTTCATGCCGGCCACGAAGTCGTTGACGTCCGGCACCTGCGCCAGCACGTTGTTGCCGATCAGCAGATCGGCCTGCAGACCCTGGGCCTGGAGCTCGCGCGCCGTCTGCCGCCCGAACATCGCGACGTGCGTGGGCACGCCCCGCGCCACCGCCGCCTCGGCGACGTTACGCGCCGGCTCGACGCCGAGAACCGGCATACCCTTGGCGACGAAGTACTGGAGCAGGTACCCGTCGTTGCTTCCCAGCTCGATGACCCGGCTCGTCCCGGACAGGCCGAGGCGCGAGGCGATCATGTCCACGTAAGCCTTCGCGTGGGCCAGCCAGCTGTCGGAAAAGGAGGAGAAATAGGCGTACTCGGTGAAGATCGCCTCGGGGCTCACGTATTGCTCCACCTGGACGAGGAAGCACCGCTCGCACACGTATGCGTGGAGGGGGTAGAACCGCTCCACCTGGTTCAGCGCCTCGGCGGGCAAGTAGCTTTCGCAGAGGGGCGACATGCCCAGATCGACGAACGTCTGGCGAAGGGGTGCCGAGCAGAAGAGGCAGCCCGCCATGCTACGCGGCCCGCCAGCGCAGGCTCGGGTCCACACGGCCCGAGGCCAGCAGGTGCTTCAGGTGGTCGATCCGCTTGAACCGCGGTCCCTCGCAATCCTCGAGGACGAGACCGACGCTGCGATAGACGGTCGCGAGCTCTTCAGCGCCCCGGCGGGCGGTCCACTGCGGCTTGAACTCGGGCAGGAGCCGATGGATCTTCTCGAAATCCGCCCGATAGCAGCGGGGGTCCGGACCGCCGCCCGCCGCGTACTCGACGCGGGAGCCCGGAACGACGTCCCGGATGATCTCGGCGAGATCGCGGACCCGGTAGTTCTCGGTGGTCTGGCCCACGTTGAACGCCTGGTTGTAGACCGTGTCGCGCGGCGCCGCCAGGACGGCGAGAAAGGCGCGGCCGACGTCCTCGACGTGCACGATCGGCCGCCAGGGTGACCCGTCGCTCTTGATGTGCACGCGACCGGTCGTACAGGCCCAGGCCACGAGGTTGTTCAGCACCAGATCGAACCGCATACGTGGAGACACCCCGTAGGCCGTCGCATTGCGCAGGAACGTCGGGCTGAACCGGTCATCCGCCAGCGGAGCCACGTCCTGCTCGACCCGCACCTTCGAGATGGCGTAGGGCGTGATCGGACGGAGCTCGGCCGTCTCGTCCACCAGATCGTCGCCGGCCTGGCCGTAACTGCTGCAGGAAGACGAGTAGATGAAGCGCCGCACGCCGGCCTCCTTCGCGAGCCGCGCGAGGCGGACCGACGCCGCATGGTTGATCTCGTAGGTGATCGCAGGGTTCAAGTCGCCCAGCGGATCGTTGGAGAGGGCGGCGAGGTGGATGACCGCGTCGAACCCCTTCAGCTGCCTCACCTCGACGTCCCGCACATCGACCCGCATCTCCGCGATGTCGTGGATGCCCGGGACGAACGTGCACCGCTCGAAGAGGTCGGTGTCGAGACCGACGACGTCGTGACCGGCGCCGAGCAGCATCGGGACCATCACCGTGCCGATGTATCCCTTGTGGCCGCTGACGAGGACGCGCATGGACCTACAGGACGACCTTTCGGCAGTAGAACGCCTCGGCGTAGCGCCCCTTCGACTCGATCCCGCGCAGCCGCAGGAGCGACGAGAACGCGTCCGGGGTGAACCAGTCGTGGTGCTGCTGCGTCTTGAAACAGTCCATGAGGATCCCGATCTTCTCCTGGCAGGTCGCCTCGTCGAGCTGAACGAAGAGATTGGGGTTGCCGATGTCGCCGTCGTACTTCACGATTTCGTACTCGAGGATCAGGTGATTCCGGTACGTATTCCACGTCAGCTCGGACACCAGGCGATGGTCCTGGTGGAGATCGTTGCGATACGGCGTGAAGATGATGTCCGGCGACGTCTTGACCTTCAGCCCTTCGAAGAACTCCTTGACACGCTCGCCCTGATACGGGAAGAACCCATCCCTGAAATCGGCGACGATGATTTCCTTCCTCTTCGCGCCCGTCAAAAACTTCTCGGCGCTCGCGACGGCTTCCTCGTCCCTCCGACCGCTGGACGCCAGAACGACCCAGCAGACGCTCGTCTCCTCGTACTCGTCCAGGAGCCGCAAGACCGTCCCGCCACAGCCGATCTCGATGTCGTCGCTGTGCGCGCCGAGGCACAACAGGCGCAGCGGGTGGCTCTTGTCGCCGGCGAAGGTCAGGTTCTGCATGACGGGTCTAGGTGCGGTCGCCGGTCACCGGGACACGGCGTGCGCGCCGCGCTCGGGTCGGCGGTCCGGGGCCTGGTCGAAGATCGCGGTGTATTGCCGCTCCAACGCCGCCCGGTATTCTTCGGATTTCTGCGCGAGATAGGGCGCCAGCGTTTCCGTCCGCTCCTCGAGTGCCAGGAATTGCTCGATCAGGCGCCCGGGATCCAGGTCGTCGATCCGTTGGCAGTACTCCGCCAACCCCATCTCCGCCATCAGCGCCTCGTTCTTGCGCCCGTAGTACGAGATCGAGACCACCGGCTTGGTCAGCATGAGAGCCAACAGCACATTGTGGAAGCGACTGGCCACGACGATTTCCGATTGTGCGAGCTGGGAGATCAGCTGATCGACCGACGACACCGGCCCGTGGATGAGCCGGCTTTCGTCATAGACCACGTGACGCTCTTTCAGTCGCCCGATCACGTCGTCCGACGCGCGGCTGTCGTACACCACATCGCCGATGAGCAACCGCACGGTGTACCCGCGCTGGAGCAGCCAGGCCACGAACGTCGTCACTTTCTCGATGTACTCGTGATAGATGGCCCGTCCGTGCTCCGGCCGGCAGCCTCGACCGTAATACTCCATGAGGCCGAGGCCGACCACGGGGCCGGTCCGGTGGCGCGGCTCCCTGCGAATCGCGGGGCGTGGAAAGCTGAAGACCAGATCCGGGTAGACGAAGTCCCGACGCGCAGCGATGCCGAGACTGCCCAGCAAGTCCCTCGAAAAGCGGTCGCGGTACGACCGGTAGTCGGCCAGGGCGAGCGCGGCCTTCACGAACCATCGACTCAGGGGATGCTCGAGCCGGCCCGTGCCGACACTGACGAACAGCAGTTTGCAGCGCCGCAGCTTCGCCAGCAGTGACCACTTGAATATTTCATAGTGCAGATCGAAGGGGCGGATGCCGAAATCGTCCAGCATTCCCGTCCCGGCCATGATGAGCATGCGGCCGTCCTTCAACGTCTTGAACGCGGTCACCCAGTGCATCAGCTCACGGGGTATTCGGATCACGATTCCTCTGAGCAGTCGCAGGAGAGGCTGCGTCCTCCGCGCGCTCGCGGTCGACGCTTCACGGTGCGCATACGTGGACGACATCGCCACCGCCGGGACGTTGTACCGTCTCGAGGTGTCTTCGGGATCGGTGCAGATGCAGCGCAGTGGTGCATCCGGCAGGTACTGGCGAACGTTGTGGATGACCGCCTGCAGCGTGCATTCGTTCCCCAGGTTCTGGGTTCCGAAATTCCCGAAGATGTTGACCGTGCTCGGCTTCATTCCAACGTCCCGACGCTCGGCGTCGCCAGGAGGCCATTGCCCGAGTTGGGCACGAGGAAGCGCAGGACCCTCGCCGGATTCCCTGCCACGATCGCGTGGTCGGGCACCGCGTGGGTCACCACGCTGCCCGCGCCGACGATGGCGTTCTGTCCGATGACGACGTTGGCGAGGATCGTCGCTCCCGATCCGATCGACGCGCCCCTGTGTACCAGCGTCCGCTGCACCGTCCAATCGTCCGTGGTCTGCAGCTCGCCGGTCGGCGTCGTGGCGCGAGGATACGCGTCGTTGATGAAGGTGACGCCGTGGCCGATGAAGACATGGTCCTCGATGGTGACGCCTTCACAGATGAAGGTATGACTGGAGATCTTGCACCGGGCGCCGACGCGCGCGTTCTTCTGAATCTCGACGAAGGCCCCGATCTTCGTCTCGTCGCCGATCTCGCAGCCGTACAGGTTGATGAACGACGCCAGCTTGACGTCCCGCCCGAGCTTGACGTCCGGCGCGATGCACAGGTACTGGCTCATGCCGACTCCCGTCTCAACACGCACCCTTGCCCGAGATGACGGCCGCCGGCGTGGCAAGGAGAATCTTGATGTCGGTCCAGAAGGAACGCCCCCGGGCGTAGCGGAGGTCGAGGCGTACCATCTCGTCGAAGGTGGTACGGCTCCGGCCCGCGACCTGCCAGAGTCCGGTGATTCCCGGCTTGGCTTCGACGAGTCGCCGCCGGTGCCAGAGCTTGTACTCGACGAGCTCGTACGGAAGCGGGGGGCGTGGCCCGATCAGCGACATCTCGCCGCGCAGTACGTTCCACAATTGCGGCAGCTCGTCGAGGCTGGTCTTTCGGAGAAGACGGCCGATCGGCGTCACCCGAGGATCCCCGGTCAGCTTGAACAGCGTCGCGCCGGGCTCGTCGACCTTGCCGCTCGACCTGATGAACCGGCTCACGAACTCCTGGTGCAGCTTTGGATCGGCGTCCACCTGCATCGTCCGAAACTTGAGCATCGTGAACCGTTTCATCATGTGCCCGATCCGCTGCTGCCGGAAAAAGACGGGCCCCGGCGATCCGAGGGTCACGAGGATGGCGATCAGCGCGAGCAGCGGGGACAGCGCCACCAGCAAGAACAGACTGCCCACGAGATCGACGGCGCGCTTGATCCCGTCGTAGTTCCAGCCTCGCCGACCGTGTGAGCCCAGCTCGGGATCGAAGATGGGGTCGAGGACGCCCCCGCCCGGGCCGTCCTCCCCGTCCCGCTCGGGATAGACGTGCACGCGCATCGAGAACTTTGCCACGGCGCCGGGTTGCAGGCGCGCGCCGAGCTCTCCGCCGATCCGCGCCGCGACCGCGCCCAGTGGGCCGACCGCCTCCGACGCGGGGACGTCGGAGAGAAGGACGCCGATGGCCACCCCGGGCTCGAGCCATCCGAGGACGTCGGTTTCGTCGGTGGCGGCCACCACCGAGTCGATGGCCGCCGCCCACGCGCCTGACCCGTCGGGGCCCGGATCACGGCTCAGGTCGAGCCGTACGAGCTGCAGGGACCGATACGAGCGATCCGCGCGCTTCCGTTCTCGTATCAACGCGCTCCGAAAGACGTCCTCGTTCAGGACGTGCCGGGGCAGCCGCCGGCCGACGGGCGCTCTCTCTGGCGTGGTGGGCGGCAGGCCGTAGCAGATGGCCATCGGTGTCGACCCCGCCGCTAGGCAGCCACGAACCGACCGCGCGCGGGTTCGGAGGCGGCCGCGACGGGCACCGGCGGGACGGACGGCAGCGCGCCCACCACGCGAGGCCGCTTGCTCAGCGCGATATCCCGGCGATGCTTGAGGGACAGATCGGCGGCCTCGAGCATCCTCACCA
>QHVJ01000274.1 GCA_003222275.1 Acidobacteriota bacterium | reverse complement strand
GTGAGCTCCCGAACGGTCGAGCCCAACGGCGTAAGATACAAACACCGCTCTCGATGGTGAATCTGCGAGTCATGCGCTGCTCAAACGACTTTCAGGTGCGAACGTGTGGCGCCGCGGCGGCCTGGCTGCTCGCGGCCACGCTGTATGCGCAGCCCGTGGGCAGGGCCGCGGTGCGCGTGGACGCCGGCCGCGTGGAGAACCGGATCAGCCCCACGCTCTACGGCCACTTCGTGGAGTTCATGTTCGAAGGGGTCAAGTTCGGGCTCCACGCCGAGATGCTGCGCAACCGCGGCTTCGACGAGCCGGCGAGCGCCGTCGGCCTGCCCCGGCACTGGGAGCGGGAGCCCGACGAGCGCAACGACAGCGACATCCACTTCCGCTGGGACGAGTCGGTGTCCTACCCGCCGGGCCGGAAGCCCGACCCCGAGCGCATGGAGCACTCGCTAGGCCTCGACTTGCGAGGTAACGCCTTTGGGCCGCGCGGCCTGAGCCAGGCACGCCTCCCGATCCGGCAGGCGGTCGAGTATCGCGGGTCGATCTGGATCAAGAACCAGACCTTCGAGGGACGGCTGCGCGTGGTCCTGGAGCAGGACCGCTCGGGGGGGTCGTCGTATGCCGTGACGGAGGTGCCGGTGGCCGCCGACGAGAGTTGGCGGCGGTATGCGTTCGCGCTGACTCCCTCGCGCAGCGATCCTCTCGCCAAGCTGGCCGTCCTGTTCATCGGCCACGGCCGCTTGTGGCTCGACCAGGCTTCGCTGATGCCGGGCGACGCGGTGGACGGCATCCGCCGCGACGTCTTCGTGAAGGTGAAGGCGCTGCGGCCCGCGTTCATCCGCTGGCCGGGCGGCAACGTGGCCCAGGACTACCACTGGGGCTGGGGCATCGGTCCTCGTGACGAGCGGCCGATCTGGACCAACCTCTCGTGGGCGAACGAGCTCGAGCCGAGCGACCTCGGCACCGACGAATACGTCCGGATGTGCCGGAACGTGGGCGCCGAGCCCACGATCGTGGTCAACGTCGAGGGGCGAGGGGCGACGGCCGAGGAGGCCGCGGCCTGGGTGGAGTACGCCAACGGTCCGCCCACCTCCACGGGGGGCGCGCGGCGCGCCGCGCTGGGCCACCCGGCGCCCTACGGCGTGCGGTTCTGGGAGCTGGGCAACGAGATCTGGGGAGACTGGGTGCGCGGCCACAGCGACGCCGAGACCTACGCGCGCAACTACCTCCGCTATCAGAGTGCCATGAAGGCCGTCGATCCCTCCATCGAGCTCATCGCCGTCGGCGACAACGACATGGACTGGAACCGGACGGTGCTGAAGCTCGCCGGGCCGCAGATCGACCACCTGTCCATCCATCACTACTACGGGCTGCGCGAGATGCAGGGCGACGCGCTCAACCTGATGGCCCGGCCCCTCTTCTACGAGCGGTTCTACCGGCAGGTCGCCGCCGCGCTCCACGAGCTGGTGCCCGGCCGCGAGATCAAGCTCGCCGTCAACGAGTGGAACACGTCATTGCCCGTGCCCCGGCAACACTCGATGGAGTCGGCGCTCTACGCGGCGCGGCTGATGAACGTGTTCGAGCGCTCGGGAGAGCTGGTGCACATGACCGCCGTTTCCGATCTCGTCAACGGCTGGTCCGGTGGTGTCATCCAGGCCAGCCGTCACGCCGTCTTCGTCACCCCCACGTACCTGGCCGTCAAGCTCTACAACGACCATCTCGGCGCCGAGCGCGTGGCCGCCGAGGTCACGGGGCCGACCTTCGACACTTCCCGCGAAGGGCGCGGCGTACCCGTCCTCGACGTGGTGGCCAGCCGGTCGAGCGACGGACGGCACGTGTACGTCAAGGCCGTGAACACCAGCCCCCGGCAGCCGCTGCGAACGACGATCACCGTGACCGGCGTGCTCGTACAGCGCCACGGCGCGATCGAGACGCTCACGGCCGGTTCCTTGCAAGCGGCCAACAGCTTCTCCAACCCCGACGCGGTGAAGGTCACCGCCGCCGACGTCTCCGCGGGGCCGAGCTTCACGGTCGACCTGCCGGCGCACTCGGTGTCGGTCGTCACGCTCGCCGTGCGCAGCGCGCCGCCCGCGCGCGTCAACAATCGATAGCGAAGCGGTCAACGGCCAGGGCTTGTTGCCGGCGCGCGATAGAGCCGAACGCGATTGCGTGCGACTTCCTCCGTCCGTTCCGTTTCCAAGAGCTTCTTGAGCTGGCCGGCCACGGCGGCGGCATCTTCGTCCCGGCCGAGCCGGCGGTAGGCGAGCACCAGTTGGTTCAGCGCCAGCCGATCGTTCGGATCGAGCCTCACCGCGACCCGTAGCTCGTCCACCGCGCTCGCCACCTCACCCGCCCGCAGCTGCAGTCGCCCGAGGGCGGCATGGGCCTTGGCGAAATCAGGCCGGGCTTTCAGCGCACGTTGCAGGACCACTCGCGCTTCCGCCGACTCGGGCGAGGCCGGATCGGGATCCGTTCGCAGCAGCACATCGGCCAGGAGGTAGTTGAGCGTGGCATCGCGCGGTTGCCGGGCCAGCTTGCGGCGGAGCAGGGCGATCGCCTCGGGCAGGCGATCCACCTGGCGGAGGACGAGGCTCAAGCCGACCGACCCGTACATCTCGTCGGGGCCGAGGGCGCTGGCCCGCTCGAAGTCGCGCATGGCGTCGTCGATCTCCCCCCGCTCCGCTCGGATCGCGCCCCGCATCGTGTAGAGCCTGGACGACCCCGGGATGTTCGCGAGCCCGGCATTCACCACCTCGAGAGCGAGGTCGAACGCGTCGTGCTCGACGCAGAGGGCGGCGAGATCGACGTAATGGCGCTCGTCGGCCGGCGCGACTTCCGTCGCCTTTCGCAAGGCGGCGATGGCCGGCTCGAGCTGGCCGGCGGCGGCGCTGGCCGCGCCGAAGAGGTTCAGCAGCTCCGGGTCTCCGGGGCTCAGGGCCAATCCCGCGCCCGCCGCCGCCGCCGCCTCCGGAGCCTGGCCCGCCTCGAGCCGGCATACGGCCAGGTTGTAGCGCGCGGCGGGGTCATCGGGCGAGGCCTCCACCAGCCGCTGGAAGAGGTCGCCGGCCTCTCGCGGCCGCTTCAGACGCAGCAGGCAACCCGCATGCTGCGCGAGCGCGGGCCGGTTCTCCAGGAGCGCGGCGCCGCTCCGTTCGAAATGCGCCACCGCGTCGGCGCACGCGTCCGCCTCCACCGCCAGCGCCCCGGCCATGGCGTGCGCCGTCTCGTCGCCCGGCTCGCGCGCGAGGACGCGCTGGACGAAGCGGGTGGCCTTGGGGCTGTGCGTGCGATAGGCCACCTCGGTGGCGCCCTTCAACGCGGCGAGCGAGTCCGGGTCGAGCGTGAGCGCACGCTCGAAGCTGGCCAGGCTCTGCGGGAGCCGCCCGAGCCTCTCCAATGCGATGGCGCGGATGGTCCAGAGCCGGGCATCTCGGGGCTGTGACTTCAGCCGGGCGTCGGCGAGGCGGCGGGCATCGGCGAAGCGTCCGGCTTCCAGCGCGTCCGCCAGGTCGTCGGCATGTGCCGTGCCGGCGAAGGCCGCGAACAGCGCCGCCGCCAGTATCCGCCGCATCGATCCCGGCGAGCCGGCGTGCGGCGGCGGTTGGGCGGCTACGGCCGAGTCTCTATGCGTGGGAACGCGGTCACGCGCAGCTTGGCCGCGCCATAGGGGACCAGGGTCAACGTCTCGTCGCGCTCGCTGCTGGTGACGGGACTCTGGGGCAGGGGCCCCGCGGAGCCGTTGACCAGCGTCCATTCCGGCAGGCGTCGTCCCTTCACCGCAAGCTCCACCGGCGCGCCCTGGGGACTGAACGGGTAGTCTCCGATCGCCTTCTCTCGGACCTGCACCGCCGTCGCCACGTCCGGGGGGCTCACCAGCAACCCATAGTTCCATGGGGTCGTCGGGTGCACCTCCCAGTCGACCGCGGGCGGAGGCGCCGGCTTGCCCATCCCGCCCTCGACCTTCTTCCAATCCTCACCCATGCGGAGGGCGAAGACGAGCGGCCCGCGCTCGACGGCCACGGAATCGTGGTACCAGGTCGAGAGGCGCGGCGGCATGGGGAAGGTGAGGACGACCCCGTCACCGGGCTTCCAGGCCCGCTGCACGCGCAAGAACTGCCCCGCGCGCACGCCATCGACGGCCTGGCCGTTCACGCTCACGGACGCGCGCTCCGCCCAGGCGGGGATACGCAGCAGGAGGGGGAACTCGACCGGACGCTCGGGCGCCAGCTTGAGCCGCACCTCGCCTCGGAACGGGTACTCGGTCTCCTCAGTGATCGCGAGCCGCGTGTCGCCGGCCACCGTCGTGCGGACCTCGCTCGGCGCGTAGGTCACGGCGGCCACGCCGTGATCGGGCGTGGCCATCCAGAGGCTCTGGACGAGCTTTGGCCAACCCTGATGCATGTTGGCCGTGCAGCAGCCGAAGTTCGGCTCCAGCCCGAAGAGGTTCGCTTCCGGACCGTTGCTGACCCAGGATCGAGGCCGCAGGCTGCAGAGCACCTGGTTGGGCTGCTGGTCGTATTGATGGGCCCACATGTCGGCCGAGAAGGTCGCCGGCATCGCGTTGAACGCGATCCGCTCGAGGCGATCCGCGAGCGCCGGGTCGCCGACGACCGTGAGGACGTGCTGCAGGGAGAAGAGCGCCTCCACCACCGCGCACAGCTCGATGCCCTGGGACGGGTCGGTACCCGCGTAGTGCTCGTCGCCGCTGAACATGCCGTTGGGCAGCCCGTGATGCCGGTCGAGCATCTCCAGCGCGCGATAGATCGCGTCCCGATCGGAGCGGTCGCCGGAGACGAGCGACCACAGCGCGCTCGTCTTCAGGGCCATCGCGTTGTTCACGCCGTGCGCGCGCATGGCCTTGTCCGGATTGTTGACGCCGATCTTCAGCCCGAGCATGTCGACGCTCGTCTTGTCCGGGAACTCGAACTGCGCGAAGTGGCGCTTCCAGTCGGTGCCCTGCGATTGCAGCAGGCGCGCCAGCTCGAGCAGCTTCGGGTCGCCGGTCCGGTTGTACAGCCAGAGCACGCTCACGAGCTCGTCCGCCCATCGATACGACGCCCACTCGTGCAGCGGACGCCCCGCGCCCTCGGCCAGGTGGTGGGCGAAATACCGCTGCATCAGCGGAACGACCCGAGGGTCTCCCGTGGCCTCCTGGTACTGGGTGAGCGTCTTCAGCATCACCATGTTCGGCCACCAGTCCTTGTTTTTCGCCGGGCCGATCCAGCCCTCCGGCGACTGGTGGATGAGCGTCCAGTCGATCCACTTCCGCGCCTTGGCCGTGAGGCGCGCGTCGTCGAGCAGGTAGGCGAGCGGCACCAGCCCGTCGAGGAAGTAGGGCCCTCGCTCCCAGCTCTCGCCGGTGCCGCCGAGCCAGCCGCTGTTGGGCCCGACGTCGGGCCAGAACTCGTCGAGGTGGCCGGTCAAGCCGTCGGCCTGGATCCGCAGCTGGCGCCGCAGCCATCCGGCGGGCCGGACGGACCCGAGGGGCAGCCGGGCCAGGCTCCCGGCCTGGAGCGGCGCGCGGTTCCAGACCGGCGCGTCGGTACGGGCCGTCGGCGCCGCGGACGTGAGCGCATCGCCCGGTTGCGCGGCGCCGAAGGCCAGAGGGAGGCAGAGAACCAGCCAGGCTCGCATCGCAGGCCTCAGAAGAGCACCCGTGCGCCGAGCTGGATGATCCGCGGATCGAACGTCGACGTCGCGCGCCCGAACGTGCTGCTGGCCAGGTCGCCGTTGACGGCGCCGAGGTTCACCCGGTTGAGCACGTTGAAGACCTCGAAGCGGAGCTGGACGTTCACGTGCTCGCGGAAGCGGTTGTTCTTCACGAGGCTCATGTCGATGTTGGCGAAATTCGGGTTGCGGAAGGCGCTGCGCTTCAGGTTCCCCTCCGTTCCGGGCGCGGGTAGAGGAAACGCCGAGGCGGGGAACACGCCGTTCACGTACTGGTTCCGGTTGAACGAGCCGGGGATGCCGCCGCTCGGGGCATTC
>QHVJ01000273.1 GCA_003222275.1 Acidobacteriota bacterium | reverse complement strand
GCGAAGCGGTGCCGCGCGTCCCAGTCCGCCGCCGCCCGATACTGCGAAAGGTCGTACTGGGTCGGCGTGGCATACCCGGGATCGCGGTTGACGCGGGTGCCCGCCTGGCCGTAATCCTCCACCTTCGACAAGGTGTAGGTGGCCTGGAAGCTGCTGCGTGCTCCCACCTGCCGCACCGAGAACAACAACGCGTTGTAGATGATCTTGTTCGCGTTGAGCTCGTAGTAGATCGTGCCGAAGCTGGGGTTGAGGCGGTCGAGGCTGCCGTCGAGCAGGTCGCCCGGGAAGCGGTTGAAGTCGGACCCGAACAGGCCGTTCCAGGTGTAGGAGCCGCTGTAGGCGGCGCCGGCCACGAAGCCCTTCGGCAACTGCCTCTCGAAGCCGAGGTTGTAGATGAGCGTGCTGTCCGCCTTGATG
>QHVJ01000615.1 GCA_003222275.1 Acidobacteriota bacterium | reverse complement strand
CGCCGCGTGGACTTTCGCCAGGCCATGGACCGCTGCCCGCAGCCCATCCTGGCCGCCGTCAACGGCTTCGCCTTCGGCGGCGGTCTCGAGCTGGCGCTGGCCTGCGACATCCGCGTGGCCGCCGCCAGCGCGCAGATGGGGCTCACCGAGATCAACCTCGCCATCATCCCCGGCGGCGGCGGCACGCAGCGGCTGCCGCGACTGGTGGGACGCGGCAAGGCGCTCGAGATGATCCTGACGGGCGCTCGCATCCCGGCCGACGAGGCGCTCCGCATCGGGCTCGTCGAGCGCGTGGTGCCGGCGGGCGAAGCACTGAAGGCGACGCTCGAGCTGGCGCGCGCGATGGCGGCGAAGGCGCCGGTGGCCCTGCGCTACGCCAAGGAGGCGGTGGTGAAGGGCCTCGAGCTGCCGCTCGCCGACGGCCTGCGCCTCGAGGGCGATCTATCCACGCTGCTGCGCACCACCGAAGATCGCGTGGAAGGCGCCAAGGCGTTCCTGGAGAAGCGCGCGCCGCGCTGGACGGGGAAATAACCTCTGCCGTTTTCGTACTACGCGCGGCTGTCGCGCGCGCAGCAGGCCGTCTACCGCAAGAGCGACGCGATCACGGAGCTCCGGCTGCCCCAGGCCGAGCGGTTCGCCGCCGCTGTGGACGCGGTGGAATCGGCGCTGCTCGCCGAGGACCGCGCGGCCACCCAGGCCGCCAGCGAGCGGGTGATCGGCGGTCTGATGACGGTGCTCGGCGCGCCGCCGGTCAGGGTCGAGGTGCTGGCGGCGCGGCCGCACGCGCGCTGGGGCGAGCTGCACGGGCTCTACACGGCCGAGCGCGGGCGGCGTCCGAAGATCCAGCTCTGGATGCGCACGGCCAAGCAGAAGCGCGTGGTGGCGTTCCGGACGTATCTGCGCACGCTGCTGCACGAGGTCGGCCACCACCTCGACTACACGGTGCTGCGGCTGGAGGAGTCATATCATACGGAGGGCTTCTACAAGCGCGAGTCGAGCCTCTTTCACCAGCTGGTCACCGATCTGAGGAGGAGCGCGATGCCGACCATGGAGGAGTACGCCAAGCAGCCGCGCGAGCAGCGCCTGAAGCGCCTCGAGCGCACCGCCGACGAGCTGGCGGGCGCGATCCGCGGCCAGAGCGACGCCGCGCTCGCGCGGCGGCCCGACGCCAAGAACTGGGCGCCCAAGGAAGTCGTCTGCCACCTCCGCGACACGGAGGAGCTGTTCAAGGCGCGGTTCGACACGATCCTCGCCACGGACAATCCGCCGATCGCCCCGCCCGATCCCGACCGCTGGGCGGAGGAGCGGCAGTACCTGCGCAACGACGCGGGCGAGGCGGCGGGCGCCTTCCGCCGGCGCCGCGAGGAGACGCTCGCCTTCATGAAGAAGCTCGCGTCCGCGGACTGGGAGCGCGGCGGCACGCACCCCGTGCGTGGCAAGGTCACCCTGGACGCGTTTCTCACGCTGATGGCGTGGCACGACGACAACCACCTCGATCAGCTCAGACGCGCCCTCGAGGGCAAGGCGTAGCGCCGCGCCATCACCGCGGGCGGCGCGCAATCGTGGGCACCGGATTGTCGGACGTCTCGAGCTGCGCTCGGATCGTGTACTCGGTGCCCGGCGTGATCCCGCGGTCCGCCCTGAAAACGAGGGGATAGTCGGCGATATCCCCCGCCCGGTGCTCGGCCTCGCTCGGCCGCACGGTCGGGATGGTGTTGCGTCCAACACGCCGGCGATCGTGCCGCACTTGACGGCCGAACCCGTCGACGAGGTCGACCTTCCAGGGCTGGAGCGTCTCGTCGAACACGACGTGATAGACGGCCGAGGGTTTCGGCGTCCTCGGTGACCGCAACATGGTCGAGCAGTGCATCCGGATCGCCTATGCCGCGTGTGGCGCGATCTCCTGCATGAAGCGATCAAGGAGGGGCCGGGGGTCCTTCGGAAGGAACATCGTCGGAATCCACACCATGCTGACGCCGGCGGCGGCGAGCCGGCCCAGCTTGTCGCGGATCTCGCCGACGGAGCCGACGAGCGCGGTGTCCTGGGCGAGCGCCTCGGCCATGCCGAAGCGCTTCGTGAGCGCGGTCCGCAGGCGGTCGGCCTCGGCGCGGTCGTCGCTGATCAGCAGCGCCATGTTGGCCGAGCGGGCGACGGATTTCGGGTCGCGCCCGGCGGCGCGGCAGTGAGCGTCGAGGATGGCGCCCTTGCGCGCGAGCGTCTCGGGCCCGCCCCAGACGTTCCAGTGATCGGCGTGACGCGCGGCGATCTTGAGCGTGACCTTCTCGCCGCCGCCGCCGATCATCAGCTCGGGGTACGGACGCTGCACGGGCTTCGGCGCGAGCGGCGCGTCGCTGAGCTGGTAGTAGCGCCCCTTGAGGGTGACCTTGTCCTGCGTCCACAGCGCCTTGAGCACCTGGCAGGCCTCGTCGAGGCGCGCGAGGCGCTCGGCCACCGTGTAGAAGGGAAGGCCGTACGCCTCGTGCTCGTTCTGCTGCCACGCGGCGCCGACGCCGCAGATGAGGCGGCCGCCCGAGATGATGTCCACCTGCGCGGCCATCTTCGCGAGCACCGCGGGGTGCCGGTAGGTGTTGCCTGACACGATCGTGCCCAGACGCATCGTCGGGACGGCGGCCGCGAGCCCCGCGAGCGTCGTCCAGCACTCCATCGTGTCGCCGACGCGGTCCGGCGTGTTCGGCATGAAGTGGTCGGTGACGCACGCGGCGGCCCAGCCGCTCGCGGCAGCGTGACGCCAGAGGCCGAGGACGGCGTCCCACGTGGTGTTGCCCATTCCGGTGAAGATCCCGAAGCGCATGTCAGCTCACCGTCGTTGACGCCAGTCCTGGGGAGGGGCCGGGGGCGAGTCGGCCGCGCGATCGCCCTTCGAGGGTTTCATGTCCACCCAGCCGCGGCCGCGCAGGCACTCTTCGTCGAGCTCACCGCTCTTCGTCTTCGAGCAGGCGGCGTAGTCGCGCCGGAACTCGGCGGTGGTGTACGGCTCGCCCACTTTCATCCACTGCTTCTCGGTAGCGCAGCCGGCGACGGCGGCCGCGACCACGAGCAGGGCGACCGGGAGCCTGGTTCGCATTGCGCCGCATTGTACCGGGTGTACGCTCTAAATGGTAACCGCCCATGCCAGACCGTTGGGGCGACGGCGTCTGGACCGCTCTCCTCGAGACCCGGGAACGGCTCGCGGCCATCCTGCCCGGGCTCTTCGTGCTGGTCGTTCTCCTCGGGCTCGGCGTGCTCCTGGGCGTGATCACCAAGGTCGTGCTCGAGCGCGGCGCGCGCGCGTTCGGCTTCGACCGCGTGATGGAGCGCTGGGGCGTGGCCGCGTCGCTGCGGCGCTCCGGCGTCCAGCGCGCGCCGTCGGGCGTGCTCGGCCTCCTCGCCTTCTGGGCGATCTTCCTCTTCTTCGCCAGCGCCGGCGTTGACGCCGTCGCGCTGCCCGGCGCTCACAGCGCGACCGCCCTGTTGCTCGCGTTCCTGCCGCCGCTCTTCGCGGCCCTGCTCATCCTCGTCGCCGGCTGGCTGCTCGCCAACTTCCTCAGCCAGACGATCCTCATCGCGGCCGTCAACGCGCGGCTGCCGGAGGCGCGACTGCTCGCGCGCGTCGCACACTGGGCCGTCATCCTCTTCGCCGTGGCCACCGCGCTCACGCACCTCGGGATCGGCAAGGAGATGGTGCTGGTCGCGTTCGGGATCACGTTCGGCGGGCTGGTCCTGGCGCTCGCGCTGGCCTTCGGCCTCGGCGGCCGTCACATCGCGGCCGACCTGCTCAGGCGTCGCCTGCGGCGCGAGTCGCCGCCGCCTCAAGAACGCCTCACTCACCTGTAGACGCCGTCGGCGTCCGCGTGCAATCGCGGAGGCGCGGGGCGGGGCGGGCCGCGCTCGACCACGCAAATCGACGAAGCGGTGCGCCTGTCAGCGGGCACCGAAGATGTCCGCGGATCCGACGCAGTACCCGAAACACGGGTCTCGCGTGGCCCGCCCCGCCCCGCGCCTCCGCGATTACGCCCGCCTCCTTCCGGCTAGAGACGGGCGAGGTCGAAGAGGACGTAGCCGATGCCGCCGCGAGCCAGCCACGCGTTTCCGAGTTCGTCCGCGCGGTAGCGGCGTGGGACGGATGCGGCGGTCGGCGCGGCCGGGTCGTTGACGAGGACGGTGTCGCCTTCCAGGCCGACGAGGACGAGCAGGTGGCCGGACGTGGCGGCGACGGCGGCGCCGCCGAGCTCGCC
>QHVJ01000272.1 GCA_003222275.1 Acidobacteriota bacterium | reverse complement strand
CCCGGAAGATCGACACCAGCCCCGACAGCTCGGCCCGCGTCGCCGGATCGCACCGGACGCGGATCAGGGCGAGGTCGCGCTCTACCGTGGGCAGGTGGGTGACGTCGCGCACCTCCGTCACCGGCACGAGCTTCCGGAGGTTGGCGGCCACGAGGTGCGCCGGCACCCGGGCCGTGTCGACCACGATCGTCATGCGCGAGTAGGCGGGCGTCTCGCTGCCGCCGACGGTGAGGCTCTCGATGTTGAAGGCGCGGCGCCGGAACAGGCTCGCCACGCGGTTCAGCACGCCGGGCTGGTCCTGCACGCGGGCCACCAGGGTGTGCTTCACGCCCCCACCTCCTCCCCGGCCGGCCGGCGGACCATGGCGTCGAGGTTGGCCCCCGCGGGCACCATGGGATACACGCTCTCCTCCTTCTCCACGCGGAAGTCGAAGAGGGCGGCCTTGCCCGAACGCCGCGCGGCGTCGACCGCCGGGGCCAGGTCCTCGCGCCGGCTCACGCGGTGGGCCGCGACGCCGTAGGCGCCGGCGAGAAGCACGAAGTCGGGCGAGAGCATCGGGGTCGCCGCGTACCGCTTGTCGTAGAAGAACTCCTGCCACTGCCGGACCATCCCGAGGTAGCCGTTGTTGATGACGGCGATCTTGATGTCGAGCTGCTCCTGCTGCAGCGTGGCCAGCTCGCACGACGTCATCTGGAACCCCCCGTCGCCGGCCACGACCCACACCTCGGCGTCGGGGCGTGCCATCTTGGCCCCGATGGCGGCGGGCAGCGCGAAGCCCATGGTCCCCAGGCCGCCGGAGGTGATGAGGCTGCGCGGGCGCTCGTGCGCGTAGTACTGCGCCTCCCACATCTGGTGCTGGCCCACGTCGGTCACCACGATCGCCTCGCCGCTGGTGGCCTTCCACAAGTCGTGGATCACGTGGGCCGCGTAGAGCCGGCCGCCGTCGGGCTGGTGGAGGATGTCTCGGCCCCGGGTCTCGTCCCGCCCCCGCCCGATCTCTTCCAGCCAGGCGTCGTGCCGGGCCTCGGGCACGTGGGGAAGAAGCGCGACGATCGTGGCGCGGAGGTCGGACACGAGAGCCACGTCTACCGCCACGTTCTTGCCCACTTCGGAAGGGTCGATCTCGACGTGGATCTTCTTCGCGAGCTTCGCGTAGGTGGCGAGGTTGCCGGTGACCCGGTCGTCGAACCGCATGCCGAAGGCGAGCAGCAGGTCGGCGCGCTGGATCGCCTGGTTGACGTAGGCCTCCCCGTGCATTCCCATCATGCCGAGGCTCAGCGGGTGGCTGGCCGGGAAGCCGCCGAGGCCGAGCAGCGTGAGCGCGACCGGGGTGCCGGTCTTCTCTGCGAACGCGCGCACCGCTTCGGAGGCGCCGGACTTCAGGACGCCGTGGCCGGCGAGGATCAGCGGACGCTCGGCGGCCTTGATCAGCTCGGCGGCCCGGGCGAGGGCCTTCGGGTCGGGCGGCGCCACTTCCTCGAGCCCCGGCAGGTCCACCGTCTCCGGCCACACGAAGTCGGTCTTGGCCTGCTGGGCGTCCTTGCAGATGTCGACCAGCACCGGGCCGGGCCGGCCCGACTTCGCGATCAGGAAGGCCTCGCGGATCGCGGGCGCGATGTTGCGCGCTTCGGTGACGAGGGCGTTGTGCTTGGTGATCGGCAGCGTGATGCCGGTGACGTCGGTCTCCTGGAACGCGTCGGTGCCGAGCAGCTTCGAAGGGACCTGTCCGGTGATGAAGACCGTGGGAATGGAGTCCATCATCGCGGTGGCGATCCCGGTCGTGAGGTTCGTCGCGCCGGGTCCCGACGTGGCCACCGCGACCCCGACCTTGCCGCTGGCCCGCGCGTAGCCGTCCGCCATATGGGCGGCTCCCTGCTCGTGCCGGACGAGAACATGCCGGATCGGATAATCCAGCATCGCGTCGTAGGCAGGAAGAATCGCGCCTCCGGGGTACCCGAAGACGGTCTCCACACCTTCCCGCAGCAGGCATTCCCAGAGAATCTGGGCGCCAGTGAGCGTCTTTCCCATCGCGTTTCGCCCCCAAAAACAAAAGCCCCCGGGTCTCTTTTCCCGGGGGCCTTTGGATCTTGCTCGGCTGCGGCTAGATCCCAGATCCCCCGGGCGGTCTAATCGACCGCAGGACCAGGACCCGCAGCAGGACGGACAGGTGGGCCCTTGGGGGACCGGCGACCGGCACTCGAGCCAAGTTAAGCATCCGAACGGTCGGTAGGATACTAAGGGCGAGGGGGCCTGTCAAGGGGGTGCCGGCAAATCGGTCACCGCGCCCATGCTGCTGCTGCTCACGAGCCGGGTGTACTTGGCCAGGACTCCCGACGTGTAACGCGGCGGCGGGGAGCGCCATTCGGCGCGGCGGCGCTGCAATTCCGCGTCGGAAATCTCGAGGCGGAGCATCCGCGCCTCCGCGTCGATCGTGACCTGGTCGCCCTCGCGCACCAGGGCCAGCCCGCCACCGATCGCCGCTTCGGGGGCCACGTGGCCGACGACCAGGCCGTGGGTCGCGCCCGAGAACCGTCCATCGGTCACGAGGCCGACCTCGCCGCCCAGGCCCATGCCGATGAGCGCGGAGGTGGGGGAAAGCATCTCGCGCATGCCGGGGCCGCCCCGGGGCCCCTCGTATCGGATGATGGCGACGTCGCCCTTGCGGATGCGGCCGGCGAGGATCGCCTCCGCGCAGTCTTCCTCTCTCTCGAAAACGCGCGCCGGCCCCGTGATGCGCGTCGTCTTCAGGCCGGTGACCTTGGCGACCGCGCCTTCCTCGGCGAGGTTGCCGCGAAGGATCGCCAGATGGCCATGCGCATAGAGGGGACGCTCCCACGGGCGAATGACGTCCTGGCCCGCGGGCGGCGCCGCGCTCACGTCGGCGAGGTTCTCGGCGACCGTCCGCCCGGTGATCGTGACGGCGTCGCCGTGGAGCACGCCGTGGGCGAGCAGGATCTTCATCACCTGCGGGATGCCACCGGCCCGGTGCAGGTCGACGGTCACGTATCGACCCGACGGTTTGAGGTCGCACAGCACCGGCACGCGCGCGCGGAACGCCTCGAAGTCGTCGAGCACGAGCTTGACGCCCGCGCAATGCGCGATGGCCAACAGGTGCAGCACGGCGTTCGTCGAGCCGCCGACGGCCATCACCACCGCGATCGCGTTCTCGAAAGCGTCTCGGGTCAGGATGCGCCGCGGGCGCAGGTCCTTGGCGATCGCTTCCGCCAGCGTCCGTCCCGCCCGCTCGGCGGCGTCGGCCGTCTCGGCGTCCTCGGCGGCCATGGTGGAGGTGTAGGGCAGGCTCATGCCCAGCGCCTCGATGGCCGAGGACATCGTGTTGGCGGTGAACATGCCTCCGCACGACCCCGCGCCCGGACAGGCGCGCCGCTCGATCTCCCGCAGGTCGCTCTCGGCGATCTTTCCCGCCCTCAACTGGCCGACCGCCTCGAAGACGCTGACGATCGTGAGGTCCTGTCCCGCGTAGTGGCCGGGCTTGATCGTCCCGCCGTAGACGAAGATCGACGGCACGTCGACGCGGGCCATCCCCATCACGGCGCCCGGCATGTTCTTGTCGCAGCCCCCCACCGCGAGGAGCCCGTCCATGGCCTCGCCGTTGACGACGGTCTCGATGGCGTCCGCGATCACCTCGCGCGAGACGAGGGAGTACTTCATTCCCTCCGTCCCCATCGAGATGGCGTCGCTGACGGTGGGGGTGCCGAACATCTGCGGCATCGTCCCCGCGGCCTTGAGCGCGGCGTCGGCCCGCGCGGCCAGCGCTCCCAGGCCCACGTTGCACGGGGTGATGTTGCTCTGTCCGTTGGCGACACCGACGATGGGCTTGGTGAAGTCGTCGTCGCCGAAGCCCACGGCGCGCAGCATGGCGCGGTTCCCGGCGCGTTCGACGCCCTCGGTGGTGATGCGGCTGCGGCGTTTGTCGGGCATCACCGAATCATATATGAGCTGGGGGGCGCTAGCGGCGCGACTTCAATGAGCAAGGGGGTGCTAGCGGCGCACCCCCTTGAACCCCCGCTCGCTGCGCGGGAATGAATCCCGCTACGCTCGCAGCCTGTTGCTCATTTCCTTCTGCCTCAGTACTCCTTTTGCCTCAGTACCCGTCGTTGTCGGCGTCGCCTGGCATGGCCTTCTCGACGCGGTGCCACGCGTCGCGGGTGGCCTCGCGCGCCCGGTCCCAGCTGAGCTTGCTCTTGTTGCTGTCCCAGCTGCGCGACAGCTCGGGCTCCACCTCGTCGAAGCTGCGGCCCTGATACCGGCCGTAGGACTCCCATCCGTACTGATATGCGGGCCGGTACGTGTCGTACGTGCTGCCTGCGGTCACGTACGGGCGCTTCGAGTAGTTGTCGCGCCAGTACGCATCCTCGATCGTCGGGTTCACGGCCTCGGCCGCACCCTTGCCCGCGAGGCCCCCGGCCACTCCGCCGAAGACCGCTCCCACGGCGGATCCGACCGGCCCGCCCACGGCTCCAACCGCCGCCCCGGCCGCCGCTCCGCCAGCGGCACCGACGCCGACGCCTACGGGATGAGCCCCCGGCGCACCCGTGAGGGGGTCGCGGTTCGCATCGCCGGCAAGACGATCACGTTCATTCTTGTCTGCCATGTTTCACTCCTTTTTTTAGGACGCCTTCGCACGAGATGCAGTGCAAGGTGCGCGATGAGGGGAACCCCCTCAACAGAGAAACATTGCAACGGCCATGCCACGGACCGCCGACTCAACCGGCTTGTCTCCCGGGATGGACTACGACCTCTTCTCGTCGACCTCGACGATTCTCTTCTCGCCACTGCTGGTGACGGCGATCATGATGCCGACGCCGACCGCGATGACGAGGCCGATGATGGTCCAGGTCGTTCCAAGCCGTTCGAGGACGCCCATCTTCCACAGCGCGGCGATGACGCCCCCGACGAAGATCACGTACCCCAGAAGGTAGATGCCCATCCACTTCATTATTCATACCTCCTTGATTCGTTGATTCCAGCGTAGCACCCGCGGCGGGTCGGGTCCGGGCGGATGCTAGAATCCGGCCACCGTGCATTCCATCGCGATCCTGGGGGCGGGAGATCTCGCCGCCACGCTCGCGCGCCGCGTCGCCGAGCAGGAGCTGGCCCGGCGCGTGGTCCTCGTCGACCCCGACGAGCCGCGCGCGCGGGGCAAGGCCCTGGACATCTCCCAGTCGGGTCCGGTCGAAGGCTTCGACGTCCAGGTCGAGGCGGCGGCGACCCTGGCCGGGGCAGGGGCGTTCGACGTCCTCGTCGTCGCCGATCCCGGCGAGCTGGCCGACCCGCTGCTTCCTCCGGCCCGCGCCCGCGCACTCGGCGAGTCGTTGGTTCCCGTAGCGGGAAAGCGGCTGCTCCTCGTGGCCGCCGCCTCCGCGTCGACCGTGATCGAAGCGGCCGTCCGCAAGGGCATGGGCCGGCAGCTCGTGCTGGGGAGCGCGCCGGTGGCTTACGCGGGTGCCCTGGCGCGGCGACTCGCTTCGGAGATGCAGGTGGAACCGCGCGGGGTTTCCGCGCTCGTCCTTGGCCTGCCGCCGGACCAGATGGTCATCCCTCGCGAGAGTGCCTGTGTCGGCGGGGTACCGGTGGACCGGCTGTCCCCGGTCGCATTGCGCCGGGCCGCGGCCGGTCTGGCCAGCCGCGCACCGGGCCCCGTGGCCCTCGCCGCCGCTGCCGCCCGGGTGCTGCGCGCGCTCCGCGGGTCGAGGCCGTCGATCCTGAGCGTCCTCGTCTCGCTCCAGGGGGAGTACGGCCACCGCGGCGTGGCCGTGGCCGTGCCGGCTCGGCTCGCGTCGGGCGGCGTCGATTCCGTCGTGGAGGTGCCCCTCGAGCCGGTGGACCGGGTCGCCTTCGACCGCGCCGCCCAGCGGCGTCTCCAGGAAGCATACTGGGCGTGAGTCGGATCGCTGGCGTCCTTCTTGCTTACAGGTGGACGCAGCGAAGCCGAGGACATCCAGGATGCGGACTCCGGCGAGCATCAAGGGCCATCCCATCCACGGGATCCTCGTCACCCTGCCCGTCGGCTTGCTGCTCTTTTCGCTCGTCAGCGATCTGCTGCTCCTCGCCGGGCTCGGCGACGGCGACTGGGCGGTCGTGGCGCGCTGCACGCTGGCCGCCGGCATCGCCACCGCGCTCTTCGCCGCCGTCCCGGGCCTCATCGATTACCTGAGCCTGGCGGGCCGGCCGCGCCGGATCGCCACCTGGCACCTGCTCCTCAACCTGACGGTGATCGGCGTGTTCATCATGGACTTCCTGCTCCGCCTGCGGACGGACCCCTACGACAGGGTGCCGGTCGTGCTCTCGGCGCTCGGCATGGTCCTGCTTGGTGTCTCGGGCTGGCTCGGAGGCGAGATGGTCTACCGGTACGGCGTGGGCGTCGACGAGCGGCCCCCGCCCTGACCGGCGCTGTAGAATGGCCGCTCATGGCGGCTGCCCTCACGGTCGCGGAAGCCTTCGCCCACTGCGAGGCGCGCGTCCGCAGCCACTATGAGAACTTCCCCGTCGGGCGGTGGGTCCCGAAGGACAAGCGTCCCTACGTGCACGCGCTCTATGCCTTCGCCCGGGCCGCCGACGACTTCGCCGACGAGCCGATCTACGAAGGCCACCGTCGGGAGAAGCTCGATCAGTGGGAGCAGCGGCTGCACGCGGCGTATCGAGGCGAGGCCGAGGACCCGATCTTCCTGGCCCTTTCCGAGACGGTGCGCCGCCTCGACATCCCGAAGGAGTTGCTCCTGGATCTCCTGTCTGCGTTCCGGCAGGACACCGTGAAGCAGCGCTACGACACGTGGGGCGAGCTGCTCGACTACTGCCGGCGCTCCGCAAACCCGGTCGGCCGGCTCGTCCTCATCGTCTTCGGCTATCGCGATCCCTCCCTCCTTCCGCCGTCCGACGCGTTCTGCACCGCTCTCCAGCTCGCCAACCACTGGCAGGACCTCGCGGTGGACGTGCGCAAGGGGCGGCTCTACGTGCCCCGGGAGCTGCTCGACCGCTTCTCCGTCAAGGAATGGGACCTCAACGCCTCGCTGGTCACCGACGGCTTCCGCGCGCTGATGGCCGAGCTCGTCGCGCGCACGCGCGAGCTGTTCGCCCGCGGCCGGCCGCTGTGCGACCGCGTCGGCCGCGACCTCCGCTTCGAGCTGCGGCTCACGTGGCTCGGCGGCAGCGCCATCCTGGACCTGATCGAGGACGCGGGCTACGACGTCTTCCGCCGGCGACCCCGGCACGGCACCGCCGGCAAGCTGCGTCTCGCGTGGCGAGCGTGGCGCTGGCGCTCGCTTCCGGCCTGACCGTGTCGCTCTCCGCCCGCCTCACGCGGCAGAGCGGAACGAGCTTCTACTATGCCTTCCGAATCCTGCCGGTCCGCAAGCGGCGGGCCATCTATGCCCTCTACTCGTTCTGCCGCATGGTGGACGACTGCGTGGACGAGCCCGGCGGCGAGGGAGAAGCGGGCCTGCGGCGGTGGGCCGAGGAAGTGCAGCGCTGCTACGAAGGGCGCCCGTCCACCGAGCTGGGGCGTGACCTCGCGGAGGCCCTGTTCGAGTTTCCCATCCCTCGCGGCTGCTTCCAGGACATCGTCGCCGGCTGCCGGATGGACCTCACGACGACGCGCTACCCGACCTTCGCCGACCTGCGCGTCTATTGCGAGCGCGTCGCCTCGGCGGTGGGTCTGGCCGCGATCGAGATCTTCGAGTACACGGACCCGCGGACGAGGCAGTACGCGGTACAGCTGGGGGTGGCCCTGCAGCTCACCAACATCCTGCGCGACGTCGCCGACGACGCGGGCCGGGGCCGGATCTACCTGCCCCAGGAAGATCTGGCCCGTTTCGGGGTGAGCGAAGCCGAGCTGCTGGCGGCGGTGAAGGGCGGCGACGCGCCGCGGGCGATGCGCGAGCTGCTCGCATTCGAGGCCGTCCGCGCGCGCACCCACTACGACCTCGCGCGCGACCTCCTTCCGGCCGCGGACCGGAAGGCGATGACCCCGGCCGAGATCATGGCCGGGGTGTACGGTGCGCTGCTCGACGAGATCGTGCGCCGGGGCTCCCCGCTTGGCGGGCGGGTGAAGCTTTCCCGGCCGCGCAAGGCCTTCATCGCCCTGCGGACGCTCGTCCGCTCCCGCCGGCCATGAAGGTCACCGTCATCGGGGCCGGTTTCGCCGGTCTGGCCGCCGCCGTCGGCCTCCAGGAGCGCCGCCACCAGGTGACGCTGCTGGAGCGGCGGGGCGTCCTCGGCGGCCGTGCGACCTCCTACCGCGACGCGGTCACGGGCGAGGACGTCGACAACGGCACCCACCTGATGGTCGGGGCCTACGCGGCCACCTTCGACCTCGTGCGCCGCGCGGGCGCCGAGGACCTGCTCCTCTTCCAGAACGACCTGCACATCGACTACGTCGACGACCGCGGGTGGTCGTCCCTGGACTGCCCGCCGCTGGTGGCGCCCCTCCACCTGCTCGTGGGCCTGCTCGGCCTGCGGCTGCCGTGGTCCGTTCGGTGGCAGGCCCTGCGCCTGGGACTCGCCGCGCGTTTCGGCGAGCCCCCGCTCGGGCTCACCCTCGCCGAGTACTTCCGCCGGACCGGGCAGGGCGCGGACGCCCGGCGTCTGCTGTGGGACCCGCTGGCCACGGCCATCCTCAACGAGACGCCCGAGCGCGCGGCAGCGATCCTCTTCTACAACGTGTACCGCGAGGCCTTCCTGACGAGGCGCGACGCCTCGCGCCTCGTGTTCCTCCGGCGCGGCTACGCCGAGCTGCACGAGCGGGTCGCCCGCTATTTCCGGCACCGAGGCGGTGTCCTGTGCCGCCGCGCGCTGGCGGAATCGATTTCGATCGAGGGTGGCCGGGCCGGCGGCGTGCGCTACTCGCAACGGGCCGAGACTCGGGACGAGATCCGGCGCGGCAAGCAAGCCGTGGAGGGCTTCGTCGACGCCGACGCCGTCATCGCCGCGGTGCCGTGGAATGCCGCCGCGGACCTCATGCCCGAGCCGCTCCGGCAACAGCCCCCGTTCGCCGGCCTCGCCCGCCTCGGCGGATCGCCCATCGTGTCGGTCGAGATGTGGCTCGACAAGCGGGTCGTCGACCGTCCGATGGCGGGGCTCCGGGACTCCGAGATGGAATGGGTCTTCGACAAGGGAGCGATCTACGGCCGGACGGGGCCGCCGCAGCACCTCGCCTTCATCGTCAGCGCGGCCCGCCGCAGCGCGGCGCGCACGAACCCGGAGCTGATCGCGTCGGCGGAGACCTCTTTGCGCCGCTATTTCCCGGCCATGGCCGGAGCCGCCATCACGCGATCGCTCGTCCTGCGCGAGGCGGACGCCACGTTTGCCTCGGACCCGGAGGCGGAGGCGCTGCGGCCGGGGCCGGTCACACCCGTGCGCGGCCTGTACCTGGCGGGGGACTGGACGGCCACGGGCCTGCCCGCCACCATCGAAGGCGCGGTGCGCAGCGGCCTGGCGGCGGCGCGGGCGGCGGAGGCGGGTTGAGGGCGTTGCGGCTGGCCGCGGCCGTCTGGCTCGTCCTGTTCATTACCGCCTACGGCTGGGCCTACGGGGCGGCGAACTTCATTCGGTTGTGCGACGTCGCCGTGATCCTCACCTGCCTCGGGATACTCTCGGGAAGCGCGCTCCTCGTTTCGAGCCAGGCCGTCTCTTCGCTGCTCGTCGACCTCGCCTGGGACCTCGACCTGCTGTGGCGGCTTGTGCTCGGGCGCCACCTCATCGGGGGCACGGAGTACATGTGGGACGCGCGGTACCCGCTGTGGGTGCGGCTGATGTCGCTCTTCCACGTCGCGTGGCCGCCGTTGCTCTTCACGCTCCTCCGGCGGCTCGGCTACGATCCTCGCGGCTTCGCCCTGCAGTGCGGCATCGCGGCCATCGTGCTCGTCGGCTCCCGGTTCGTGCTGCCCGACGAGAACCTGAACTTCGCCCATCGCGACCCGTTCTTCCATCGCGCCTGGGGCCCGGCGCCGGCGCACCTCGCCCTGACGCTCGCCGTCCTGGTGGCGGCGGTCTACTGGCCGACGCACTCGCTGCTCCGGTCTGTCTTTGGCCCCGGTCGTCGCCGAGCCACGCAGGGAGCGGGAGCCCACGTCTAGAAAGGTGGCGCGCAGCTCCCGGCGTAGCCGATCTTGGCTACGGCATCGTGACCCGGGACTGGGTCACCGCGGCCCAGGTGTTGCCGCGGCCGGTCACCGAGCAGCCGCTCGCCAGCAGTTGCGTCCCGCTCGAGGCGAAATCCGCGGGGCCGTCGCCGGTGTGCGCCACCGTGTGCTTCACGCTCACGCGGTCGAAGGTCGTTTGCTTGACGGTGCTGCTGATCGTCACCGTGTTCTGGGTGTCCTGGAAGGTGACGTCCTGTATCCAGGCGTCGATGACCGCGCTCATGGAGAGGCCGGTGTACTGCGGCTCGGTGATGTCCACGTTCACGGGGTGCGCGATCACGGTCAGGTGCTCGACGCCCACCTGGGAGATGCGGCCCGGGAAGGCGTATTTCACGACCGTGCCCCCCGGCGGATTCAGGAATTGCGAGTCGAAGGAATCAGTGAGGGGAACATCCAGCGTGACCTGGTTGCCGTTGATCGCGGCGATCACCCGGTCGATGTTGACGAGCGAGCCCGCCGAGATCCACGTCTGGGCTTGGCCGTTGCGAACGAGGGTGTCCATGCCCAGGAGGTGGATCCAGGCCGCAGTGACGGGACGGCGCACGAGGACGGTGTCTCCGACGTTGAAGATCGATGCGTCGCTCACGTTGAACGACGTCGAGCCGGAGGGAACGTACGCCTCCGTCATCGAGGCCGGGTCCCCGAGCGTCTGCCAGGAGCCCGAGCCCGCGATCCTGAGGAACAAGAAGGGATCGCCGGTCATGTTGATGACCGTTTCCGCCTCGCCCTGGTCGTTGCCGCCCGAGCCGCGCAGCACGACGCCACTGGCGGCGATCGTGATCGTGCGGCTCACGTTGTAGGTCCCGGAATGAAGCAGGACCGCGCCGCGGAAACTCTTGTCGTCCGGCGTCCGCGCGGAGACT
>QHVJ01000082.1 GCA_003222275.1 Acidobacteriota bacterium | reverse complement strand
GTCACAACCAGGCGGAGGCGCAGGCGGCCGTGGAAGCCATCCGGGATCGGTTCGCGCAGTGCCATCTGGAGCTGCACCCCATCAAGACCCGCATCGTGTACTGCAAGGACGACGGTCGGCCCGGGGAGTACGACAACGTCGAGTTCGACTTCCTCGGGTACACCTTCCAACCTCGACTGGCGAAGAATCGCTGGGCGGCGTCACCGTCACGTCCCCTTGGAGCTGCGATCCATCGAACGCTTTGAAGATGGTCTAGTTCAACTGCACTACGGCGTACAGAACAAGCAGTCTTAATGACGTGGAGCGCCACTCGAACGGAAGGGCTCCTCTCATTTAGCGCCGCTGGAATCCTGCTTCCTATCACCCGGCCGAGGTAGAAACATGAAGAACGTTGCGAACTCCCGATTCACCATCAAGAGCTGGGACGAGAAGCCTTATAGCGAGGGCGAGGGCCTGCCAAAACTGACTCGGGCCGCCGTCACGAAGACTTTTACCGGCGATATCGCGGGCGAGGGGCATGTCGAATACTTGATGATGTACCGCAGCGACGGCTCGGCCACGTTCGTCGGCCTCGAGCGGATCGTCGGGCACGTTGCAGGGAAAGCGGGCAGCTTTGTGCTCCAACGCACTGGAGTATTCGAGAACGGCGTGGCGAAGGAATCCTATTTCGTCATTTCTGGCTCTGGCACAGGAGAGCTTCAAGGTCTGCGGGGCGAGGGCACGTCGGCTGTTGGGCACGGGACTGAGCATCCTCTAACGCTGACCTATGAGTTGGGCTAGCCCAGCGCCAGTCAGAACTTCAGACGGGCACGAAAAGTCAAGCTGTGATTCATGAACCGGCTCCAAGTGCCGAGGCACAGACGACTCCTCTTGTCCTCGAACGTACTCTTCCTGGCCTCACTGCTGGGCTGTGGCAGTGACGCGGGCCACCCGTCAGTCGTTCCAAGTCCGAGCGCCTCGCCGACGGCCGCACCAATTCCGAGCCCATCCGGATCGATCATCTACTTTGTGGCCGACCCCGATAGAATCAAGCGTGGCGAAGCTTCCGACCTGCGCTGGGAGTGCGCGGGAGATGTCCCCTATGTCCAAATCGCCATGCTTCTGTCCAATCAAATCATCGGCCCGTTCCCCGCGCGTGGTACCGTCAGGGTGCGACCGAAGCAAGACGAGTTCTACTCGCTACGACCGCAATCCACGAACAACGTCCAGGTTCCAAGCCAGACCGTCCACGTCTTCGTTACCTCTTGATCGATTGTGTTCTCAGAGGACGGACGGGAACGGGCACGGCCACGTGCACGTGCACGGGGAGGCTGACCGCGGGAGGATCACAGCGGAAAGCCGGCGGCGACGCGTAGGTACTTCGCGAGTAGCTCGCCCGCCAGCACTAGAAATAGCTGCACGTACAGGATGCCGGTGGCCGACTGCGTGGAGCGGATCTCGACGGTCTTCCAGATGAACCACAGCAGCGACACGGGGCCGGCGAGGCCGAAGAGGAGCCGCATCCAGACGAAGACGCCGTCCGGGCTCCACATCCCCTGCGCCACCGCCCGCGCGTCCGCAAAGCCGGCGTGAACGGGCCCGCCGAGCGCGAGGCCGACGACTGCCGCCCGCAGCGCGAGCGTCGCGGCCAGGAGCACGGTGAGCCGCCGCAGGGCCGTGATCGGCAGATCGAGGACGACGAGATACCAGTGGCCGAGGACCATCGCCGAAGCGGCCGCCCCCAGGAGCAGGATGGAGGTGAGATCGGCGAGGACGGAAGGGAGCGGCTCGTTGGGCGACGCCGACAGCACGACCGTCGCGATCCCGGCCGCCAGGGATACCGCGAGCAACACGGGCCGGATCGCGGGCCAGGAAAAGTGCCACGCACGGTTGTAGAGGACGGCCCCGACGACGCCCACCGTGCCAACGAGGATGAGCGCGCGATAGGCGCCTGCTCCCGGCGCGTCCGCGCCGCCCGTGAGGCCGTATCGCCGCAACAGAAGGGCCAGGCCGGCGGTCATCGTGAAGGCCGCCGAGGCGGAGCAGAACTTGAAGTAGCTTCGCCCCGCCCGCTCGGGAACGAAGGGAAGCATGGCCAGGAGCCCGAGGCCGAGGTGGGTGAGGAAGAGGAAGAAGACGAGCGTCACAGCCGCTCGATCGTCGACTCGATGGCGCGGCGCTCGGGCGAGTCGGAGGCGAACGGATCGGCCGGCGCGCCACCCCGCGGGCAGGCGCGCGCCTCGAGATGCGCGGCGACGTCGTCTCGGAACCTCGCGAGAAGACCGGGCACGGCGGCGGCGGCGGTGCGGCAGTGGGCGCAGTAGCCATGGACCGACATGAAGCCGGCGGTCTCGGCCAGCGCGTCGAGATCGGCCGGCCGCGCCGCGCCCGCCTCGATCGACCTCAGCGCCTGGGCGAGGCGGGCGGTGCCGACCGTGCAGGGCGGACATTGCCCACACGCCTCGCGCTCGAAGAAGGCCGCCAGGGATGCGCCTACCGACAGGGGACAGACCGAGGCGCCGACGACGAGCACCGCGGCGGTGCCGAGGGCCGAGCCCGCCTCTCGCAGCGCGTCGGGGTGGAGGGGCGCGTCGAGCCGGTCGGAGACGAGCGGCGGGGCGGAGGGGCCGGCGGGGAAGATCATCCCCACGCCCTCGGATGCTCCTCCTCCCTGCTCCACGATGCGGCGCAGTGGCGTTCCCAGCGCGACCTCATACACGCCCGGCTGGCGCACGTGGCCCCAGAGCGAGACCAGCGTCGATTCCGTGGAGCGGAAGCCCTCGGGATCGGCGATGGCGGAGGGCACGCGCGAAAGCGTCTCCACGTTCTGGACCAGGGTCGGCCGGCCACGGAAGCCCACGGCCGCCGGAAACGGCGGCTTCGGCCGGGGCCACGCCCGGCGTCCCTCGAGTACCTCGAGGATGGCCGTCTCCTCGCCCGCGATGTAGCTGTCGTCGCCCCGGCCGATCCTGACGCTCACGCCGTGGAGGGGCACCTCGACGACGGCGCGCTCCAGGGCGGCGGCGGGGGCGGCAAACGAGCCCTTCAGATAGACGATCGCCTCGCGCGCGCCGACCGCCTTGGCGGCGAGAACGAGCCCGCGGATCACCTCGCGGGGTCGGGTCAGCATCACCCAGCGGTCCTTGACCGAGCCCGGCTCACCTTCGGCGCCGTTGCCGACGACGAGCGGCTCGCCTCCTTCGACCCGAACCGCCTGCCACTTTCGCGCCGCCGGGAACCAACCCCCGCCCCGGCCCCGGAGGCCCGAGGCCTGCAGCCTGCGGATCAGCTCCGTGCCGCCCGTGCGCTCCGGGTCCTCGATGGCCGTGCTCAGGTTGCCTCCGCCGAAGCCGCAATTATAGTGTTGCTTACGCGATTTCCCCGGGCTTCACTTCGCCCCGGATTTCCTGTACGATCGTTGTCTAGGAGGAGGGCTCGGCTGATGATCAACCTCACCGCGGCGGCGGCGGAGAAGGTCAAGGGAATTCTGGAGCAGGAGAAGACGAATATCCCGCAGGGCGGCCTGCGGATCTACGTCCAAGGCGGCGGCTGCTCCGGCTTCTCGTACGGGATGGTTCTGGACGAGGCCGCCGACGGGGACGAGGTCGTCGAGGTCGCCGGGGTGAAGGTCATCGTCGATCCGATGAGCCTGCGTTACCTGGAAGGCGCGGAGGTCGACTACAAGGAAGACCTGATGGGCGGCGGCTTCGCGATCAAGAACCCCAACGCGACGTCTACCTGCGGCTGCGGCCATTCGTTCAACGCCGGCGGCGAAGGGGCGGGGGAAGGCGGCGGACACCACCACTGATCCGATCTCCCGGGGCGGCCAGGCCGGCCGCTCCCGGCGGGGACCTGCGATCCGGCGCCGCCCCTCGCTGACCCACAGCGCCTTTTCCGAGGGCCTTCATGAAAGCTTCGAACGCCGCGGTCGCCTCCGAGAAGGGGGGCGGGCTGGAGACCGTCCGCGTCGTCACCGAGACGCTGCGGCTGGTCACCGACAAGCGGTGCGAGCTGTACAACCTCACCGAAAGAGTCGCCGAGGTCCTCAAGCGCCACGACATCAAGGAAGGCATGGTGCTCCTCTCCTCGCTCCACACCACCCTCGCTCTCTTCGTCAACGAGTGGCAGACCGCCCTCCTGCACGACGTGAAGGCGATGCTCGAGAAGGTCGTGAGCCCCCGGGACGACTGGCGCCACAACGATCCCGACCATTCCGACTGCGACCGTCACAACGCCCACTCGCACCTGCAGGCGACACTTCTCGGCCACGCCCTTTCCTTCTCCGTGAGCAAGGGCAAGCTGGTGCTCGGCCAGTTCCAGGCCATCATCGCGGCGGAGCTCGACGGGCCCCGCAACCGCGACCTGGCCATCCAGATCATCGGCCGCTAGCATCCGGGAAGGTCCTTCCCGCGGTGGACGGTCCTCCGAGCGTGACGTGACGTCCATACCCTCGACGATCCCGCTCTTCCCCCTGCCGGATGTCGTACTGTTCCCGCACATGCCCCTGCCGCTGCACGTCTTCGAGCCGCGCTACCGCAAGATGACGACGGACGCGATGGCCAGCCACAAGATCATCGGAATGACGCTGCTCAAGCCGGGCTGGGAGCAGGACTACTACGGCCGCCCGCCCGTGTATCCGGTCGGGTGTGCGGGGCTGGTGGAGGAGTGCCGGCGTCTCGAAGACGGACGCTTCAACATCCGGCTGAAGGGCGTGAGCCGCTTCCGCATCGTGTCCGAGCAGGGCGGAGAGCCGTACCGTCTCGCGACGGTGGAGAGCCTCACCGACGAGGTCGGCGACGCAACCGCGCTCGAGTCCGGGCGGCGCAAGGTGCTCGCCGCCATCGGCCGCGCCGCCGATGGACCTTCCTTCCTGGTCACCCAGCCCGAGCTGCCCCCGGAGCTGTTCGTGAACGCCGTCTGCCAGGCGCTCTCGCTGAGCCCGGTCGAGAAGCAGTCACTCCTCGACTGCGATACCGTCGGCCGGCGCTGCGCGCGCCTGCTCGAGATCCTCGACTTCCGGCTCCTCGAGCAGACCTACGGCCCGGGCTGCACCGACAAGATTCACTGAGCGCGGAGCCTCCGCATCACCGGTAGCGCGGCGCCGTACAGCGCCCCGATCAGGATCGGAGCGGCCGCCGCCCATCCCAGCACGGCGTGGCATGCCGTCAGCCCGAAGCGGGCGACGAAGGCCGTCGGATCCGCGCGCAGCGTAGCGCCCAGGACGCGCGGGTCGAAGGGCACCGGCGGCGAGTCCACGAGTGCCTCCCCGACGCGCACGTAGACGAGGATCAACGGCAGCTGGAAGGGATACATCAGGTAGTTCGCGAGCTGGATCGCGGGGTGGTTCAACCCCAGCAGCAGCGCCGCCGCGAAGCACAGCAGCGTGCTCGTGCCCACGATCGGGAACAGGCCGAGGGCCGCGCCCAGGGCGAGGCTGATCGCCACCCTCTCCGGCGTGCTCCCGTGATGGAGCATCAAGACCAGGGGCCCCGCCACGCGCCGCCGCAGCCAGCCACGTTCCTCCACGGGCCCAGTATCCCCGACTTTTCCGCCCACTCCTGCGTCCAACCACCACAGAGGGCGTGGTGCCCGCGGGAGGAGATGCGCATGGCGCGTTCAGCGTTCTGGAGGATGGGAGCATCGGTGCTGGCGGCGGCCCTGCTGGGTGCGCCGGCAGTCTCGCGGGCGCAGGAGGACGGCCGCGAGCCGTTCATCCGGGCCTTCCGCATCGCCGGCGGCGGATCTCACCTGGGCGTGAACCTGTCCGACCTGGGCCGCGAAGACCGGACGCGCCTCAAGCTTCCGGACGAGCGCGGGGCCCTCGTCAAGGACGTCCAGCCCGACACGCCGGCCGCCAAGGCCGGGGTCGAGCCCGACGACGTGATCGTCCGTTTCGACGGCGAAACGGTGCGCAGCGCCGCGCAGCTCTCGCGCCTGGTCCGGGAGACGCCCGCGGGCCGCGCGGTCACGATCGAAGTGAGTCGCGGCGGTGCCATCCAGCACCTCACCGCGACTCTCGAAGAAGGCCGTGGCTTCAACCAACTTCTGGGGGACGTTGGCGACATGCACGTCGACGTGCCACCGATCCCTCCCGTCCCCCCGATTCCGCCGATTCCGCAGGTCGAGCCGTTCGTGCGCGAAGGGATGGACCGCCTGCGCCAGAATTTCTTCATCGAGAGGCCGGGCCGCCTCGGCATCACCTATCAGGAGCTGTCGGGACAGCTCGCCCGTTACTTCAAGGTGGCGGAGGGCTCGTTGCTGGTGAGCGACGTGAGCGCGGATTCTCCGGCGGGGAAGGCCGGGCTCAAGGCCGGCGACGTCATCGTCCAGGTGAACGGCCATCCGGTGTCGCGCGGGCAGGACCTGCGCGAGCAGGTGGCGAATGCGGAGCCGGGCTCGCAGCTCACGCTCGGCGTACAACGTGAGGGCAAGCCGCTGGAGGTGAAGGTCACGCCGGCCGAGCGCGCCCGCGCCCGCCGGCAGCCCTCGATCTAGCTTTCCGTCGTCTCCGGCGCCGCGGCGGTACGGGTGCGCTCGCGGCGCTCGGGACGATCGGGCGGGACGAGATCTTCTTCGAGCTCGAGCACCATCAGCGTCCCCCCCACGGTGAGGGCGGGAGCGACCAGGAAGTTCGCGAGCGGCACGAACAGGAAGGCGAGGCCGACGAGGCCGAAGCCGAGGCTCTCGGGCCGGTACTGGCGGTGCCAGGCGCGACGCTGGCCGAAGTTCATTCCGCGGCGTGCCAGCGGTATGTCGGTCTGCTGGAAGGCGACGGAGTGCGCGCCCCAGAGCAGGCCGAGGGGCGGTCCGAGGAGCGGGATCAGGCTCAGGAGCAGCACGACCGGAGCCGCGAGGAGGAAATAGAGAGCGCCCCGGAAGGCCTGGGCCATCTCCCACTTGAGCCCTCCTTCATGCTCCACGACGTGCACGCGCACGTAGGCCTCCACCCGTCGCGACAGCCTCTCCAGGATCGGCGCCGAGATGAGCATCGCAACCGCCAGCCCCGCGATCGCGCCCGCGAGCAGAGTGCCCAGGTAGAGCGCCAGGCTCAGCAGGATGCCGATGCCCGCGGCGATCTTCCCGCGGCCGGGAAGCAGGTGGGTCTCGAGCCACGGGATGGCGAACGCGCCGAGGGCGATGCCGGACAGGATGAACACCACGGCGAGCAGCATCGGCAGGGCGGCCAGCGGCCAGAAGGAGGGCCGCCGCAGCAGGAACCAGACGCCGGAGAGCAGATGCCAGGCCCCGGCCCCCATGCGCCGAACGAAGCCCGGGCGGCGGCGCGGCAACTCGGCCGGAGGGAGAACGGCCGTGCCGTCCTCTTGGAACGGGAGCTCGGGCACGCATTCAGCCTAGCAGCTTTTTCCGCTCGCTTCGGCGGTTGACAGGGCGTCGCCGCCGCGTGACAGAATGGCCGGGCCATGAAGGACGTGCTGGCCGTCATCCTCGGCGGTGGGCGCGGCACGCGACTGCACCCCCTCACCCTGCACCGATCGAAGCCCGCGGTGCCCATTGCCGGCAAGTACCGGCTCATCGACATCCCGATCAGCAACTGCCTGAACTCGGACCTGCGGCGCATCTTCGTCCTCACCCAGTACAACTCCGAGAGCCTGAACAAGCACATCGGCCTGACGTACAAGTTCGACCTGTTCTCGTCCGCGTTCGTCTCGGTGCTCGCCGCGGAGCAGACGGAGGAGAGCGGGGACTGGTTCCAGGGCACCGCCGACGCGGTGCGGCAGAACAAGCGCCACTTCGCCAACCACGACTTCCGCGACGTGCTGATCCTCGCCGGGGACCAGCTCTACCTGATGGACTTCGCGAGGATGCTCGAGACGCACCGCCGCCACGTGGCCGACGTTACGGTGGCGGTGACCCCGGTTACGGCCGAGCAGGCCACTGGATTCGGCATCCTCAAGATGAACGGCCTGGGGCGGATCACGCACTTCGAGGAAAAGCCTTCCGCCGAGCGCCTGCCGCAGCTCGTCTCGGACATTCCGACGCTGGGCTCGGGCCTCATCGCATCGATGGGGATCTACCTGTTCAAGCGCGAGGCCTTGGAGGCGGCCCTCAAGGACCCGGCGCTCGTCGACTTCGGGCGCCACGTGATCCCCGACGCCCTTTCGCGCTCGCGGGTGCAGGCCCACGTCCATCGCGGGTACTGGGAAGACGTGGGAACGATCGGCTCCTACTACCGCGCCAACCTGGCGCTCTGCCTGCCCGTCCCCCCCTTCGATTTCTACGAGGCGTCGCGGCCCGTGTATACCCACCCCCGCTTCCTGCCTGCAAGCAAGGTGGAGAGCTGTGTCGTCACCAACAGCCTGCTCTCCGAAGGATGCATCGTGGTGGGGGCGCAGATCGAGCGCTCGGTCGTCGGCATCCGCAGCCGCATCGGCCGGGGGGCGCAGGTGCGCGCGAGCCTGATCCTCGGCGCCGACTACTACGAGACGCTCGACGAGCTGGACCGCAGCTCCGGACGGGGCGCGCCTCCCATCGGCGTGGGCGAAGACTCGATCGTCGCCGGCGCCATCCTCGACAAGAACGCCCGCATCGGGCGGGGCGTGAAGATCCTCAACGAGGCCGGCGTCCAGGAGAAGGACGGCGACGGGTACTACATCCGCGAGGGCATCGTGCTCGTGCCCAAGAACGGCGTGATCCCCGACGGAATCGTCATCTAGCGGGGGGGTGCTAGCGGCGCGCCCCCCAGGCCCCCCGCTCGCTCTAGAAGGGCGGCGTCAGGAGCCGAAACACGTCGGGGCGGGAATAGTGGCCGGCGACGTCGAGGAGCTGTCGTGCCGCGGCAACCTCGCCCAGGTCCAGCTCGGCGGTGAGGATGCCCTCTTCGCCGAAGAGTGGCCCCGCGAGGTAGCGCCCGTCGGGGGCCACGATCGCGCTACCGCCGCGGCATAGGACCTCCGGCGCCCGCGCCAGCGCTTCCTTCAGCTCGAAATCGGCCGGGTACATCGCGCGGGTCAGGTACTGGCAGCAGCCCACGACGAAGACGCGTCCCTCGAGCGCGATGTGCCTCAACGTGGCCTGCCAGCCGTCGCTGGCGTCGGCGGTGGGAGCGAGGTGGATGCGCTCGCCGGACTCATAGAGGGAATGCCGCGCGAGCGGATAGGCGGGGACGAACGCTTCGGGCAGGACGATGATCCGCGCCCCGCGGTCGGCGGCAGCCTGGACGAGAGCGTCCAGCTTCGCGAGGGTCGCGTCGCGATCGAGCACCACCGGCGCCGCCTGGACAGCGGCAACCGTTACCCGCCCGTAGGAATCGCCCATGCCGGTGTCACTTCTTCCCGCGACGGGCGTCCTCGATCTTGCGGTCCCGGTCGGAGATGATGCGCTCGCGCTCGCGGCGGTACTCCTGCTCCAGCGCCTCGCGCGCCTCGGGCTCGAGGACGCCGCGCATCTTCGAAGCGTGAAGGATCTCGCTTTCGGCCAGGCGCGCGTCGGCCATCTGGCGCGCGTCCGCAATGGCCTTGCGCTGCGCCGCCGTCGGCGCGTGCTCCTCCTGCACGCCGTCGTCGCGGTCCTTCCTTCGCAGGCGCTCCATCGCCAGCTCGTAGGCGCTCTTCGGTACTTCGTCTTTCGGCATGACTCTCGGCGACCCCCGCGCACTTCGCGCGAACCAATCGCGCTTCGCTCGCAGCTTGGACCTAGCTTATACCTCGCGGCCACCGATCGCTCATCCGTCCCCTCGTTCGCGTCGGCGGAGCGGTCGTGAACCCGAACTCTTCCCGGGACGAGTTCCGCCCTCGGCCGGAAACGCGCTCTCGTTGGATCGCCTCCCGGGCCCGCGGTCGAAGAACCGGCCGACTGCCGGAGCAGCTCCGGTTGTTCCCGGCCGTGAGGTGAGAAGACAGCAGCCGCGCACGCAGATTGTCCCGCCGGTCGAAGCCTATGTAGACGTGGATCGCGTCCTTGGCGAGCGGCACGATCGGCAGCACGCGCGGCTTCAGTACGCCAGCAGCTCGCGCAGCGCGGGGATCACGCGGGCCCGCGGCGAATAGACGTCCTCCAGCGCCTTGCTGAACGGCACCGGGGTGTCGAGCGCGCCCAGGCGCGCCACGGGCGCGTCCAGCCAATCGAAGGCCTCGCGGCCGATGACGGCGGCCAGCTCGCCGCCGAAACCGCCCGTGGTGGGAGCCTCGTGGAGCACGAGAGCTCGGCCCGTCTTCCTCACCGACGAAAGCACGGCCTCGCAATCCCAAGGCAGGAGCGACCGCAGGTCGACGACCTCCACCTCGGGTCCCTCGACCGCCAACTTCTCGGCGGCGTCGAGCGCCCACCCCACCCCCACTCCATAGGTCACCACGGAGGCGTCGCGGCCTTCCCGGGCCAGCCGCGCCCGGCCGATCGGCACCGAGTAGTACCCGGCCGGGACCTTTCCACGGGCCGACCGGTAGAGGAGCTTGTGCTCGAGGTAGAGGACCGGGTTCCCATCCTCGAAAGCGGCGATCAGCAGTCCCTTGGCGTCGTAGGGCGAGGCCGGCGCCACGACCTTGAGGCCGGCCACGCTCGTGAACCACGACTCGACGTTCTGCGAGTGGAACGGCCCCGCCCCCACGCCCCCGCCCACGGGCACGCGCACGACCACGGGCACCGCGGCCCCCCAGCGGTAGTACGTCTTGGCCAGGTTGTTCACGATCTGGTTGAAGCCGCACGTGATGAAATCGCCGAACTGCATCTCGACCATCGGGACGAAGCCGTCGAGGGCCAGGCCCAGCGCCGCGCCCACGGCGCCGGACTCGATGATCGGCGTGTTGCGGACCCGCTCGCGGCCGAACTCGGCCACGAACCCCTCGGTCACCTTGAACACACCGCCATACTCGGCGATGTCCTGCCCCAGGAGCACGACCCGAGGGTTGCGGCGCATCGACTCGCGGAGGCCGTCGCTGATGGCGTCGACGTAGCGTGTGTCGCGGGCGGCGGCCACCGCCGCCGGGGAGGGCGCTACCGGCCGCGCGCTCACGCGCGCGTAGACGTCGCGCAGCTCGTCCTCGGCGGTGGAGACGGGATCGGGGGCCGCCAGCGCCTCGTCGACGAGGGCATCGATGCGCGGCTTCATCTCGGCCCGCAGCGCGTCGCGCTCGGCGGGGGAGAGGACCCCGCGGGCGAGGAGGAGCTGCTCGAAGCGCAGCACGGGATCTTTCTGCGCCCACTCTTGGAAGAGCTCCTTCGGCACGTAGGCGGTGCCCGAGGCCTCCTCGTGGCCCCGCATGCGGAACGTCTTGAACTCGAGCAGCGTGGGCCCTTCGCCACGCCGCGCTCTGCCGGCGGCCTCGCTCACCGCACGGTAGACGGCCAGCAGGTCGTTGCCGTCCACGACCTTTCCCGGCATGCCGTAGCCGGGACCGCGATCGGCGAGCTCCCGGCACGCGTACTGCTCCACGACCGGCGTCGAAAGCCCATACTGGTTGTTCTCGATCACGAACAGCACCGGCAGCTTCCAGACGGCGGCCAGGTTGGCGGCTTCGTGGAAGTCCCCCTCGCTGGTGGCGCCGTCCCCGGTGAACGCGGCGGCCACGCGCGGCTCACGCTTGAGCTGGGCGGCGAGGGCGAGGCCGTCGGCGACAGGGAGCATGGCGCCGAGGTGGCTGATCATCCCCACGAGGCGCTTTTCCCGCAGCCCGAAGTGGAACGTGCGGTCACGACCCTTCGTGAATCCGCCGTCCTTCCCGAAGAGCTGGCGGAAGAGACGGCCGAGGTCGACCCCCCGGGTGGTGAAGACGCCGAGGTTGCGGTGCATGGGAAGGATCCAGTCGTCCGCGTCCAGCGCGCCGGCCACCCCGACCGCGATCGCCTCCTGTCCCATCCCGGAGAACCACTTCGAGAGCCGCCCCTGCCGGAGGAGCAGGAGCGCCTTTTCCTCCACGAGCCGGGGCAGCAACAGCGCCCGGTAGAGCTGGCTCAGACGCTCGGCGGAAAGGCCGGCCACTTCGGTCGAGGCGGCCGGCGCGGCGCCGGCAACGTCGCTCATGTCGCTGATTTCATCAGCCCCCGCGCAGGAAGGCAAACGCCGCCGCGATCACCGTCGGCACGACGCAAGCAAGAAAAAAACCCCGGGCCCGAAGGCCCGGGGTGAAGACACAGTTGAGCCCTTCTCAGTTGTGATGGGTCTCGGTCTTCGTCTTGGTCTCGCCGTGCTTGTTGGTCTTGGTCTTGGTCGTGGTGTAGATCACGCGCTGCACCATCGGGTCGCTCCCCGACATGACGGTCGAAGGGTAGATCGTCACGCGTCGGCCGATCGCGATGCCGGTGGGCAGCTGCGACTGGTCGTTGATCATGTACGTCACCTGCGTCCCGTCCGGTCGGATGATCGTGATCGACTTGCTCGGCTCGTAGGCCTGCACGGTCCCGGAGACCGTCGTGGTGGTCTCGGTCGTGCGCTCCCCGGTCGGACTGGTCCGCGTCTCCTCGGTCGTGCGCTTCACTTCGCCGCCGGGGGTGACGCTGGTGGTGGTGACGCGCTTCACGAGTGTGGCGCCATTTTCGCCCGGCTCGGTGTACAGAGTGACGGTTCGGCCGACCCGAACGTCGGCGGGGACCGTCAGGCTCGGCATCAGCGTGTAGGAAACCTCACCCGCGTCGCGAGAGCGGACGACGATCACGTGGCCCGGCTCATAACGGACCACCTCCCCGCTGATGACGACCGGTTGGACCTCGGTCCGGGTCGTCGTTTCGGTGGTTTGAGTCTGGGCCGCCGCGCTGACGGCGCAACCCGCGAATAGGGCAATGCCCACAACAGTATGTAATCTCATTATTTACAGACCCTCCTAGTGGTTCAATGATGGCGATTTCCGCGATGTCGCCTCCCATGGCGATCAGGGAGCAAGAGGCGTGCCGCTTGGATGCGGTCCTTGAGTTATGATCGCGCCCTGCCCCCCCGCGTCCGCGTGCTCGTCTGGCTGCTGGTGGCCTGTAGCCTCTCGGCCGCCGCCCTGATCTGCCATCGAGGCGCGGGCAAAACGGGCCTGACACTCACGGTGCGGTCGGGCGCAGACCCGACCGGTCCCACCCGGTCCCGCCGGGTATCCACCATCGACGCGCGCGATCTGTGGGCCGACGCGGGACACGCCCCGGTGGGTGCGCAGTGGGACGGGTTCTGGCGCGTTCCGGAGGCGGGATCGTTCGCACTGGAGGCCCGCAGCGACGAGACCGTCACGGTGCGCCTCGATGGACGGGAGGTCCTGGCCCGACGCCCGGGGGCACGGTCGCGCGGCGTGGCCACCATCGTCGACCTCGAGCCCGGCTTTCATCCGCTCCACGTGACCTACGAAGCAGATACGTCCGGCGACTTCCGTTTCGTGTGGTCGAGAGCGGGGGAATCGCCCCGCGACTTCGACGCCGCCGCATTCTTCACCACTCTGCCTTCGCCGCGCCAGCAAGCGCTGAGCCGGGCGGCCCTGGTGCTGGGGCGCCTCGCCGTCGCCGCCTGGGCCGGTCTCGCCCTCATCATGCTGCTCCGCGCGCGATCGGAGCCGAGGACCCGCGCGCGTCTGCAGGCGGTGCTGCGGATTGCGCTGCCGACGCTCGTCGTGCTCTACGCCGCGGCGCTGCGCTTCGAGGCGCTCGTGGGACGCTATTCGTGGCCGGGCCCGCCGTGGGCGCTCGAGGGCGAGCGCGCGGTGCGGGCCCTCCATCCCGCGTCGCTGCGGTGGCAGCCCGCCTGGGAAGGCTACAGCGGCGACCCGTACAACTACCTCGTGCGGGCCCGCGAGATGGACGGCTTTTACGAGCCCAACGTCCGCGAGCCGCTCTTCCCCTTCGTCACGCGGCTGATGCTGAAGCTCCTCGGCGACCGGAACCTGGCCGTGAACGCGGCCTCCGCCCTCTTCTCGACCCTGGCGGTGCTCGCCACCTACCTGTTGGGGGCCCATGCCTTCTCGCCCGTGGTGGGTCTGGGAGCCGCCCTGGGCATGGCGATGCACCGCGACGTCCTCTGGTGGGGGGTGGAGGGGTTTCGCGACGACGCGTTCACGCTGTTCGTGGTCACGAGCGCGCTCTCTCTGCTCCGCCTGCGCGAGCGGCCGACGCTGGCCCGATCCGTCATCGTCGGCCTCGCCACCGCCGGCGCGCTCTTGAGCCGCATCACTTCACTCTCGTTCCTCGTCCCCGCGTTCGCGTGGCTCGCGCTCGGCCGAGGGCCGGACGCCGCCGCGCGCAGGAGGGCCCTCGCCGTGAGCGTGGGCGTGATGCTGCTGGTGGCCGGACCGTACCTGCTGAGCTGCGCCCTCGCGTACGGTGACCCTCTCTACGCCGTGAACTTCCACACGAAGTTCTACCGCTCGCGGTCCGGGATCCCCTACGGCAGCTCGATGGGTTGGATGCAGTACCTGCACACCGGCTTCCGGCCCTTCCACTTGATCGACACCGGTCTCACGGGGCTCACCACCTACCCCTTCGCCAACAAGTGGGACGGCCTCGACTACGTCTCGCCGTGGATAGGGCGTGTCCTCTCCGTCGCTTCCGCGGCCGGGCTCATCCTCTTTCTCGGCTCGGCGGCCGGGCGCCTCCTGCTGGTGGTGCTCGTCACGTCGCTCATCCCCTATGCCTTCACGTGGCCCGTACCAGGCGGAGCCGAATGGCGCTTCACGATGCACGCCCTCCCGTTCTACCTGATCGCGGCGTGGCTCGCGCTCACGCGGGCCGCCCGCCTGGTTCGTCCCGCCGCGTTCGCGGACCTGGGCCGGCGCTTGCGCGAGCGCCGGCGTGCGCTCGTGATCGCGTCCGCAGCGGCGGTCGTGCTCGCGCTCGGCGCGTGGCTGGGTCTGTGCGCGGTGAGCTATCTCCGCGTGCGCGAGTCCCTGCGGGCCGGAGAGCCCGCGGTGATCGCCGCGGGCGCGCGCGACCGGTTCTTCTTCGGAGCGGGATGGAGCCGCCCGATGCGCCGCGGCTCCCTGACCGTACGGAGGGCCGAGCGCAGCCCCTCGGTCCTCTGGCTTCCCCTCGATGCGGCCGCCGACTACCGGCTGACGCTGCGAGCGGATCCCGACCCGCCGGCGCCGGGCACCGCCCTGAACGTTGCGGTCAACGGCGCCCCGCTCGCGCGTCTCGTCCTGGAGCGGGACGAGAAGCGCATCGGGTCGTACGAGCTGCTGCTTCCGGGGCGGCTCCTGCGTGCGGGGCGCAACCGGCTCGAGCTGGGCCCGGCCGGCTTCGCGCTCTGGTACGTCCGCGTCGAGCCCGCGGGCGCGTCTCTCAGCGGAGCAGCGTCCGCTCGGTGAACTCCAGCATCGTCGCCCGGAGGTGTTTGACGAGCGCCGGCTCGCTCACCCCGTGCCGGCTCTTCGGGTAGAGCATCATCCGGAACGGCTTGGCGGCCTTCTGCAGCTCGTGCGCGAGCTGCATCGTGTTCTGGGGATGCACGTTGTCGTCGATGGCCCCGTGCATGAGCAGGAGCTCCCCATGAAGGTCCTTCGCCGACCACCGGGGAGACGTGCGGCGGTACCCCTCGGGGTTGTGCTCGGGCGTCCTCATGTAGCGCTCGGTGTAGATCGTGTCGTAGTTGCGCCAGTCGGATACGGTCCCGCCCGCGATGCCCATGGCGAAGGTCCGGCTGTGGGTGAGCGCGTAGCTCACCATGAACCCGCCGTAGCTCCAGCCGTTGATACCGATGCGCGAGGCGTCCACGAAGCCCTGTGACTCGAGCCAGGCCAGGCCGTCCTCGATGTCCTGCAGCTCGGTCTCGCCCAGCCGCAGGTAGGCGGGCCAGGTCGACTCGACGCCCTTGCCGCTCGCGGTGCGGTTGTCGCAGATCCACACCACGATCCCCTTCTGGGCCAGGAGCTGGTTGTACATGGAGTTGGTGCCGCCCCACGCGTCCCTCACCGACTGGGCATGGGGCCCGGCGTAGGTCTGCTGGTACACCGGGTATTTCTTCGCGGGGTCGAAGTCCGGTGGCTTGAGGAGCAACGCCTCCATCACGAACCCGTCGCGGGCCTTCACCTGCAGCAGCTCCGGCTTCGAAAGCCGGTAGTCGGCCAGCGCCTTCACCGGGTTGTCGTCGATCATCCGCGCTTCCGTCCCGTCCGCGCGATGGAGCCGCACCTGCGTCGGCGTCGTGGCGTCGCTCCAGGTGTCGATGTAATGGCTGAAGGAGGGATTGAAGCTGGCGTTGTGCGTTCCGCCCGCGGCGGACAGCCGCTGCAGACCGCGGCCGTCGAGATGGACGCGGTAGACGTCGCCGCCGATCGGGCTGCGCTCGGTCCCCGAGAAGTAGACCCAGCCCGCGGACTCGTCCACACCGTGCACGGTGCGTGCCTCCCACTTCCCGTCCGTCACCTGGCGGATGAGCGTGCCGTCGGCGCGGTAGTGATAGATGTGCCGGAAGCCGGTACGGTCGCTGGACCACAGGAACGTGCCGTCTTTCAGCCACCGGGGACTGCCGGGATCGTCCACCCACGCCTTGCTGGTTTCCTTGATCACCGTGCGCAGCGGCTCATCCCCGCCCGCGAAGTCGAGGTCGAGCCAGGTCTGCTCGCGGTCCTGGACCTGGAAGACGACGTGCCGGCTGTCGGGCGTCCAGCTCACGTCGCAGATCAGGTGCTCGCGCCCGTACCGGGAGGTGTCGATCCAGCGTGGCGCGCCGCCGGTGGAGGGGACCACCCCGAGGCGCACGGCCGGGTTGGGATCGCCCGCCTTGGGATACGGGTAGACCTCGGGCTCCGGGTGGTACGGTATGTCGTCCACGATCGAGTAGCGCGGCACTGCCTTCTCACCGAGCTGCAGGAAGGCGATCCGCCTGGAGTCCGGGCTCCACCAATACGCGCGGAACGTGCCGCGGCCGTAGATCTCCTCCTGGTAGACCCAATCGAGCTTTCCGTTGAGGACGTCGGGCGAGCCGTCGGACGTGAGCGCGCGCTCGCGCTTCGTCGCGACGTCCACGACGTAGAGGTTGTTGCCTCGCACGAAGGCCGCCCGCGAGTCGTCCGGGCTGAGGCTCGCTTCTTCCTTCTGGCCCGGGCTGTGGGTCAGGCGCGCCGCGCGGTGGGTGGGAAGGTCGTACAGGTAGAGGTCGTCGCGGATGGTGAAGAGGATCGCGGTCCGTTTGCCGTTGAAGGTGAAGGAACGCTGGCGGGCGATGCGCTTGGCCTCGTCCGGCGTGACGCCCTCGAGGGTGCCGAGCGTCGCCTCCACCCTGGCCACGTCGAAGAGCGGTTCCGCCTTGCCGGTGAGCGCTTCCACCGTGAGCATCTCCGTCGTGCGGGCCTGGGCATCGGTCTTCGGCCACAGGTAGTGGGCGTCGTCGATCCACGCGAGCCCGCGCGGGAAGTTGCCCTCGAAATCGACCTTCTTGTCGGGGTCGTAGATGTCGTCGAGCGTGAGCGTCCGCTGCTGGGCGGCGGCCGTGGGGAGCAGGCTCGCCAGCGCGGCGATCGCCACGACCAGGGCGCGAAGGGTCGGACGGGCCGTCGGGATCATGCGGGCTCCTCGAAAACCGGGATTATACTGATCCGGCCGTGACGCCGAGGGACCGCAAGCGCGATCCACACCAGTGCGGCGAGTGCGCCACCCGCTTCGCCGTCACCTATTTCGACGACCGGCGGGGTTCGCGCGACGTCGGTTCCGCGCTCGTCGAGGTCTCCTGTCCCGCATGCGGGAGGCCACGCAGCGTCACGTTGCCCGTGGGGGCCGAGAAGACGCTGCTCGTCGAGATCGACGAAGTGGAATCGGACGAGGGCGGGGGCGGCTGATCCAGGCCGGCCTAGGCTCGGCCGAGCAGTATCAGCAGGCCCGTGACCAGGGCGAGCAGAGCCATCACGAAACCCACGCCGGGAATGGACAGCCCGGGCCCCAGGCCGACGATGCCGTTGACGACGAGCCACACGCCCAGAAGCTGGAAGCCGAGGGTCCGGGTCGGTCTCATGGCGCGCTCCTTTCCACGATCCTTGCCTTCGCGATGTATGCCAGCGCCTCGTCCGGCTCGAGGGGCGCCGAGAAGTACTGGCCCTGTGCGTACGCGCATCCCGCCTCGCGCAACGCGTCCCGTTGGTCCGCGGTCTCGACACCTTCCGCGATCGCGCTGAGGCCGATGCGCGAGGCGAAGGCCAGGATGCCGCGCGCCAGGGCGGAGATGGGGCCGTCCCCGTTGCCGCCGGCGACGACGGAGCGGTCCAGCTTGACGGCGTCGAGGGCGAAGCGATGGAGCGCGCTCAACGATGCGAGCCCCCGGCCGAAGTCGTCGAGGTGGAGACGCACGCCCAGGGCGCGCAGATCGGCGAGCACGCTCGACATCCACGCGCGCTCGCCGAGCAGCACCGCTTCGCTGAGGTCGAGCGCGAGATCGCGGGGCGCCAGCCCGGCCGCTTCCAGCGCGGCCTCCACCTCTTCGATCAACCCCGCCTTCGCGCACTCGGCGGGGGAGAGGTTGAGGCTCAACCGGAGACGCTTCGCCTCGGCCGCCTGCGCCCGCCAGGCCGCCAGCTGCCGGCAGCCTTCGCGCAACACCCACGATCCCAGCGCCAGCACCTGGCCCCCCTCCACGGCCACGGGAAGGAACTCGCCCGGCAGCACGACCCGCCCGCGGTCGTGCCAGCGGAGGAAGCCTTCGAAACCCGCGAGCTCGCCGTGGGCCAGATCGACGACAGGCTGGTAGACGAGCCGGAACTCGCCCTGCTCGATTCCGCGCGACAGGTCCCGCTCGAGGTCGAGGCGCGATCGGCCCCCTTGCGGCAGGGCGGCGTCGAAGACTTCGTAGCGCCCGCGGCCGGCCGCCTTGGCGCGGTACATGGCGAGGTCGGCGTCGCGGAGGAGGTCCTCGGGCCGCTCGTAGCCGCGGCCCATGTACGCTATGCCCATGCTCGCGCCGAGCCGCACGTCGTGGCCGCGCAGGCGCAGCGGCGCCGCGAGCTCCTGCTGGATGCGGTCGGCCACGCCGAGGCCGTCGGCCCGGCTCGCGATGCGCTCGAGCAGCACCGCGAACTCGTCTCCGGCAAAGCGTCCCACCGTGTCTCCCGGGCGCAGGCACGTCTCGAGCCGCTTGGACACCGCGATCAGGACCTGGTCCCCGACGAGGTGGCCGAGCGTGTCGTTCGTCTCCTTGAAGCGGTCGAGATCCACGAAGACCAGCGCGAAGAGGTAGTCGTCCCGGCGCTTGAACCGGGCGAACGCGTAGCCGAGCCGCTCGGCGAAGAGCGCGCGGTTGGGCAGGCCCGTGAGGGGATCGTAGGAACGGCGGTCGGTGACGTCGGTCTGCGCCCCCGCCATGCGGTACGGCCGTCCATCGCCGTCGCGGACGGCGAAGCCGCGGCTCAGGAACCAGCGGTAGCTGCCGTCCTTGTGCCGCATGCGGTGCTCGTCCTCGAAATGGGGCGCGGTCCCGTCGAGGTGGGCCGACCTCTTGGCTTGCAAGCGGGGCAGATCATCGGGGTGGACGCGGTCCAGCCATTCCGACGGCCGGTCGCCGACTTCTTCCTCCTCGTAGCCCAGCATGGCCTTCCAGCGCGGCGAGTAGTAGACGCGGTCGGTTGCGAGGTCCCAGTCCCACAGGCCGTCGTTGGTCCCGCGGGCGGCGAGGGCGTAGCGTTCTTCGCTGCGCCGCAGCTCGGCCTCCGCCCGCTTGCGCTCGCTGATGTCCTCACAGGTGGTGACGATGCCGATCGGCTGGCCGGCGGCGTCCTTCACGACGTCGGACATGAGCTGAACGGGAAAGGTCGTCCCGTCCTTGCGGATGCGGACGCGCTCACGCTTCCACTTGCGCATCTGCCCCAGCTGCTCGGGAGTGAGCGGCCGCCACTCCTCGGGCGCCGACAGGCGCCGGGCGTCCTGGCCGAGCATCTCCTCCGCGGTGTAGCCGTGCATCTCCCCCTCCGCGGCGTTGACGTAAACGATGCGCCCGTGGAGGTCCGTGACGGTCACCCCGAGCTGCATGGTGCTCACGGCCTTGTCGAGCTGGCGTACGGCGTCGGTGTTGCGCTTGCGCTCGATGGCGTAGCGGATGGAGCGGGGGAGCAGCTGCTCCTCCACCTGGCCCTTGACCAGGTAGTCCTGGGCCCCCGTCTGGACGGCCATCACTCCGAGCGACTCGTCGTCCAGCGCGGTGAGCACGAGCACGGGCAGGGTGGGGAACTCGCCGCACAGGCGGCTCACCGCGTCGAGGCCGTTCGCGTCGGGAAGCCTCAGGTCGAGCAGTACGGCGTCGATCCCCCCCCGGGCCAGACGCTCGCGCGCGGCGGTGAAGGATTCCACCGACTCCACCGCCCAGGGGCCCCCGCCCGCGAACGCGAGCGTCGAGCGCAGTACCCCCGCGTAGACCGGATCGTCCTCCACGAGGAGGACTCGCATGCGTCAGCGTCCTTTCGGGAACAGGGCGAGCAGGAAGCCGATGCCCGCCAGGCCCGCGCTCAAGTACCGGCCCAGCTCCCACTTGCCGGCCTCGTAGCGCAGGTAGTCGCCCAACTCGACCTCGCCCGGCACCGGGGGCAGCTCGGACAGCCGCGAGGTGCAGTAGAGGAACAAGAGGATTCCCCCGAAGAGGAGGATCAGGCCGGAGCTTCGCATCGAGGCGCCTCCTGCGGCCTTCCGGCCGCTACTCGCCGGTGAAGCGCGGCCGCCTCTTCTCGAGGAAGGCCGAGGTACCCTCCATCTTGTCCCGTGACTCGAACGTGATCGCCTGGGCCGTCGACTCGAAGGCGAGGCCGGCGGCGAGCGGCATCTGGCTGGAGGCGTTCACGGCCGCCTTGGCCAGCCGGACCGCGAGGGGCCCGAGCGCCAGAACGCGCTCGGCCATCGCCCGCGCCGCCGCCATCAGCTCGGCCCGGGGCACGACCTGGGTCACGAGCCCGGCCTCCAGCGCCTTGCGCGCGTCCCAGAGCGCGGCGGTGAGGATCATCTCCTTCGCCCGCCCGAGGCCCACGATGCGGGGCAGCCGCTGCGTGCCGCCCGCGCCGGGAATGATCCCGAGACCCGGCTCCGGCAGGCCGAAGACGGCGTTCTCCGCCGCCAGGCGCAGATCGCACGCGAGGGCCAGCTCGCAGCCGCCCCCGAGCGCGTAGCCGTTCACGGCCGCGATCGTCACCGCCTCGTGCGCCTCCACCGCCGCCATCAGTCGCGAGTTGATGGAGGCCAACGCGTCGTCGCGCCGGCGCTCCCGGATGGCGGAGATGTCCGCCCCCGAGACGAACGCCTGGTCGCCCTTGCCGGTGACGATGAGCACGGCGGCGCGCGCCTCCCGTGCCTCCTCGAGCGCGCGGTGGAGCTCCGCCACCGTCTCGCCGTCGAGCGCGTTGCGCACGTCGGGCCGGCTCACGGTCAGCGTGGCGACGCGTCCGCCGATCTCCACCTCGAGGTTCCGATAAGTCAACTCAGTCCTCGCGCTCGTAGTTGTAGACGCCGCGCCCGACCTTCTTGCCGAGGCGTCCGGCCTTGACGTGCTGGACCAGGAGCGGCGCCGGACGGTACTTCTCGCCCAGCGTGCGGTGCAGGAACTCGAGCACCGACAACCGGGTGTCGAGCCCGACGAGGTCCACGAGCTCGAATGGCCCCATGGGATGATTGAGTCCGAGCTTGAGCGCCATGTCGATGTCCCGCGCGCTCGCCACTCCCTCCTCGAGCATGAAGAACGCCTCGTTGCCGATCATCGCGTTGATGCGCGAGGTGATGAAGCCGGGCGACTCGCGCACGACGACGGTCTCCTTCCCCATGCGCCGGGCGACGTCCTCGGTGAGACGCAGCGCGTCCGCGGACGACTCCAGCCCCCGCACGATCTCCACCAGCTTCATCTTGGGTACCGGATTGAAGAAGTGCATGCCTACGACTCTCTGCGGCCGGCGCGTGGCGGCGGCGATCTCGGTCACGGAAAGGGACGAGGTGTTGGAGGCGAGCACGACCGCTTCGGCGCATGCCTCGTCGAGCCGGGCGAACACCTCGAGCTTCAGCTCGATCCGCTCCGGGACCGCCTCGATGACGAAGCCGGCTTCCGCGACCGCCGTGTTCAGATCCGGCTCGAGCCGCAGCCGCTCGTAGGCGGCATCGGCCTCGCCGGCGGTGAGCTTTCCGCGGGCGCGGCTCTCGTCGAGGTCGGCGCGCACCTGTCTCCGGGCGCGGTCGAGGGCCTCGCGGGAGACGTCGTGGAGGAGGGTACGGTAGCCGCCGGCAGCGGCCGCATACGCGATGCCCCCGCCCATGAGCCCGGAGCCGACGACGGCGATGGTCTCGACGCTCACGTGGTCCGTTGCCGGATGGTAGCACGCCCCGCCGTCCAGACCCGGCGTGCGTCGACGGTCTTCGGGGAAGGGCGTAACGTGCATCACCCTCCGTCGGCGTAGGTTAGACCGGCTGCGCCCTCGGCGCCCGACGACGAAGCCGCCCAATAACCTTTGCTGATAGTTCGAAATCGTGTACGAAGAATTTCGTTGACTTGACGAAGACCTTCGTACTACGTTGGGCGGCATGAGTCCATCGCCCCGTCCCACGCCGGCGGAGCTGGAGATCCTGAGGGTGTTGTGGCAGCGCGGTCCGAGCACGGTTCGCGAGGTGCAGGCGACACTCAGCGAGAACCGCTCCACCGGCTATACCACGGTGCTGAAGATGCTGCAGATCATGGCCGACAAGAACCTGGTCAGCCGCGACGAGACACAACGCGCCCATGTCTACTCGGCGCGGCTGGCGGAATCACAGACGCAGCGGCAGCTGGTGCGCGACCTTCTCGAGCGCGCCTTCGA
>QHVJ01000281.1 GCA_003222275.1 Acidobacteriota bacterium | reverse complement strand
TGGTGGTCCTCGATCGCGACTACTTCAGTGTGAGCGACACCGACATGCGCCGGACGCGGCCCGTTCTCACCGTCGTGGACGGCGAGATCGTCTACGACGCGGGCGTCCTGCGCGGTGACCGTGATGAAGGCGTGGGGGCCTGATGGGACCACGATCATCACCACGACGACGGCTGAGGCGATGAGTCAGATGCTGTCGCGACCGGCGGGCGGAGCTTTTGTGGGCGACGACGCCGGCCGCGACAGCGCGTCCGCGAAGCGCGACCATTCCATACAGCCGCGACCACTCGTCAGCGCGGGGCGACCTGTTCTGATGGACCGTCACCTCGGTCGCGAAACGCCGCGACCGAAGGCAACGTCGCTTCCCCACCGATCATCGGCCGCACGCGGGGGCGGCGTACCTGCACGCGCCGTCCGCCGAAGGTGAGCTCCGTCGCCGCCGTGCCCCAGTGATGATGGGCGCGCGGCCGTTGATGCCGGCCTTTGGGGCCCGCCAGCGCCACGGCCTCCTCGCGAAACAACTCGTCCAGCGCGGCCAGCCCGTGCGCATGAACCCACGCGAGCAAGTGCTGGCGGGTGGTCGTCATGCCGGTGAGCATCGGCTCCACCAGGTGCACCGGCGCCGGGCCTGCGCCATTCTTCGCTTGCGTTCGCTGCGCTCTCGCTGTTCTCTTCGTCATTGGCGGCTCCTTGGCCCCGGTTGTGGGGACCGTTTGTCTTGGTCGACGCGATTCTCACGCCGACCAGGGAGCCGTCGCTACTCAGTTCTCAAGTTCAACAGGGACCGGGACATCCCCCGCTGCGATTCGGCAAGGCTTTCGGCGGATTCTCTGAGGGAGACGCGGGCCTGTTCTTCGGCGCGAAGCATCAGGCATTTTGAAATATGCTGCAGTGGTCCGAATGTCCCGATCCAGGAGGAAGACATGCCCGACAGGAGTGCGCTCAGCCCGAGCGATGTCTCCGACAAACTCGACACGCTGGTGGAGCTGCTTCGCGATGCCGAGCGCCTTGCAAAAGAACTGGACGGCGCCCGCATCGGAGATTGGTACCAGCGTCCGGGTCTGACCGCGGACGCAGCGGCGAGCATGGAGTCACGCGCGCAGCAAGTGTCGCTGGTGGCCCACGAGATCGGCAGACGACTCGATGTGGTGTCGCTTCAGCTACGGACGATCCGGCCGCCTCGCCGTCTCCCGTCAGGCGATGGCGGCTGCTGAAGCGAGCCCACGGTCCGTCGCCAGCGATCGGCTGGCGGCGACATCGCTGCCCTCGTGGCGGCCATGCAGGAGCGCGAGCGTCCGTGCTCACACGTGCGGGCCGAGCTGGCGAGCGTCGAGCGTCAGGCGTCCCTGCGCCATGACACCGGAGACGTAGAGCGCGCGCTCGCCGCCATGCGTGAGGCGCTCACCGATTGGCAAGGAATGCTCAGACGGGAGACGGGCACGATTTCACCGGTGATCGCCGAAACCGCAGGACTGCAAAGGGTATGGTGGCCCCAAGGGGATTTGGCATCCAGGCGTGTTACCGCGCCAGATGACCTACCTGCCCTTTGAGGGCTGGGCAGAGGCTTCGGCCAGCTAACGTCCGTGGCAGCACGGCCCCTGTGTTCGGTTGAACTCGAGGCGACGGTGCGTGGGTTTTCGTGATCGCGAGACGCCGATGCCTTTACTTCGAGCCCGCGTCGGGCCCAGTCGGGCCAACGTAATTTAACCGTCGGGTTACCAGACGTCCATCACGCGGTCGCTTGGCACCACGAAATGAGCGGCCTCGGGCCCCGCACGCGAGTCAAAATCGACCGGAATGATAACCATTTTGCCGGATCGAAAGCGCAGCGCGATCTGGGTATTGTTCACTTCGACGTCCGTAACTACGTCGCCAATCATAGAACAGAGGCGATCTCGTGACCCCGGATCGGGAAACGCGACACATTCGTCGCCGTTCCTGATTAGAGGACCAGTGAACGCGCGGACGATCGGCTCATCAAACTGCAACTCAACGTAGTTATGGACAAAGCAAATTGCCGTGAGCGGTTCACCCACAAGATAACCTCGCATCTTACTGCTGTCGTCGGTCATTCCCACGGCTCAAGATAATAATGAGCGTTCGGATGATCGGGTGGTATGTGGGCCCCGGTTTGAGGATCGACGGTCTGTCCGGACCTGTTCATATATATGGCACGCGGGCCTTGTTTCGAAGTCGCGTCCATAACGCGCACGCCCGTCACCCTGGGGTTCATTCCTCGGCCACCTGATCCTTCGACAAACATCACGCCCGGTGATCTTGGCGCGACGGGACCGACGGCGCCCTCAGGCACGATTATAGCCTGACCCTTCGGAGTCACGATAAACCCTGGGGCGATTCGCGGGCCGGCCAGAATGCCACCTGGCGGGGTAAAGAAGATCCCGCACGCTAAGGAACTGACGACCCGGCGAAGAAATGTCTTACGACCTACGAGTGGGGTGACACATGGGGCCCACGGCGGCAGATAATCCAGGCGGAAAACGAGCCCTGTCGCGTCGGTGTAGTTTTCAGGGCTGTTATTGACATACGCGTAGAGATTCGTGTCCCCTCCGAAGAACTCGATTGGATCTTCGCTAATGAAGCGCTGGAGACCCGGGTGGTAGAACCGTGCGCGGTGATAGTAGAGGTTCGTGCCATCGTTCTCTCGCCCGGTATAGGCATAGGCATTGGTTGTAGACGTACCACCTACGGTCGTAGTCCCGAAAGCCTCATACGTGTACGTCGTACCGATGGTGCCGATTTCATCAGCGAGCGCGACCGTCGATCCCAAGCCGTCAGCAAGCAGATTCCCCGCCTGCGTCGGACTGCTCCTCACAAACCGCTCGTCGATGCCGAGTCCGACGAGAAGATTGGTCGTCGTCGAGCCCGTTTGCTCCTGCACGGCGTCAGAGCCATCATAGAGAAACTCGGTCGTGGTCCCATTGATCGTCTTCTGTTTCCGGCGCCCGTAACCATCGTGCACGAAGGTGGCCGGTGTGGGGCCGCTGATCGACGTGAGTTGGTTCCGAGCGTTCCAGGTGTACGTGTTCGTCCCGTCGCTCGTGAGGCTGCCATTGAGGTCGTACGTCAGCGCTTGGGCACCGAAAGTCAGCTGATGGTTCGCCCGTTGTACGTCGCGCTGGCGACGGCCGCTGGCTGACTCGTCCGCGCCCACGTGCCGTCCACCGCTATCCGCTCACCTGCATCGTTGTAACCGTAGCTGAGGGTCCCCAATGTGTTTCCGCCGAGTTTGTAGGTCAGGCCGGTCAAGCGGGAGGTCGCGTCATAGGAGTATTCCGTCACGATCCCGTTCGGCAACGTATGGCTGGTCCGCCGGCCTGCGTCGTCGTAGGCGAAGCTGACGACCGACGTTCCCTGCGTGATGGTCCTGAGCTGGTCGGCGTCGTCGTAGGCATAGCTGACTTGGCTCTGGCCCGGGACGTCCATTGTGCGGCGGCGGCCGGCCGCATCGTACGTATACGTCACCGTGCCGAGCGAGGCCGTCTCGGTGAGCAGCCGGTCCAGCCCGTCGTACGTGAACGTGATGGTGCCGCCGATCGAGTCAACGATCTGAGTGACGCGGTTGCCGGCATCGTAGTGGTACTCGGTCGTCGAGTTGTCGGCATACGTCACCAGCTTCAGACGGTCCAGCTCGTCGTACGTCGACGCCGTCGGCTGGCTCTTACGATCGATGAAGCTCGTCCGGTTGCCGTTGTTGTCGTAGCCGTAGCTCTCGGCGCGGAGCAACGGGTCGGTCCGCGACTCGACCCGATCCATGTTGTTATAGACATACGTCGTCGCGTTGGATCGCGCGTCGGTGACGGTTAGCAGGTTGCCGTTCTCGTCGTAGGCGAACTGGGTGAGACCGGCGAGCGCGTCGGTGATCTTCGTCACCTGGTTCAATGGCCCGTAGCTGTACTGGGTGCTCCGCCCGAGGGCGTCAGTGACCTGGACCAGGCGGCCGACGGCATCCGTGAACCGCGTCGTCACCTTGCCCGTCGGGTCGGTGATGCTGATCAAATCCGCACCGTCATAGGCCAACGTTGTCGTCCCCGCCGGTGTCGTCACCGTCAGTGGCTGCCCCGAGTAGTTGTAGGTCAACGTCGTCTGCGTCGGCGGGCCGAGCGGGTTGGTTATTGATGTCACGTTGCCGAAGGCGTCGTGGCCAAACGTCGTCGTGTGGTTCAGCGGGTCGGTAACGGTCGCCAACTGGTTGAAGGTCGGCTCATAGGTGAACGTCGTCGTGATGGCGTCCGACGTGCCCGAGAGCCGTGTGACCGTCAGCAGGTTGTGAACGCCGGCGGAGTCGGGGTCGTAGTAGTACGCCGTCACGCGGCCCAGCGCGTCGGTCATCGATGTGATCAAATTATCGACACCCCGCACATAGGTCGTCGTCTGGGCCAGCGCGGGGATGCCGTAGGCTTGCGTGTCCGTCATGACGTAGCCGGCCGCATTGAACGTCACGCGGCGGACGTAGCCGCGCGGATTGGTCACATCCGTCTGGATGACCTTGCCATTGCCGTCCAGCGTGTAGGCGAAGTCGTAGAACGTGTCATCGACGAACGTCTGTCGGGTCACGCGGTTGTTGGCGTCATAGGTCATGTTCTTCAGCCACACGATGCCGCGCGCGTCCTTGACCGTCACGACTTGGCCCATCGCCTGTCCAGGCGTGTATGTGTATTCGGTGATCCCGCCTGCGGGATCGGTGACCTTCGTCAGGTGCCAGTACTCACCGTACTCATAGCTGACTGTCCGGCCGATGTTGTCCTTGATCTGCGTGATCAGAGCGAGCGACGTATCCGGGTTCACCAGGTACGTGAACTCGACCCACCGCCCATTCGGCGACGTGATGCGGTTAATGCGGCGCGTCGACCCGCCGGCGCCGCGGCTGATGACCAGGCGGTTGCCGGATCGATCGCGGATCGCGGTCAGTATCGGCCCCGGCAGATTGGCGGGCCCATCGAACTCGTAGACGGTGCCGTTCGTGAACGTGATCTCCCAGCGGCCGGATGTGCCAATGGGCGGAATCCACCGCAGCTGCGACTTGTAGTACCGGGTGGGCGTCACCGTGTGCTCGAACACGGAATCCGCCAGGGCCGAGCCCGAGATGCGCTCGTAGCGGATGCGCCCGCCATCGGCGAGGATGAGCTCGGCCCACGTCCAGTTGATCGGGTCGCCCGTGAGGTACATCTGGTACTCGAACTCGCTGCTGCCGAGCTGCCGGTAGCTCGGGTCGCCCGCGCGATGGGCGCGCTTCAGCACGATCGGGATGACGTCAGGCACGACGAGGTCTGTCTTTTCGAGCGTGAACAACCCCGTGGCGACGTCAACCGGGTCGCCGAGGCGGAGACCGCCAAAAACCGCCGCGAGCCACTGTGCGAGCGGCCCCAGGAAGAAGTAGCAGGTCACGCGCTTGAGCTCGACGCCGGGGTCGGGCACGATCTGCCGCCCATCCGCGCTCACGGTGCCATGGCCGTACTCGTACCAGCCGCCGTGCCAGGCGTCGTAGCTCCAGAGCGCCAGGCGCGTGCCCGGCGGCACGTTGTCGTGATTGGGCAGAATCATGCGAACGCCGACGGGGCTTGGCGTGCCGTCGGGCCGCAGCACGGCTGCGCCGTGGGCCTGCGGCGTGAACACGAACGTGCCGCCCGGCGGGGTTGGGATGGGCGCGCGATCGGGCGGGATGCGCGTGAGCGTCAGCGACCGCAGCGGGCCGCCGCGGGTCTGCAAGATCACGTCGGCGGGGATCCGGATCTCGAGCCCGGGGATGCGCGGGCTCGTGGCCACGATCTCGTGCGGCGTGGGCACGGGAATCTCGGTCGCGTGCTCGGTGTCGATCAGCGGCATCCATACCGTGAACGGCAGCACTGTCGTCTTGCCCAGCGCCAGCCGCTGGCCGTAGTCGAAGGTGCCGTAGGTCTTGCCGGGCGCGTTGGCCGTGGAGCCGTCCATGATGAGGATCTGATAGTCGACGCCGACCTCGGTCAGCAGGAAGCGGCCCGTGTCGTCGGTCAGCGTCGACCGGCGGCCGATGCGCATGGTGACGTTGGGCAGGGGCTGGCCGTTGAGCCGCAGCACCTGGCCGGCCAACGCCGTCCCCCCGTCCGGCGCCTGCAGCGGCGGCAGCTCTTGCCAACGCGAGTACGGCTTGCCGTCGCGCGTCTCGCCCGTCCATTTCTCGTCGTCGGTCTCCGCCTGGGCACCACCATAGGGGCCGACGGCGGGCGCATGCGAGTGCGGCGCGCCCGTCATGTCGTGCGCGGCGTGGTCGCTGCCGCTGCCGGCGTGAGCGCCGGCCTCGGTCGGCTGCGTCGTGAAGCGAAGGCTGCTCCACGCCGCCGGCTGACCATCGGTATCCACGACGCCCTGGACGTTCACCGTGTAGTCGGTCGCAGGAGTCAACGCGCTCTGCGGCGTGATGAAGACCAGCGAGCCCTGCTCGGCGACGACCAGCGTCGCGGCTTCCGAGCCGCCCGGGCTGTGCAGCGACACGGTGGCCGGCGTGACGCTGCCGATCTGCAAGGGCTTGGAGAAGCGCAGCGCCAAGACGCTGTCGAGGGGAACATTGTCGGCGCCGTCGGACGGCACGGCACCTGCCAGCTGCGGCGTCTCGCCGGGCAGCGGCCAGGTCGGCGCCACGCTGACCGTAGTGAACCGCCCGCGCTGCTGATCGAAGATCTCTCCACCCCCGACCAGCACGCCGGCCGCGTCGCGTCCGCCCCAGAGCAGCACCGAGCCATCGGCCAGCAGCGTTGCCGTGTGCTCCGTCCGCGGCTGGGCCAGCGGCGTGTCGATGGCCTGAGCTTCCTGGCTCCGTGGA
>QHVJ01000280.1 GCA_003222275.1 Acidobacteriota bacterium | reverse complement strand
GATCGCATCGCCGGACATGCCCACGCCGCCGACGATCAGGACACCGCCGTCGGATAGTACCGTCGCGGTGTGGCCTACACGCGGCGTGGCCAGCGACGGCAACGACGTCCGCGCCCCGGTCGCCGGATCGTAAACGAGCACGGCGCCCGTCGCGCCCGCGGTCGACTGACCGCCGACGAGCAGCCACCGGTTACCCGCCAGCGCCGTCGCCGTCTGACCGGCGAGGAGCGGA
>QHVJ01000616.1 GCA_003222275.1 Acidobacteriota bacterium | reverse complement strand
CGTCGGCCTGGGCTACGTCGGCCTGCCGCTGGCGGTGGCGTTCGCGGAGTCGGGCGCCACGGTGATCGGCGTCGACTCCGACGCGCGGCGCGTGGCCGGCGTCAACGCGGGCGCCTCCTTCATCGAGGACGTTCCCGGCGCGACGCTGCAGACGCTGGTGAAGGCGGGACGGCTGGCCGCCACGGGCGAGGTGGGCGCGCTCAAGGACGCCGACGCCATCGTCATCTGCGTGCCGACGCCGCTCGGCAAGTCGAAGGAGCCGGACATCTCCTTCATCGTGGCCGCCGCCGACGCGGTGGCGACCATCATCCGCGCCGGCCAGCTCGTCGTCCTGGAGTCGACGACCTATCCCGGCACCACGCAGGAGATCCTGCTGCCGCGCTTCGCGGCGCGCGGGCTGACCGTCGGCGAGGACTTCTTCCTGGCGTTCTCGCCCGAGCGCATTGACCCCGGCAACCGGGAGTGGACGCTGCGCGACATCCCCAAGGTCGTGGGCGGTCTCACGCCGGCCTGCCGTGAGCTCGTCGCCGCGCTCTACGCGCGGATCACGCCGCGCGTCGTCCCCGTGTCGGGCCCGGAGACGGCGGAAATGGTCAAGCTGTTCGAGAACACCTTCCGCTCGGTCAACATCGCGCTCGTCAACGAGTTCGCGATCATGTGCCGCAAGCTCGGGATCTCGGTGTGGGAGGTCGTCACGGCCGCCGCCACCAAGCCCTTCGGCTTCATGCCCTTCTGGCCGGGGCCGGGCCTGGGGGGCCACTGCCTGCCGTCCGATCCGTATTACCTCTCGTGGAAGGTGCGGCTCGCGGGCTATGAGCCGCGCTTCATCACGTTCGCCGACGAGATCAACCGGCAGATGCCCGCGTACGTGGTGCAGATGGTGACCGACGCGCTCAACGATCGCGGGCGCGCCGTGCGCGGCGCGCGCGTGCTCGTGCTCGGCGTCGCCTACAAGCCGAACGTCGCCGACACGCGCGACTCGCCGGCGCTCGAGATCATCGACACGCTGCGCGTCAAGGGAGCGCGCGTGGCGTACCACGATCCGCACGTGCCGGCCATCACCGTGAGCGGCGCCACGCTGGAGTCGCGCCCCGCGGTGCGCGCCGCGGAGTACGACCTCGTCCTCGTGCTGACGGCCCACGCGGCGTACGACTGGCGCGCCATCGTGAGCGAGGCGTCGGTGGTCATCGACACGCGCAACGCCACCGCCGGCGTCCCCGACGCGGGCCGCGTGATCCGCCTCTAGGCGCCGATGCTGGGCGCCGTCCTCGTCTCGCTGCGGCCGCGGCAGTGGGTCAAGAACCTGTTCGTCTTCGCCGGCCTCGTGTTCGGCCAGCGGCTGTTCACGCCCGCCGTGTGGCCGGCCCTCGGTGCCTTCGCGATCTTCTGCGGGCTGTCGGGTGCGGTGTACCTCGTCAACGACGTCGCCGACCGGGACCAGGACCGTCTGCATCCCAAGAAGCGCGAGCGGCCCGTCGCCGCCGGGCGGCTGCCCATCCGCGTCGCGCTCGGGGTGGCCATCGCCCTCGTCGCCGCCGGGCTGGTGGCGGCAGCCCGGATCTCGACGAGCTTCCTGCTGGTGGCCGTCGCCTACGTCGTGCTGCTCACCGCGTACTCCACGTGGCTCAAGCACATCGTCATCGTCGACGTGCTCACGGTCGCCGTCGGCTTCGTGCTGCGCGCGCTGGCGGGGACGCTCGCCATCGACGTGGCCATCTCGGGCTGGCTGCTCATCTGCACGATCCTCCTCGCGCTGTTCCTGGCCCTCGGCAAGCGGCGCCACGAGTACCTGGCCCTGGGGGCCGAGGCCGCGCGGCACCGCCCGATCCTCGCCGAGTACAACGCGGGTCTGCTGGACCAGATGATCGCGGTGGTGACCGCCTCCACGGTGACTGCCTACGCGCTCTACACGATGTCGCCGGAGACGGTGGCGAAGTTCCACACGCAGCTGCTGCCGGCCACCCTGCCCTTCGTGCTGTACGGGATCTTCCGGTACCTCTATCTCCTCTACCGCCGGCAGCTCGGCGGCAGCCCCTCGGAGCTGTTCCTCAACGACCGCGCGCTCCTGATCAACACCGCGTGCTGGGTCGCCGCCGTTCTGCTGATCGTCTACGGCACGCGCGCGCAGTAGTAGAATGATTCGGTCGTGAAGAGTCAGGTCGCCGTTCTCCGCACCCGCCCCGAGACCGTCGTCGCCGACTACGGCCGTCTGATGCGCCTGGTGAAGTACGACCGGGTGCTGCCGCGCGACCAGGATCTGATCGTCAAGCTGAACCTCTCGTGGACGAAGTACTTTCCGGCCTGCTCGAGCCAGCCGTGGCAGGTGGACGGTGTGCTCACGGCGCTGCTCGAGGACGGCTACGAGCGCCGTCGGATCTTCCCCGTCGAGAACAAGACCGTGGTCACCGATCCGGTGGAGGGCTGCCGGAACAACAAGTGGTCTCCGGTGCTCCAGCGTCATGGCCTGCCGTTCATCCCGCTGCCGGACGTGGAGTGGACGGTCTACCCGTTCAAGAGTCCGCTGCTCAAGCTGAACCAGATCTTCCCCGAGGGGATCGAGATCCCGAAGATGTACGTCGGCAAGAACGTGCTCCACGCGCCGACGGTCAAGTGCGTCCATCCCGACACCGAGATCGTCCTGGCCGACGGCAGCGTGGTGCGGGCGGAGGCGCTCGTCAAAGAGTGGCAGCTGCGTGAACCATCGCGCGTGCTGCCCGACGGTGACATCGTCAGCGAGGGTGAGGTGCGGGTCGTCGCCCTCGACGGTGCATCGCTCACACCCGGACATGCGACCCATTTCTGGAGGACGCCGATACCCGATGGCGTGATGTGGACCGTACGCAGCCGCACCGGTCGTAAGGTGATCACATCGAGTCGCCACCCGTTCCTGACACCCGAAGGATGGAAGAAGGCCGTCGAGCTGAAGAGCGGGGATCGGATCGCCATCGCGCGGCGCATCAGGGTCAGGGGCACGAGCCAGCCGCTGCCGCGCGTGCCGTTGCTGGGGCACGAGGCGATCGACGTCGAACGCTTGCCTATTCGGCCCGGACGTCGCTACTCGTGTGAGGCGCAGCGCTCGATCATCCGCGAGTACCTAGCCGGGAAGACCATTACCGCCATCGCGGCCGAGCGCGGCGTCCACTGGGAGGGCATTCGCTCGGTCGTCCACCGATACGGTATCCAGTCTCGCTGGCGTCGCATGTGGGCAACCGCCCCCGAGCGAACCTCGATCGAGTTCTGGCGCTGGATTGGCTATTTCACGGCCGAGGGTTACGCCTACGAGGCGAACGGTTCGTATCGGGTGTCGGTCGCAAACACTGACCCAGAGGTCCGCCTCGATTATATCGACCTTTCCCGGCGGCTCTTCGGTGTCGAGCCGCGAACCCGCGGCAACGAGATCTATTTCGACGCCCGTAATCTGCGTCCCTTCTTCGAGAGCCTAGGCTTCACGGTCCCGACGAACTCGGCGACGAAGACCGTACCCGACGTTCTGTTCAAGTGCCCTGACGAGGAGATCGCTGCATTCCTTCAGGCCTATTTCGACGGGGATGGAACGGTCGATGCTCGAACAGGCGCGTACGCCGTTTCGAAGAGTCCTCGGCTCGCTTCACAAGTCCAAATGCTCCTCTCACGCCTGGGTATCGTCGCATTTCGTCGCACGACCTATTCGCGGGCGACGAATGGCCGCATGACCCAGAAGCTGCCGTACGAGCAGATCGGCATCTATGCGGACGACGTCATCGCGCTCGCCGGACACATCCGTTTCCGGTGCGCGCACAAGCAGCGGAACCTCGAGCGATTGGTTGCCCGGCGGCGGGTAGGCAAGCGTCCGAGCAACTGGGACACGGTTCCAGTCGCTCCGGCGCTGTTCCGTATGATACGAGAGGGGCTGGGCCTCACGCACGAGAGTGCTGGTCGCGCTAGTTCCGTGAATACCATCGAGAACGGTTATAGGGAGCCGACTCGGCCGATCGTGCGCTATTTCATCGAGCGTTTCGCGTCTCTCGACCGCAACGGCCGATACGCCGAGGAACTCGAATATCTACGATTTCTGGCCAGCGAAGATCTGGCGTGGGACCGGGTCGAAGAGGTACGCGTAGACCCCGCCGACGTGCCCTTCCTGTACGACCTATCGGTCGAGAACACTCATTCGTTCATCGGCAACGGGATTATTCTGCACAACACGCACGGCCATTCCCAGACCACCGGCGCGATCAAAAACTCGTTCGGCGGCCTCTTGAAGGAGGTCCGGCACTACGCGCACGAGTTCATCCACGAGGTCATGGTCGACCTCATGTACATGCA
>QHVJ01000081.1 GCA_003222275.1 Acidobacteriota bacterium | reverse complement strand
CGCCCGCTGGTTCATGGGAGAGGCGAAGACGGTGCACGCCGTGGGGGGCACCCTCGCCTACCCGGAGCTGAAGACGGTGGGCGACCTGGACAACGCGGTCGTGAGCATCGTCTTCGCCGACGGCCGGCTGGGGGTCGTCGACCTGAGCCGCAACGGGATCTACGGGTACGACATCAGCACCGAGCTCCTCGGCACCGCCGGGGCACTGCGCATCGGCTACCTGCGCGAGACGCCGCTCCTGGTGATGACCGCGAACTCGGTCGCCCACGACACCGTCCCCTACTTCATGGAGCGCTTCGCCGGCGCGTACACGGCCCAGCTCCAGGACTTCGCCGATGCGGTGCTCGCCGGCCGCGCCCCGTCGATCACGATCGACGACGGGATGGCGGTGATGCGCATCGCCATCGCCGCCACCCGCGCGTGCCAGAGCGGGCAGCCGGTGGAGGTTGCGAGCGTGGGATGATCGCGCGGCCGGGTCAGCGGTTACTGACGGCGGTCAACCCTCGACCTCGGCGAACTCCGGCGGGTAGCGAACCTCGCCGCGCACGCCCCGAAGCGCACCAGGTCGCAGCTCCAGGGCCATGAACGTCACGCTCGACACCTCGAAGGGCGCGCGGATGCCCAGGGGCCCGGCCGGAACGAAGCCGAAGCGCGGGTAGTAGCCGGGATGACCGACGACGATGACGACGCCGTGTCCCAGCTCGCGGGCGTCGTCGAGACCACGGCGCACGAGCGATGATCCGATTCCCCTCCGCTGAAACGCGGGAAGCACGGCCATCGGCGCCAATGTCAACGCCGGGTGGGAGTCGGTAGCGGTGCTCACCTCGACGGCCGTAAAGAGGATGTGGCCGACGACCTGCCGGCTCTCGAGCGCCACGAGGCTCAGCCGCGGGATGAAGGCCGGCGACCGACGAAGCGCGTCGACGAGAAGCGCCTCGTGGGGGCGGCCGAACGCGCTCTCGTTGATCTTGAAGATGGCCTCATGATCTTTCCGGCGCTCGGGTCTGATCACGTGGAACAGTGGCCGGTTCGGGGCTGCCCGGCTTCAGGCGGTGAGAAGCGATTCCAGAGATGTCCGGTCCATTCGACGAGTTGGTACCCAACGCCCGGATTTCCGATGAGGTACTGAGGCCCCGAAATTCCCTCTCCGGCGTAGGCCGGCCCGATCACCGCGAGTCCCGCGCAGAGCAGTAAGCGGCTGCAAGTCATCCGCGGCCCCCAGTTTGTTCCAGGCCGATCTGCAGGGGACGATATCGAGAGCGTACAGATCGGATCAACGGCGCCCTCGCGAGCGCACGCGAACTCTTCCCGGGACGAGTTCAGCGAATAAGTGTCAGGCGCATGACGCTAAACGCCGGCCTTGTCCCGGAGGTAGGCCCGGCTCTTGCGGGCGCTGTCGGAGGGGTCCGGCTCGAGGCGCCCCTGCTCGTCGGGCACGACGTCCTGCTCGACGATGAGCCAGCCCGTGTACCCGCCGCCGCGCAGCGTCTCGATCACGCGGGGGAAGTCGACCACCCCTTCGCCGAGCGGGCAGAAGACCCCGCGCTTCCACGCCTCGGCCATCGACACGTCACTCGTCCGGACATGGCGCAGCTCTGTCTCCCGGGCGTCCTTGAGATGGAGGTAGCGCACGCGCCCACGGTGCCGCTTCAGCACGTCGAGGGGCTCGCCCCCGCCGTAGACGCAGTGGCCGGTGTCGAGGAGGAGGCCGACCAGGTCGGCGTCCGTCGCGGCGAGGAGTCGGTCGATCTCGGCCGGTGTCTCCACGAACGTGCCCGCATGGTGATGCACGACGACGTGCATGCCCAGCTCGTCGCGGAGAGCCTTCGCCACGGCCTGGATGGTCGCCACCGCCTCCCGCCACTCGGCGTCCGACCATCCGGCGCGGCCGTTCGTTTCCACGCGGCCGGCGACGCGAGCCCGCTCCGGATCCTCGTCGTCGGCCAGGATCACCTCTCCCACGCCCTGGGTGGCGAGCAGGCGCGCCACGCGAAGGACATGCGCGACCGAGGCCGCCCGGCGTGAAGCGTCCTCGAGGGGCAGAGCGACGAAGGACGAGCCGAGGCCGAGCCCGCGCGCGTTCAGCTCGCGCTCGAGCGCGCCCGCCTCGGTAGGGAGGTAGCCGTACGGCCCCAGCTCGGTTCCCTCGTAGCCGGCGCGGGCGATCTCGTCCAGGATGCGGCCGAACGGCGGGTTGGGCCGGTCAGCCTCGTACACTCCCCAGCTGACCGGCGCATTACCGACGCGGATCACATCAGAAATCCAGGCGGAGCGCGAACTGCATGATCCGCGGATCGCCCGAGAGCTGCGTGATGGTGGCGCGGGTGGCCGTGTTGCTGATGTTGGGGTCGGGCAGTCCCAGGTTCGTGTGGTTGAAGACGTTGAAGACGTCCCAGCGCAGGGTCGCGCCGACCCGCTCGCCCGAGAGCCGGAACCGGCGCTGCAGGCTGAGGTCGCCCGACTGCCAGCCCGGGCCGCGCAGTATGTTGCGGCCGGAGTTCCCGAAGGTCCCCGACGGCACCGCCACGAAAGCGGTCACGTCATACCAGCTGTCGACCGTCTTGGCGCCCTCGCCGTCGCCCACCCGGTTCGGCAGGCCCGTCATGTTGATCCCGACGTTGTTGCTGCCCTGCGTCACGGTGAAAGGCAGGCCGGTGCGCACGGTGTAGATGCCGGACAGGGTCCAGTCGCCCAGGATCGCCGCCCCGGCGCCGGACGTCGCCCACCTCTTGCCCTTGCCGAAGGGCAGCTCGGCCACGAAGTTGCCTACGAATCGATGGCGGACGTCGTAGTCGCTCGGTCCTTTCCATGCGTTGATGTCGCGGCTGTCCTGCGGGAAGCTGGCGTTCGTGTTGAGGTGCTCGCCACTGTTGTCGGTGGACTTGCCGAGCGTATAGGCGACACCGAAGCCGAAACCGTGGCTGAAGCGCCGCTCGACGGTGACGTCGATGCCCTTGTAGTCGGAGCTCGCCCGCGAGTTGCGGTACTCGATGAAGCCGAACGTCGGGTAGGGCAGCGGGCCGCGCCCGCCGACGGGCTGGTTCAGGTTGACCAGCTCGGCCAGGTGGCTGCCTTTCGTGCCGATGCCGTCGACCGAGACCACGAGGCTCGCGCCCAGTTGGCGCTGGAAGCCCACGCTGAACTGCTGGATCGTCGTGTTGGGGTTGTCCGGGTTCTGGGCGCGCACGCGCACCCGGCTCAGGAGGCCGGGGGCGTTGGGGTCGAGGAAGTTCGACGGGAACCCGTTGCGCAGGAGGAAGAGCGGCGTGGTCGTGTTGCTGAGGCTGTTGTTGATGAGCCCCGGAGGGTTGAGCGAGAGCTGGTCCTCGCTGCCGACGCGGTCGAAGATGTTGTAGAAGATCCCGTAGCCGCCGCGCACCAGCGTCTGGTCGTCGACCTTGTAGACGAACCCGACGCGCGGAGCAAAGTTGTTCTTGTCGGGCTTCACGAGGGCGCGGTCCTCCAGGGAGCCGTCCTTCGCGAAGACGAGGCTGCCGGCTCCGCCCGGAACGAAGTTCGCCATCCGGTTCTGGGCCTCGAGCGCCGGCGTCATGAAGTCGTAGCGCAGCCCGAGGTTCAGCGAGAGCTTCCGGTTCACCTTCCAGTCGTCCTGGACGAAGAACATGGTGGCCCAGTGCTCCTGGTTGGTGATGAACACGTTCGTGAGCGCCGCGTCCGAGACCAGGCCGAGCAGGAAGGCCGGCATGCCGTTGGTAGAGGTGTTGGTGAAGCCGCCGCGGAAGCGCATCGTGCCCCGCGTGGACGGCACGTCGAGGTACTCGTTCTTCATCGGCGTCATGATGTCGACGCCGAACTTGAACTGGTGGTTGCCCTTCAGCCAGGAGAGCGTGTCCAGGTACTCGAACTGGTTCGTGTGCTGGAACTTCGGCAGGAAGTCCGGGGAGCCGATGTTGGTGCCGCTGAAATAGCCGTCGATCGATATGCGCGTCACACCGCCCGCGGTCGTGGCGTCGATCGGCACGCCCTTCACCTGCGCGGCCTCCGGCGGAAGCTGGCCGAACGGATCCTGGAGGCTGTCGGACTTCGCGCCGCTCCACGAGAAGCGGGCTTCGTTGACCAGCGAGGCGCTGATGATCTTGGTCCAACCGGCCACGAGCCCTTGACCCAGGATCGTCCCCCGGCCGCCGGAGGAGGAGCTGGTCCCGTCCACGATCCCTCCGAAGTGGCCGGGGACGAAGCGGCTCCGCTTCGAGTAGATGTAGCGCGCGAACACGTTGTCGGTGCTCGACAGCTTCAAGTCGACCTTGCCGAGGACGCGGTTGGAGTCGTCGGTGATGTTGGGCTGGGCGAAGTAGTTGTTGGCCCCGGCCTGGTTCGGCGGCGGCAGGAGCGCCAGGAGCGCCGCCGCGGTGGGATCGATCCGGTTGGCCGGGATCGTGTTGTTGGGGAAGTTCTGTCCGGTCAGCGGATCGCGCACGGCGAAGCCGAAGATCCCCTGCCGCTCCTCCATGGTGGGAACGCGCGTGACGCGCGCGACGCCGCGGGTGATGCGCGTCCCTTCGTAATCGACGAAGAAGAACGCCTTGTCCTTGACGATCGGCCCGCCGAGGTTGCCGCCGAACTGGTTCTGGTCGTTGGCCGGCTTCGGCTGCTTGGCGCGCTTGTTGATGAACGTGTTGGTGTCGAAGCGGTCGTTCCGGTAGTAGTCGTAGGCCGTTCCCCGGATCTGGTTCGTCCCCGACTTGGTGGAGACGCTGACCGCGGCTCCCGGCGCGCGGCCGTACTCCGCCGAGTAGGGGCTGGTCACGAGCTTGAACTCCTGGATCGCGTCGACCGAAGGCCGAGAGACTTGCGTCGACAGCTCCTGCACGTTCTCGGAGATGCTGTTGTTGTCGACGCCGTCGAGCAGGAAGTTGTTCTGCAGGGAGCGGTTGCCGTGGACGTTGACGCCGCCCGTGCGGCCACGCGACGTCGCCGCGCCCTCCTCGGAATACCGGTCACCCTGGACGCCGGCCGAGAGGGCCAGGAGGTCGTCCCAGTTCCGGATCGCGAGAGGGAGCTTGGCGACCGACGTCTGGTCGATGTTCGTCCCCAGCGTCGCCTGCTCGGTGTTGAGGAGCCGCCGCGCTTCGACCTCGACGGACTCCGTGACGCCGCCCAGGCCGAGCGCGAAGTCGATGCGGGCCCGCTGCCCGACCTGGAGGATCACCTTCTGTGCGCTCTTCTGGAAGCCCGATGCCTCGGCCTCGATGAGGTACTCCCCCGGGGCCAGGTTCACGGCCAGGTAGATGCCGTCGCCCGTCGTCTTCACGCGGGTCGCCACGTTGGTGGCGATGTTCGTGACCGCTACGGACGCGCCGGCAAGAGCGCCTCCCTGCGCGTCCCGGACCTCGCCGCTGACGGTGGCGCGGTCGACCTGGGCGAGGGCGACGCCGGCTGCTCCCACCCCCGACAGGACACAGATCACGATCAGCAATCGCTTCATGGCTCGCTCCTATTAGCTCCGGTCTTTCGCAACCTCGAAGCCATCCGTGACGGGACGGTGACGGTTGTGCGCGTCGAAAGCTACTTCGGGAGGGCAGGTCCAGGAGACGGAGGGAAACTACTCGCCTCTGGCGGGCCTTGTCAACCGTCCGGCCCGGCCCCCCGCCGATTCAAACGAGTGAATTCGACGAGGAATGCTCAGTCAGCAGGATGTCGAGGACCCCCCGGCAGAGTACATCAGGGGGTAATCAGTTCTGTGAGAGAGGTTCTGTCGGGCCCAATCGACCGACGCCTCGATGTCCATGCTGACTCTGCTGGGCAACCCTACGCCCCACGCGGACGATCTGCCCTGGCTGGAGCGTCGGGATGAGCTCTCGAACTCGCGCATGAGGTAGCGAAGCGCCTCGAGGCGGTTGCTCGATGCCGTCAGGACCATGATCGAGAGCTTCGAGCGGTTCCGATGATGGGCAATGGCGGCGTCGACGGTCAGGACGTCAACCGATGCGGCGCCCCGTCGCGGATTCAAAGAAGAGGACACGGTCGGGCGCCACCGAGAACCAGAGCGTCGACCCTGGCCGGGAGGGGAGGTCGGCGGGGCCGCGGGCCACCACCCGCGTACCGCCCGCGTCGAGCACCGCGATCGTCTCGTTGCCCATCGGCTCCACCACCACCACCCGAGCGGGCGCGCGTCCGGGTCCCGGAGCGGCCGCCAAGGCGACGTCCTCCGGCCGCACGCCGACCTCGAAGCCCGCGGCGGCGGCGACCGCGGCCCGTGACGACGGCGGCATCGCGACTTCGGCGCCCGCGGCCCGCACGGTGCCGCCGTCGAGCGCGCCCGGCCACAGGTTCATGGCCGGGCTGCCGAGGAACGTGGCCACGAACCGGTTCGCGGGCCGCCGGTAGAGCCCGAGGGGCGTGCCCACCTGTTCCACCTGGCCCTGCCGCAGCACCACGACCCGCGAGCCCATGGTCATGGCCTCGCCCTGGTCGTGGGTCACGTAGAGGGTCGTCGTGCCCAGCTCCTGCTGCAGGCGCTTCAGCTCCGCGCGGGTCTGCACCCGGAGCTGCGCGTCGAGGTTGGACAGCGGCTCGTCCATCAGGTACACGCCGGGGTTGCGGACGATGGCCCGCGCCAGGGCCACCCGCTGCTGCTGGCCGCCTGAGAGTTGCGCGGGCTTGCGGTCGAGCAGCGTATCCAGCTCCAGCCGCCGCGCCGCCTCCTTCACCCGCGGTGCGATCTCGGCCGCCGGCATTCTACGCGCCCGCAGCGGGAAGGCCACGTTGTCGAAGACGGTGAAGTGCGGGTAGAGCGCGTAGTTCTGGAAGACCATGGCCACGTCGCGCTCGGCGGGAGGAACGTCGTTCACGCGGCGATCGCCGATGTAGAGGCGGCCCTCGTCGGCCGATTCGAGGCCGGCGAGCAGGCGCAGCAGCGTGGTCTTTCCGCAGCCGGACGGGCCGAGGAGCACGACGCACTCGCCCGGCTCCACGTCGAGTTCGATCTCGCGCAGCGCGACGTGGGCGCCGAAGCGCTTGCCGACGTTCTCGAAGCGGACGCGCATCGTCCGGCGATTCTCCGGGTTTGCGCGTGCGCGGGCAACTGCGGTCGTTGCCCAGGCCCATCGGGCGCCGCCGACAGCCTAAGGCCCGTGGGTTCCCGCGTCGATTACCCGCAGAAGGGAATCCCGGGGTGGCACTCTTCGGTGGAGTTACAGCAACACGAGATGTCGGTCGCCGGGTCGCAGCAGCTCAGATCCCCCGGTGGGCATTCGGCGGGCCCGGTCACCTGTGCGCCGGAGTGCACGATCAGGTCCATGCACAGGCCGCCGATGATCCGCCCCCCGAAGCCGGGATTGCCCGGCCCCGCTCCCGGGGCCGAGTCGACCCCGAGCTCGGAGACGATGATGCTCCGGTCCACGGCCAGCAGGTCGCCCAGAAAGACGCTCTTGCCGTGGCCGACCGTCACGGGGTCTCCGGGGCCCAGGACGTTGAACAGGACGTTGTTGGCGGTGATCCCGCCCTGCAGCACGATCTGGCTCTGATGGAAATCGAACTCTCCGCTTATGTTGAGGATGAATCTATCGGAAGCGCCTCCCGTGATGGTCAAGGTCGTCTTGTTCAGGTCGAAGCTGGCCGCCTGATAGACGCCGGCGGCGAGGCCTCCGCCGGTGAAGTTCCCGAGCGCCGTTCCCCCGAGGGCCGCCGCAGACGCCTGGGCGGCGATCGCGTCGTCGACGGCCGACCGCAGGTCCTGGCCCGAGACCGCTCCCCCCGTCAAGGTGAAGTTCTTCGACACGACGTCGAATGCGGCGTTCTGATCCACCACGAGGCGCCCGTCGATCGATCCCTTCTGGAACTTCCCGAAGCCGTGGGGTTCGGCGCCGAGGGTGGGACCGCCGCCGATCCCCACGTCACCGACGACCGTGCCCGTGTTGACCGTCAGATCACCGATCGCGTCACTCCCGGTGCCGCAGCCCAAATGGAAGACCGCAAACTGGCCGGCACCGGCCAGGGGCACGGCAGCCCCCTTGCTCGGCGAGGGGAACAGGAGCAAGACCGCGGCCACCCGGAGAGCCAGGGATGCGAATCGTCCCCCTCTCGGGTTCGTAACATCCGGCACCGACATGGACTTCCGCAACATATCTTCCTCCCCTGTTCCGGAACTCCGCAGAGACTCGCGATACTTCTCTTCGCACGAGGCTACGCTCCTGCCACGGACCGGTCAACGGCGGGCTCTCCGGCGGGGCCGTCGATGGGCTCCGGTGTCACGGCCGGGCGCGCTATACTCCGCGTCCAACCCCATGGCCACTCCGGCGACGGCGCCTCTGCTCGAGGTGCGGGGCATCTCGAAGCGCTTCGGGGGGCATGTCGCCCTTCACGACGTCAACCTCGCCCTCGCCGCCGGCCAGATCCATGCCGTGGCGGGAGAGAACGGCGCCGGCAAGTCGACTCTCATGGCCGTCCTTTCCGGCGCGCTGCGTCCCGATGCGGGCGTGCTGCTCTGGGACGGCCGGCCGGTCGCGCTCGGCGACGTGCGGGCCGCCCAGGACCTCGGCATCAGCATGGTCCACCAGGAGCCTCAGCTCGTGGGCAGCCTCAGCGTGGCCGAGAACGTCGGCCTCGGGCGCCTGCCGTCGCGCCGGGGGCCGCTCCGCGTGGTGGACCGCGCGCTCCTGCGCAAGCAAGCCCGGCGCGCCCTGGCTCTCGTCCGCTCGGAGATGGCCCCCGAGCGGCGGGTGGAGACGCTCGGGGTCGCGCCGCGGCAACTGGTGGCCATCGCCCGCGCCCTGCACTTCGGGGCGCGGCTCATCATCCTCGACGAGCCCACCTCGTCACTCTCGCCGGCGGAAACGGACTCGCTTTTCCTCACGCTGCGCGCGCTGCGGGACCGGGGCACGGCCATCGTCTACATCTCGCACCGGCTGGAGGAGCTGCGCGCCCTCGCCGACCGGGTGACCGTGCTGCGGGACGGCGCCGTGGTCATGACCGCTCCCCTCGCGGAAACCGGCAACGACGGGCTGATCCTCGCCATGTCGGGGCGGGAGCTGGTCGCGGTCGACGCGGCGCGCGACGAGCGGCCCGCGGGCGAGGTCGTGCTCGAGGTACGAGGGCTGGGCCGGCGGGGCCGGCTCCACGACGTCTCGCTGGAGGTGCGCGCCGGGGAGATCGTGGGCCTGGCGGGCCTCGTCGGCGCGGGGCGCTCGCGGATGCTGCGCACCGTGTTCGGCGCCGACCGCCCTGACCGCGGCGAGGTGCGCGTGCGGGCCGCGGATGGGAGCTGGCGGCGTCTGGGGAGGTTGCGGGACGCGATCGCGGCCGGCGTCGGCCTCGTGCCCGAGGACCGGCGCGCGCTCGGGCTCGTGCCGACCGCCTCGGTGGCGGACAATATCGGCCTCGTCACCCCTCCCGGCACCCGCCGCTTCGGGATCCTGCGCCGAGCCCGGCTGCGCGAGTTCGCGCGCCGGGCGGTGGAGGCGCTGCGCATCAAGACCCGCGGCCTCGACGCGCCGGTCCGGACGCTCTCCGGCGGCAACCAGCAGAAGTGCGTCCTCGGCCGCTGGGTGGGTCCGGAGGCGCGGGTGCTGCTGCTCGACGAGCCCACGCGCGGCGTCGACGTGGGGGCGAAAGCCGAGATCCATCGCCACCTGCGCGGGCTGGCCCATCGTGGCCTCGCAATCCTCGTCGCCTCCTCGGAGCTGCCCGAGCTGCTCGCGCTGTGCGACCGGATCGTGGTCATGCGCCAGGGGCGGTTGGTGGGAGAGCTGTCCCGGGAGCAGGCGAGCGCGCCCGAAGTGCTGCGCCTCGCCACCGGAACCAGATGAGCGAGGCGGCCGCCGTCCCCGTACCGGTGGTGGCCCGGGCGACCTGGTGGCAGCGGCTCGGGCCGCTGCTCGGGCTCGCCCTGCTCTGCCTGGTGCTCGCCATCGCCTCGCCGCACTTCCTCACGGTCGACAACCTGCTGAACGTCCTGCGGCAGTCCGCGATCAACGCCGTCCTCGCCCTCGGGCAGCTGGTGGTCATCATCACCGCGGGCATCGACCTCTCGATCGGTTCCATCATGGGGCTCACGATCGTGCTGCTCGCGCTGATGATGCGCGGCGGGACGCCGAGCTTCCTCGCGTGCGCGCTGACGGTTGTGGCCGGCGTGGCCGTCGGACTCCTGAACGGCCTCCTCCTGACGCGCCTCAAGCTGCCGCATCCCTTCATCTCGACGCTCGGCACCATGAACGTGGCCCGAGGCGCGGCGCTGCTGCTGGCCTCCGGCGTACCCATCAGCGGGCTGCCGGCCCGCTTCCGCGAGACGGTGGCCGGCTCGGCCTTCGGCATCCCGTCGCCCGTGCTCGTGGCCGGCGTGCTCTACGCGGTGGGCCACCTGTTTCTCACGCGGACCGTGTGGGGACGCGACCTCTACGCCCTCGGGGGAAACCGAGAGGCCGCCCGCCTGTGCGGCATCCCGGTGGACCGCCGGCTGAACCTCGCCTACGCGCTCTCGGGCGGGGCGGCCGGGCTGGCCGCGGTCGTCATGGCCGCGCGCATGAACTCCGGCTTCCCGCTCGCGGGCTCGGGCGCGGAGCTGGACGCGATCGCGGCGGTGATCGTGGGCGGCGCGAGCTTCTTCGGCGGGGTGGGCACGGCCGGAGGCACGCTCATCGGCGCCCTCATCATCGGCTTCCTGCGCAACGGGCTCAACCTGCTCGACGTGTCGGCCTACTGGCAGATGATCGTGATCGGCGCCGTGATCGTGGCCGCCGTCTGCATCGACGTGCTGCGCCAGCGCGTGGGGAGGGAATAGTGACGAGGAAGCTGGCGGCCGCGGCGCTCCTGGCCGGGCTCGCGGCCGGGGCGTGCAACCGGGGCCGGGAAGACGTCACGATCGCGCTCGTGACCAAGGCGATGGACAGCGAGTTCTGGCTGATGGTGGCCGCGGGCGCGAAGGCGGGCGCGGCAGAGAGGCCCGGCGTGAAGCTCACGATCGTGGCCCCCGACCGCGAGATCAACGTGGACCAGCAGGTCTCGATCCTCGAGGACCAGGTCCGCCGCGGGGTGAAGGCGCTCGTGGTCTCGCCGGCCGGCTCGGCCCAGGTGATGTCGGCCCTCGAGCTGGCGTCCTCCCGCGGGATCCCGGTCGTGCTCATCGACACCGACGCGCCGTTCGCGAAGAAGGTGAGCTACATCGGGACCGACAACCGCCGCGGCGGCCAGCTCGCGGCCAAGTGCCTGGTCGACCGGCTGGCGGGAAAGGGCGAGGTGGCGCTCATCAGCGGCGTGCCGGGCAACGAGTCGCAGGACGCTCGCGCGCAGGGCTTCATCGACGCCGTGGCCCTGGTGCCGGGCATGAAGCTCGTCGCCCAGCAGCCGGCCAACAGCGAGCGCTCGCTCGGCCTCACGGTGATGGAGAACATCCTCACCGCCCACCCGGACGTGAAGGGGGTCTTCGCCACCAACGACCAGATGGCGCTCGGAGCCATGGAGGCGCTCGACGCACGGGGCCTGCGCGGCAAGGTCGCGATCGTCGGCTTCGACGCGACGAAGGAAGCCGTGCAGGCCACCGTCGACGGGAAGCTCGCGGGGTCGGTGGCGCAGAACCCGCGGGCGATGGGGCAGAAGGGTGTCGAGGCCGCGCTGGCCGCGCTCGACGGCCGGCCGGTGGAGAAGCGCATCGACACCGGCACCGAGCTGGTGACGAAGGACAACGCGGAGAAGTACCTGAGATGATCGCCGCCCTGGGCCTCGCGCTCCTGGCCGCCGGCCCGCTGCTGCGCGAGGAGCGCTTCCGCGTGGAGCGTCCGTCCGAGGTGGTCGTCACGCTCACCCTCGGGTGCGAGCGGTGCGACTGGGCGCAGCCGGGCCGGGAGGCGGCCGGGCTCGTCCTCTCGGTCGACGGGAAGTACTCGCAGCACCTGATCCTCTGCCGGGGGGAGACGCCCGCAGACTACCGCGTGGCCCTTGGCCGTCTCGCCGCGGGTCCGCACCGGCTGCAGATCCGCCTCGACCGCGGCGCTTCCGCCAAGCACGCGGGCGAGGTCACGGTCGAGCCCGCGCGCTACGCCATCGTTCCCGAGGATGCCAGCGACCACGCGATGCTCGCGTTCGCGCCGATCCTTCACGCCCGACCCGACACCCTCGAGCGCTTCAGCGACCTGCCGCTCCTGATGTGGTGCGAGCGGGAGACGATTCCCGGCGGCGTCCGGCTGCGCTACTCCGTCATCTTCTCCAACGAGGATGGAGGCACGCCCATCGACCGCCTGATGGCGACGTGGGGGCGCTCGACCGACATCGAGTACGTCTACTCCGTGGAGCTGGACGACGCGGGGAAGCTCGTGGGCGAGGAGTTCCAGGGCAAGGACCACAAGCTGCTTCCCTTCCGCGGGCCCCACGAGGGGACGCATCCCCTGGAGTGGGTCGTCACCGACAACAACATGGTCGGCGACCAGGGAGACACCACGCGGCGGTACGCTCTCGCCCCCGAGCCCTTCGACCTGACCGACGTCTCCCGCGAGGCGGTGATGGACGCCCACCCGTGGACGTACCGGGTGAGCGCCCAAGAAGCGCGCCGCGAAGGCCGCGTCGCCGAGGACGCGCGGCCCGGCGCGGGCCACATCCCCGACCCACGCCGGTTCGTGAGCCTCGAGGCCTGCGGCGAGGTACAGGACGCCGCCCTCGTCTTCGCCCTCGGCGCCGCCGGCCCCGGCGGCCAAACCCGCTGGTACGAGTCTGACGGAGGCCGGCCGGAGTTCCGCGTCGCGCGCAGTGGCTGCTTCCGCAGCGCGGTGGCGCTGCCCCCGGGCGAGGCCGACCGGCTGGTCGCGCTGCGGCTTCGCGCGCACACCCGCCTGCCCCGGGAGGGCGAGCCGCCCTTGCCGCCCGGCACCGGCCGCGCGCGCCTCACGCGGATCAACAAGCTCTTCCTGCTCGGAGAGGACGACGAGCCGGCCGAGAACCTGTTCGGCTGGGCCGGCAAAGCCGCCCTCGTCGCCGAGGGCCCGCCGCTGGAGCTGGTCCTCGCCGGGAGGCCGAGGTGATGCCCTAGACAAAAGCTGAAAAGGAGGTGACGCATGACCCCCAGGGAGACGATCAAGATGGCCAAGGAGCGGGGGGCCCGGATCGTGGACCTCCGCTTCGTCGACGTTCCCGGACTGTGGCAGCACTTCTCGATCCCGGCGCACGACCTGAACGAGGAGCTGTTCTCGGAAGGCATCGGGTTCGACGGATCCTCCATCCGCGGCTTCCAGACCATCGACGAGTCCGACATGCTGCTGATGCCGGACCCCAACACCGCGGCCATGGACCCCTTCACCGCCGTGCCCACGCTGGTGCTCATCTGCAACGTCCGCGACCCCATCACGAGCAAGCCGTATACCCGCGACCCCCGCTACGTGGCCCAGAAGGCGGAGGCCCACCTGAAGAGGTCGGGGATCGCCGACACCGTGTACATCGGGCCGGAGCTGGAGTTCTTCTTCTTCGACGAGATGCGCTTCGACCAGACCTACAATTGTGGTTTCTACTACATCGACTCCGAGGCCGGCTTCTGGAACGCGGGCAAGGAGGGCACGCCGGGGCGGCCCAACCTGGCCTACAAGCCGCGCTACAAGCAGGGCTATTTCCCGGTTCCGCCCATGGACAAGTTCCAGGACATCCGGTCCGACATGGTGCTGGCCCTGGAGTCGACCGGGGTGCGGGTGGAGGTTCACCACCACGAGGTCGCCACCGCGGGCCAGACCGAGGTGGACATGCGCTACAACACGCTCACGAAGATGGCGGACGCCGTGCTCTGGTACAAGTACTGCGCGAAGAACACGGCCCGCCGGCACGGCAAGACCGCCTGCTTCATGCCCAAGCCGCTCTTCCAGGACAACGGCTCCGGGATGCACACGCACCAGTCGCTGTGGAAGAAGGGCAAGAACATCTTCTACGACAAGGGCAGCTACGCCGACGTGTCCCGGACCTGCCTCTACTACATCGGCGGGATCCTCAAGCACGCCCCCGCCCTGTGCGCGCTCATCGCGCCCACCACCAACTCGTACCGGCGGCTGGTCCCGGGCTACGAGGCACCCATCAACCTCGTGTACAGCCAGCGCAACCGGTCGGCGTGCATCCGCATCCCGATGTACTCGCGCTCGGAGAAGGCGAAGCGCATCGAGTTCCGCACCCCCGACCCGTCCTGCAACCCCTATCTCTCGTTCGCCGCCTGCCTCATGGCCGGCCTGGACGGCATCGCCCACAAGATCGACCCCGGCAAGCCGGTGGACAAGGACCTCTACGAGCTGCCGGAGTCCGAGGCGAAGAGGATCCAGCAGCTCCCGGGGTCGCTCGACGTGGTGCTCGACGCCCTCGAGAAGGACCACCAGTTCCTCCTCAAGGGAGACGTGTTCACGCCCGACCTGATCGAGACCTGGATCGACTACAAGCGGAAGAACGAGGTGGACGCGATCCGGCTGCGGCCGCATCCGTGGGAGTTCGTCCTGTACTCGGACATCTGATAGCGAATGCGGCGCGCTCCGCTCCACGCCTGGCGTCATCGAGCATCTCGCGTCCGAGTGAATCGGACGCGAGATGGCAAAGGAAACGCTTCGCTTCGCGCGCCGAACGCCCGCGCCGGAGGGGAGTTCTCGGCGGCTGCTAAAACAGCCCTCCGCCCGCGATAGCCTGGAGGATGGCTCTCATGAGCCGTCGTAACGGTCGTAACGGCCTGCACACCAGAAGCGGTGGCATGACGCTGCCTCCTGGCTCAAAGCTAGGGCGGGAGCAGGAGGCGCGCCATCGCGTACGCCAGGAAAGTCGGATCGGGGCAACCCTGAAAGTGGGGGTGGGGCCGCATCCGTGGGAGCTCGTCTTGTACTCGGAGATCTGAGGTCATCCGGCGTGCGATCGTCTTGGCGGCTGAGTGGCTGCTTGGTACTGACGTCCCTGGCGCCGGTGTCCGCACCGCAGGCCGTCTCCTGGCAAGATCCGTCCAAACACCGCGTGCAGTTCGCGACCGTGGAAGACGGCGCGCCGCAACCTGGTGGCTATCAACCGAAAGATGCGGAAGAGCGCTCCGCCGTCGAGGCGTTCACCAACCGCAGCCTATGTCGAGCGATGGAAGCCTGCACTGAGGGTGCGACCTTTCGGGCGGCCAAGGGTCAACCGGCGCGGACGCCGACCTGTTCGGGTTCCGTCCTGCTTCGTGAGGCCCGCACGCGGCGCCAGACCACGCGAAGGGCGGCCAGGACGGGAACCGAGAGGAACATGCCGACGGGGCCGCCGATCTCCCCGCCGGCGATGACGCCGAAGATGACGACGGCGGGATGCAGCTCGATGCCGCGTCCCATCACGAGCGGGCTCGAGACGTAGTCCTGGATGCCGCGCCAGACGAGGACGAAGGCCACGAGAAGCCAGGGGTGGGCGTAGCCGCTGAAGAGGGCGACGCCGACGACGATCACGCCGGCCGTCAGCGGGCCGACGATGGGTAGGAACTCGAGGGCACCCCCGATCGCGGCCAACCCGACGGGGTACGGCACGCCCGCCAGGTAGAACACCGCCGCCCACACGACGAACGTGATCAGCGAGAGCAGGATCAGCGCACGGACGTACTTGGCGAGCAACAGGTGGACGTCTTCGGCGATGTCGCGCCAGAGCTCGCGGTGCCGCGGCACCTCGATGAGGCCGTCGATCCCCGCCGCCGCCGGCTCGGCATCCTTCAGGATGAAGAACGCGAAGACCGGCACGAGCACGATGACCCACGCCCCCGCCAGCCACCTGAGCCCAGCGGCCAGCGCGCCCTGGACGTAGCCGATGATCTGCCCGGCGTGGGCGCGCACCGCACCCTCGACCTGCCGCACCCGCTCGGCTTCCCAGCCGCGTTTCTGTAGAAAGTCGATGATGATCTGACCGCTCGCGATCTGTTGGGCCATCTGCGGCGCCTTCTGGGTCAGCAGCGTCACTTCATCGGTGAGCCGCGGTCCCACGCCCAACCCGACCCCGACGAGCGCGAGCAGCAGCAAGAGGTAGACCACGCCGATCGCCAGCGGACGGCCGCCCCACCGCGGTAGCCCACGTTCCACGACGCGCACGATGGGAAAGATCAGGTACGCGAAGAACAGCGAGAAGACGAACAGGAGGATCGGCGTGCGGAGCAGATACAGGAGTCGGAGGCCCGCCGCGAAGACGAGGACGGTCCAGGTGACTCGCGCGGCACGCGCATCGAGGAAGAACACGACACCGATAGTGTATCTCGCGGGGAGCCGTGCCCGCGGTCTGTCACCGGCGGCGAGCGCGGAGGAGCAGGGACAGCGCGAGCCAGAGGGACAGCACGCCGAGGGGCCACGCGACGAGCCGCGGCCAGAGAAACGCCATCGCCGCCACCGCGGTGAGCGCCAGCCCTCCCTGCATCATGAGCCGTTGCTCGGCGGGGCCGTGGAGGCGCCGAGCGGTGAGGGCGGATCCGATGGCGTGCCCGATCCGAAGCGCGCCCGCCGCGGCGCGGCCCGCGGTGCCTCCGACGCCTCGCCGGCGGGGGAGCTGGCCTCCTCCCGCTGGACGCACGCGCCGCCGCTGCTCGAGCACGATCTCCGTGGCGTGGCCGAGGTCGTCCAGGTACATGGCCTCCATGGCTTCGCCGAAAGACTCGTCCTCCACCACGACGTCGAGCTCCCAGTTGCCCATCCAGCTCGCCAGGTTGAGGTTGCTGGACCCCACCCGGGCCCACTGCGCATCGGCCACCGCCGTCTTGGCGTGGAGCATCGGGCCGTTCCACTCGAACACTCGGATCCCCCCGTCCAGCAGCGGGCGATACCCTGCCCGCGAGATCGCCTGCATCAGACGGAGGTCGCTTCCTCGACCAGGCACGAGCAGGCGCACGTCGACCCCGTCCTGGGCGGCGCTACGAAGGGCCTGCACGTACGCGGGCGTGCCCGCGTAATACGCGTCGGTGAGCCACAACGTGCGGCGCGCGAGGGCGGCCATCAGGGGATCGAGCCGGTAGAGGCCGGTCGTGCCCGACGTCGTGGCCACGACGCGGAGCGCCACCTGGCCTTCGTCGGGGCGCGTCCCCGGCTTCGGTCGCTCTTCCTCTGGCAGCGGGCTCCCGCACGCCGCCCAGGTCTCGGAGAAGGCCCGGGCCACGTCGGCGATGGCGGGGCCGAGGATCTCGACGCCGGTGTCCCGCCAGCCGGGGAGTCCCCGCTCGGGCCAACCCTCCCAGATCTTCCCGACGCACAGGCCGCTGACGAAGGCCACGCGCCCGTCCACGATCAGGCACTTGCGGTGGTCGCGGGCGACCCATCCCAGAGGCTCGAGGAAGCGAGGCGGGTTGAAGCAGCGGACCTCGACGCCACCCTCGCGCAGCCGGCGCCACAGGCCGTGCCGCCGGACGCCCAGGGCACCCAGCCAGTCATAGACGATCCTCACCGCTACGCCCTCGCGCGCCTTCGCCACGAGGGCGTCCACGAAGCGCTCGCCGACCTCGTCGGCATGAGCCATGTACATCTCGAAGTGGACGGTGGCCGTGGCCGTCTGGATCGCGTGGAGCCAGGCGGGATAGTTCTCTTGCGCGTCCCGGAGCAGGCGCACCGCATTGCCGTGCACGAGCGGCGCCCCCGCGGCGCGCGAGAAGGCCTGGTCGGCCAGCAGGCGGGCCGCCAAGGGCACGCTCATTTGCGCGAGGGCGGTGTTCAGACGCGGCGCTCCTTCGGTCTTGCCTCGGCGGGGAGCATACCGGAGTGTCGCCGTGCCTGCGCAACGAAGGGGTGCCGCGGCGTCGATCCAGTAGTAAAGTCGGGGTGGTGGCTCCCAAGCATCACGGTCGCTCGCGAGAGCGCACGAAGACGGACGACAGCCTCCGCACCGAGCGGAAGAAGACCGACGAGGCCCGGAAGGCCAACCGTGCCTCCGCCGAGCGCGACGCCGACGGCGTGGTCGACCATGCACGGACGGTCGCCGACGCGGTGCTGAGCGCCGCGCGCCTCAGGGCGGATCACGAGTCGCTCCGGCCGCGGCGGCCCGCGGCCGCCGGCGCCGTCGTCGGCGAGAGAGCCCGGGCCGACCTCGCCGTCCGCGGCGAACGCGCCAGCGCGGACGTCACCCTCCGCAGCGACCGCAAGGACCAGGCGGACGCGCTGGCCGCGCTGCTGGTGCACGAGAGGGCGGTCACGGACGCGTATCTCCTGACCGAGCGCGCCCGTTCCGACGACGCCGTCGCGCACCGCGACGACTTCCTGGGTATGGTCGCCCACGACGTGCGCAACCTGCTCAACGGGGTCGTCCTCAGCCTGGAGCTGCTGCGCCTGGGCGACAAGGAACCGGACCCGCACGTCTCGGACGCGGCCAGCCGCATCCGGCGCTACGTCGCGCGGATGAATCGGCTCGTCGGCGATCTCGTCGACGTTACCAGCATCGACGCCGGGAAGCTCGCGCTGACGCCCATGGAAGGTGACGCCGCGGCTCTGGTGGTGGAGGCGATGGAGACGTTCCGGCCCGCCGCTCTCGAAACGGGCGTCTCTCTCTCGGCGGAGGTCCCCGACGGCCCCTTCCTCGCGGAGTTCGATCACGATCGGATGCTTCAGGTCCTCGCCAACCTCATCGCGAACTCGATCAAGTTCACCTCTCCCGGAGGCCAGATCGTCGTCCGGGTCGAAGCGGCCCGAGGCATGCTTCGGTTCTGCATCAGCGACACCGGCGTGGGAATTCCCGCTCCGATGCTGGAGGCGATCTTCGAGCGGTTCTGGCAGGTGGGCAAGAACGACCGGAGGGGCCAGGGTCTCGGGCTCTACATCTCGAAGTGCATCGTCGAGGCGCACCGCGGCCGGATCTGGGCCGAGAGCAAGGCCGGGAAGGGCACCCAGTTGTACTTCACGCTTCCGGTCCCCAGCGCGCTGCGACGCGGAAGCCCGGGCGGAGGTGCGGCGCGAGACAAGGCGCGGCCGGCTCGTCGCGGCAAGTCGCGGGTCGACCGTCGGCGACGGAGCTAGGACCGATCCACCCTGATGAAAGCTCTCCTGCTCGTGCTCCTCGCCCCGACCGCTTCCGCGGACACGCTCGGCCGCGTGGACGAGTTCGTCCGCGCCGAGATGGCCCGCGAGAAAGTCCCCGGGGTCGCCGTCGCCGTCGTCGATCACGGGAAGGTCTTGAAGGCCGAGGGCTACGGCCATGCCAACGTCGAGCACAACGTGCCCGTGCGGCCGGAGACCGTCTTCCAGTCCGGCTCCCTCGGCAAGCAGTTCACGGCCGCGGCCGTGATGACGCTCGTCGAGGAGGGAAAGCTGGCCCTCGACGACCCGATCGCGAAGTACTTCCCGGAGGCTCCGCCGGCGTTCGGAGGCATCACCGTCCGCCATCTGCTCACCCACACGTCCGGCATCCCCGACTACACCGAGGGCACCATCGATCTCAGGCGCGATTACACCGAGGACGAGCTGGCCCGGATGGCCTTCGGCCTCAAGCTCGAGTTCGCACCCGGCTCGCGCTGGAACTACAGCAACACCGGATACCTGGTGCTGGGGGTCCTCGTGCGGCGCGCGTCGGGACGCTTCTACGGCGACGTCCTGAGGGACCGCATCTTCACGCCGCTGGGGATGAAGACGGCGCGGATCATCAGCGAGGAGGACATCGTCCCCAACCGCGCGGCCGGGTACCGCCTCGTCGGCGGGGAGCTGAAGAACCAGGAATGGGTCGCCCCGAAGCTCAACACGACCGCCGACGGATCGCTGTACTTCACGGTCCTCGATTTGATCGCCTGGGACAAGGGCCTGCGTTCACGGGCCGTGCTCGAGCCGGAGAGCTGGGCGGCCGTGTTCCAGCCGGTGCGGCTGAACAGCGGAAAGACGTTTCCCTACGGCTTCGGCTGGGGGATCGACGAGGTGGCCGGCCAACCGCTGATCCAGCATGGCGGCTCGTGGCAGGGCTTTCGAACCCACATCGCCCGCTACCTCGGAAACGACCTGACGATCATCGTCCTCGCCAACCTCGCCGAGGCGGAGCCGGACCGCTTCGTGAGCGGTATCGCGGCGATCATCGACCCGAAGCTGGCCCCGCCGGCGCCGGGCCCGATCGCCGACCGGGAGCCGCAGGTCACGGCGCGGCTGCGGGCCCTGCTCGCGTTTGCCCGCGAAGGCCGGCTCTCCCCGGACGAGTTCGCCTACGTCCGGGCCGGCTTCTTCCCGGACGCCGCCAAGCGATACGCCGAGCTTCTCAAGGGCGTGGGCGAGCCCCAGCGCCTCGACCTCATGGAGCGCCGCGAGCTCGGCGACGACCGCGTCTATCGCTATGCGGTGGCTTACGACGGGGGACGGACCTTGCGCGTGAGGCTGGGCGTGGCGCCCGACGGCAAGCTCTCGGCGCTGTCGATCGCCCCCGAGTGACTTCGTGCGGACCACGACTTCGGAAGCCGGTCGTTGAAGCCTTGACGCCGGCGGGGCCGGCGGCGTAGTGTCCTGGCTCAAGCCCAAGCCATGGATCTCTTTTCCTGCGACGTCCTCGTGGTGGGCGGCGGCGGGGCCGGTCTACGCGCGGCCATCGCCGTCGCCGAGATGGATCCGAAGCTGCGCGTGGCCGTGATCTCCAAGGTCTATCCCATGCGCAGCCACACCGTCTCGGCGGAGGGGGGGGCGGCCGCGGTGATCAAGGCCGGAGACAGCCTGGACGAGCACGCCTACGACACCATCTCCGGGGGCGATTGGCTCTGCGATCAGGACGCGGTGGAGGCCTTCGTCCGGGAGGCGCCCGAGGAGATGGTGCGCCTGGAGCACTGGGGCTGCCCGTGGAGCCGGGAGCCCGACGGGCACATCGCGGTGCGCCCGTTCGGAGGGATGAAGAGGGAGCGCACCTGGTTCGCCGCCGACAAGACCGGCTTCCACATGCTCCACACCCTCTTCCAGACCAGCCTCAAGTACGAGCCCGTCCGCCGCTACGACGAGTGTTTCGTCACGAAGCTCCTCGTGGACGAGGGCCGCTGCCAGGGGGTGGTGGCCATCGAGCTGGCCACGGGGAAGGTCCTGGCCATCGCCGCCGGGGCCGTCATCGTCTGCACGGGCGGCTGCGGCAAGGTCTTCCCCTTCACTACCAACGCCAACATCAAGAACGGCGACGGCATGGCCCTGGCCTATCGGGCGGGCGCGCCCCTCAAGGACATGGAGTTCGTCCAGTACCACCCCACGGGTCTGCCCTTTACCGGCATCCTCATCACCGAGGCCGCGCGCTCCGAGGGTGGCTGGCTCCTCAACAAGGACGGCTACCGCTATCTCCAAGACTACGACCTGGGCAAGCCGGAGCCGAAGCCCGTGCTCCGGTCCATGGAGCTGGGTCCCCGCGACCGGCTCTCCCAGGCCTTCGTCAAGGAGCAGGAGAAGGGGCGCACGCTCGAAGGACCTTACGGCCACTACGTCCACCTCGACGTGCGCCACCTGGGGGAGAAGGTGATCGAGAGGAAGATCCCCTTCGTCCGGGAGCTGTGCCTCAAGTACATGAACATCGATCCCGTCCGAGAGATGATCCCCGTGCGCCCCGTCGTCCACTACATGATGGGCGGCATCTCGACCGACACGCAGGGGGCCACGCCGCTCCGCGGACTCTACGCCGCCGGCGAGGCCGCCTGCGTGAGCATCAACGGGGCCAACCGGCTCGGCTCGAACTCGCTGACCGAGCTCCTGGTCTTCGGGGCGCGGGCGGGCAAGGCGGCCGCGGCCTTCGCCGCGGAGGGAGGAAGCCCGAGTCCCTCGCTCCACGCTCAGGCCCAGGACGAGCACCGGCGCCTCGAGGAGAAGTTCCTGCGCAAGACGGGCGGCAAGGAGAAGATCGCCACCCTTCGCTCCGAGATGCACCAGACCATGGAGACGAGCGCGGGAATCTACCGGACGGAGCCCACCCTCAAGGACGCGGCGGGGAAGCTTCAGTCTCTTCAGGACCGGTTCGAGGACGTCTCACTCGACGACCACAGCTACACGTTCAACACCGACCTGACGGCGGCCCTGGAGCTGTCCTACATGCTGGACGTGGCCCAGACGATCGTGCAGTCGGCGCTGGAGCGGCGGGAATCCCGCGGCTCGCACCAGCGCACCGACCATCCCCAGCGGGACGATGGGGCCTTCCTGAAGCACTCCCTGGCCTCACGGGGCGAGGGCGGTCGCCCCCGCATCGCGTACGCGCCCGTCACCATCACCCGCTGGCCTCCCGGCCAGCGGGTCTACGGGAGGTAGCGAGAGATGCCGCCAACCGTAACACTTGCCATCGCCCGCTATCGCCCGGAAGAGGAATCGGAGCCGAGCGTCCAGAACTACGAGGTTCCCTTC